>DATJTD010000106.1:0-16944 GCA_035503775.1 Candidatus Acidiferrales bacterium
TCGACTTCGCGCTGGATTGCGCGCCGCAACGGCCGTGCGCCGAATTGCGGATCCCAGCCCTTCTTGGCCAAGAGCGTCTTGGCTTCTTCGGTTGCTTCGAGGAACATCTCTTGCGCTTTGACTTCGCGAATGACTTTCTCGAGCTCCAATCCGACGATCTGTTCGATCTGCGGACGCGTCAGCTGGTGGAAGACGACCGTTTCGTCAAGACGGTTGAGGAACTCGGGGCGGAAGGTGTGCTTGACCTCTTCGAGCACCTTGTTCTTCATCTTATCGTAGGCTTGCTGGTCGCTCCCGGCATCCTTGGTGGAACGGAAGCCGATCTCCGTCGACGTCGTCATACCGGTCGCGCCGACGTTGGAGGTCATGATGATGATCGTGTTCTTGAAGTCGACGATGCGACCCTGAGAGTCGGTGAGCCGGCCGTCTTCGAGGATCTGCAAGAGCAGGTTGAAGACGTCGGGGTGCGCCTTCTCGATCTCGTCGAGCAAGACCACCGAGTACGGGCGGCGCCGGACGGCTTCGGTGAGCTGGCCGCCTTCTTCATAGCCGACGTATCCCGGCGGTGCACCGACCAGGCGCGAGACGGCGTACTTCTCCATGTACTCCGACATGTCGATGCGGATCATCGACTCCTGATCGTCGAACAAGAACTCGGCGAGGGAACGCGCCACCTCCGTCTTTCCGACGCCGGTGGGGCCTAAGAAGATCAGCGACCCGATCGGGCGCTTGGGATTCTTGAGCCCTGCTCGAGAGCGGCGGATGGCACGCGTGACGACTTCGATCGCTTGATCCTGACCGATCACGCGCTTGTGCAACTGCTCCTTCATGGTGAGCAGCTTCGCCGTCTCCGCCTCGGCGAGTTTGCTGACGGGGATACGCGTCCATGAGCTGACGATGTGCGCGACGTCGGCTTCGGTGACCCGGATGACTTTGTCGGCGTGGAGTTTGCGGTCTTGCCACTCTTGTTCGAGGCGCTGCTTCTCGAGGCGCAGCTTCTCCTCACGATCGCGAATGGCGGCCGCCTTCTCGAACTCTTGCGACTTGACGACGGACTCTTTCTCGGCCTTGACCTTGCGTATCTCCGCCTCGACTTCGCGTATCTCCGGCGGCGGCAACGTCGCCTGCAGACGCACGCGGGACGAGGCTTCGTCGATCAGGTCGACGGCCTTGTCGGGCAAGAAGCGATCGCTGATGTAGCGGTCGGAAAGCTTCGCTGCGGCGACGAGCGCCTCGTCGGTGATCGTCACCTTGTGGTGCGCCTCGTAGCGATCGCGCAGGCCTTTGAGGATCTCCACGGTCTCGTCGACCGAGGGCTCGCCGACCATCACCGGTTGAAAGCGCCGTTCGAGCGCCGAGTCTTTCTCGATGTGCTTGCGGAACTCGTTGAGGGTCGTCGCGCCGATGCACTGCAACTCGCCGCGCGCAAGCGCCGGCTTGATGATGTTGCTCGCATCGATCGCCCCCTCGGCGGCGCCGGCACCGACGAGCGTATGCAGTTCATCGATGAAGAGGATGATCTCGCCGGCCGCGGCGCGGATCTCGTCCATCACCCGCTTCATACGTTCTTCGAATTCGCCGCGGTACTTCGTGCCGGCAACCAAGCCCGCGAGATCGAGGGTGATCACACGGCGATCGCGCAGCGCTTCGGGGACTTCGCCTTTGACGACACGCTGCGCAAGACCCTCGGCGATCGCCGTCTTACCGACGCCGGGTTCACCAATGAGGGCCGGGTTGTTCTTCGTGCGCCGCGCCAGAATCTGGATCACGCGCTCGATCTCGCTCGCGCGGCCGATCACCGGATCGAGTTTGTTTTCGCGCGCCAAGGTCGTGAGATCGCGCCCGTACGCGTCGAGCGTGGGGGTCTTCGATTTTCCCTTCGGCGCAACCGGTTGCCCCTCGGCGCCGAGTAACGAGGTCGTCTGCACGCGCACTTTTGCGGGATCGACACCGAGATTGGTCAGGACACGTGCCGCCACGCCTTCGCCTTCGCGAATGAGGCCGAGCAGCAGATGCTCGGTTCCGATATAGTTGTGATTGAGCTGCCGCGCCTCTTCAAAGGCGAGCTCGATCACGCGCTTGGCGCGCGGGGTGAAGACCATCTCTTGCTGGACGGTCTGGCCGCCGCGGCCGACGATCGCCTCGACTTCCTGGCGCACCTTGGCGAGGTTTACACCGAGCGTCTCCAGGACTTTTGCCGCAAGGCTTTCGCCCTCGGAGATGATGCCGAGCAGGATGTGCTCGGTCCCGATGTAGTTGTTGCCAAGCCGCTGCGCCTCTTCCTGAGCCAGGACGATGCTGCGCCTCGCTCGCTCGGTAAACGGTTCCCACATTGACATTCGCGTTAGACTCCCTGACCGCTCAGCATAAGGCCGAGCAGGACCGACCGATGTCGACTTGCCGGGCCCTGCTCGCATACCCTGCGAGCGGTGTCCAAGCCTTGACGGCACCGTATATCCACAAAACACAGTGTATGCGCCTGAAGGTTCACGGATTTTCTATCAATTCTTTACGCACGCTGAAAAGTACGTGATAGGAAGCTGCTATTGCCAAACGTACGTCGTACGGGACATGAAAGCCAAGAAAGCGACCCGCGCCAAACGGCGTCCAACAACGAGCCGACTCCCGGAACGCGTTCCACTCCCGGCCACGACCGACGGCCACAAAAGTAGTGTGGCAAAAGTCTCGCACACACTCAACGTTGATCTCGCCGATCGCCTCGAGCGGTTCGCCTTCTTTCAACGCGTCAGCGAAAGCGCGGTCATCGAATACGCGCTGAATCTGTTTTTCGAACAGAGCGACGACGAAGCGGAATTGGGCACCCAGCTTCGCAGTGAGGGCTTGGGACGCCGCCGCCGGACATAACGCGTTCGCAAGTACCATCAGCCTCGCTCTCCCTGCTTACTCTTTCGGCACCTCGCCAATCCCTGAATAGGGAAGGTTCGCAACGCGCGAGCCCGCATCAGCGCCCAAAGAAGCCGGTCAGCCGGCCTTCGGCGAGCTTGTTCTCACGGATAGTGAAGCGCAAGACGGCCAAGGTCGTCTTTTCGTCGAGTCCAAGTTCGGCGACGGGGAGTGCGTACACGGTAAATATATAACGATGCGCGGGCCCGGGTGGTGGCGCCGGGCCCATGTAGGCGTTTTGCGCCATGTCGTTCAGGCCTTGCTTGCTTCCTTGCGGCATCCCCGCAGCGGAGGCGTTCTCCGCAAGCTCCGTGACGGCGGCGGGGATATCGAAGACGACCCAGTGGGTGAAGCCGATCCCGCCGGTCGGGGCGTCGGGGTCGTGCAACTCCAAAGCGAAGCTGCGCGTCTCGGAAGGCGCACCGTTCCATACGAGCTGCGGCGAGCGGTTGCGGCCCCCGATTCCCCATCCGTCGAAGAGTGCTGACGGCGGCAACGTGCCGTTCTCGGTAAAGGTGGCGCTGGTGAGCGCCATTTGCGCGACTGTGATGCTCATGTGTTCCTCGATACTCGGGAGCGATCGGCACGCCTGCGCAGAATGACATACCCCGGAGGAACACCATGCCAACCGTCGAGCAAGTTCGCGAAGCCCTGAGCGAGGTCCAAGACCCCGAACTGCACATGGGCATCATCGACCTCGGGCTCGTCTACGACGTCGTCTGCGAAGGCGATAGCGGAGAAGACGTCACGGTCACGATGACCTTGACGTCGCCGATGTGCCCCGTCGGTCCCATGTTCAAAGAGTCGGTGAAGACGAAGGTGGAGTCACTCGAAGGCGTCGCTACGGTCAAGGTGGAGGTGACCTTCACCCCGCCGTGGGACCCGCGCGAGATGGCGAGCGACGACGCGAAGTTGGCACTGGGAATCTGGTAGCGCGGGTCTCTCCTAGGCGCCCCAATAGCCCGCGACGGCGGCATCGAACGTTTTGGGCGAGTCGGTAGGCTCGGTGATGTGCATGAGCCGCGTCTCGACCTTCACTTCGTGCCAGACGCTCATCACCTTGACGACGTAGTGCTGCGTCTCGGTGATCGGCGGTATGCCGCCGAAGCGTTTGACGGCATTGGGCCCCGCATTGTACCCAGCGACGGCATAGCGAAGTGGCTGCCGTGCCGCCCGGAACTCGCCCAACAATTGGTGCAGATATATCGAGGTCCCGAGCAGATTGGCACGGCCCGAGGTCGGATCGACCCCGAGTTCATGCGCCGTCGTCGGCATCAGCTGGCCAAGGCCCTCCGCTCCGCGCCACGAGCGCGCGCCCGGGTCCCAGTGCGACTCGACCGTCACGATCGCGGCGAGTAACGCCGGATCCAGATGAAGTCGCCGCGCGTTGGCTAGGAGGTCCTGCGCGTAGACGTCGCATTGCCACAAGGCCAGATGCGGGTTCACCGAGCGTACGAAGCCGGAGTAGAATCCCAACAGTCCGCCGCCAAGGCGCGGCGCAGCGTCCGCCGGCGCAACGAAAGTCAGGCATAACAGCAAGGTAAGCAACGTGCGTAACGTAGCTGCGACAAAAGACATGGGGTCTCCCGATTCGAGGTCATAGGCCCTCGCCCTGCAAGCGGCCAGTGCCTTTCTCACTCATACATCGGCGCTTTTGCCGTTGGGAGCAGCGCACGCGGCCACCCGTTCAACAATCGGCCATAGTGCAATCCAAGCGGCGCCACGAGAATGAACGGGCGCCCGTGAGGCGCGTCTTTCCGTATCTCTTGCAAGAGGAAGCCGGATGACACAACAGACCCTCCGCCGCGAATTGCTGGGCGAAAATAGGCACCAAGCGCAGCAGAACCGCGCGCACTTCGACCGAGCGGGGGTTTTCGTCGTCAACCTCATGTCGGCGCCCGGCGCCGGCAAAACGACACTGCTCGAGCAGGCGCTGCCACTGCTGGCACGCCGCCACCGTATCGCCGTCATCGAAGGCGAGATGGCGAGCGAGCTCGACGCCGATCGTCTTCGCGAACGCGGCGTCGAGGTGCTCTCGGTTACCACCGGGCGCGCTTGTCATCTCGACGCGACGATGATCTCGCGGGCGCTACGCTACGGTGAGACCACCCTCGATCTCCCCGCACTCGACGTGCTGATCGTGGAAAACGTCGGCAATCTGGTCTGTCCGGCGGAGTGCGAAATCGGCGAGCACCGGAAGGTCGCACTCTGCAGCGTGACCGAGGGCGTCGACAAGCCGCTCAAATATCCGACGATGTTTCGCGCCGCAGATCTCTTGGTCGTCACCAAACGCGATCTGCTGCCCTACGTCGACGTCTCGCTCGAGCGCCTGATCACCAACGCCAAAGAGGTCAATGCCAGCCTCGAAGTCATCGTCGTCTCCGCCAAAACCGGCGACGGCGTCTTGAGCTTCGTCCGCTGGATCGCTGCGGGCCGCGCGACGCATATGCCGGCCGTCCCCGCGTTGGCCCTCAGCGCATCTTGATCGTCAAGATGGCGATGTCGTCGCGCGCACCGTCTACCAAGACGGCGTCGTGCAGCATCTTCGCGGGGTGGGCCGCGCCCAGGACCGCCGGATCGAGCAGCGCCTCACGGAGGCGGCGCTCGCCTTCGAAGATATCGTGAGTCGATTCGATGAGGCCATCGGTGAAGAGGGTCAACAACGAGCCGCTGGGCAACGCGCAACGTTGATTGCACTGCATGCGCCCGGTTCGCAGACCCAGCGGTGGCCCTTGGTTGTGCAAGTGGGTCAATTGTCCGTCGGGTAAACGAAGAACCGGAGGCGGATGCCCTGCCGCCTGATAGGTGATCGTCGGCGCCGGGCCGAGGTCGATGACACCCACGAAGGCCGTGACGAAGCGCTGCTTCGCGTCGGCGAGTACCGTCTGATTCGCCGCCTCCAACATGACCGTCGGGTCGGCTTGCACGTGCGCGGCGCCACGAATCGCTTGGCGCACACCACCCATCGTAACGGCAGCCTCGAGACCCGAGCCCGCGACGTCGCCGATGGAGACGACGATGCGGCCGTCGACCAGGCAAAACGCGTCATACCAGTCGCCGCCGATGAGGGCCTCCGTCTTTCCGGCTTCGTAGATCGCGTCGAAGAGGACGCCGGGGACGTCCGGAAGGGAGGCGGGGAGCGCCGCGTCTTGAAACGAGCGCGCCACCCGCTGTTCGCGTTCGAAGAGCTCGGCATTGGCGATTGCGGGCGCCATGCGACGCGCGAGCTCTTGAAAGAACTCGACGTCCGCCCGCGTGTACGTGCGCCGCTCGTCCTCCACACAGAGGTGGAGCGTCCCGCGCACCGTCGATCCGGCAAAGAGCGGCACGATCACGGCGCTTGCCAAACCGATGTCTCCGAACATGCGAAGGACGCGCGCCGAAACGATGCTCGCGCCGCTGCGGTCGATCTTCTGCAACAAAACGGGGGCTTGCGTCTTGACGACAGCCGGAGCGCCCTCGGTCCCATCGAGACGCGCGTAGAGTTCGCCGGCGCGCGTGGCGATGAGGCGGCTCTTCGCCTCGTCCCGGTGATAGGCCAGCGCCAAGCGAAGTTCGCTCTCGCGTTCGACGAGGCTGACGTATGCCCAGTCTGCACGCTGCGGAACGATCACGCGCAGCGCAGCTTCGAGCGTCTTGGCAAGCCCGAGTGATCCCCCGAGCGCCTCTCCCATGTCGGCGAAGGCTTGCAGGTTGCGAGCCGTGCGCCGTTCGCGCTCGCGCAGGCGGACGTTCTCGATCGCCACGGCGGCGCGCCGGGCGACTTCCTCGATCACTCTCATGTCGGAGGTCTCGAACGGCACGCTGGTTTCCGTGCGCAGCAAGGTCAACGCGCCGAGGCCGCGCCCCGAGGTAATCATCGGAGCGCAGACGATCGAGCGAATGTCGACGAACCGCCACGCCTCCTGGCGGCTCTCGGGCGTAACCGAACGCCGGATGAACGCTTCATCGACATACGGAATGTGAATCGTCTCGCTGGTGACCATCGCGCGTGCGATGGGATGGGGTTCCCCGCGTCGCGGCGTTTCGAAGGCCTCGGTTATCGCCACCGAGGAGCGCGGCACACGCGGCGAGGCGACGACGAGGCGGCGGAAATCACCGCTCTCTTCCTCGAGGGCGAAGATCGAGATATCGGCGAGCCCTTCGAGCGAGGCGTGCGCCAATTGATCGAGCAGTGCCGGGACGTCCTGCTCGCGGGCGAGCGTCGCACCGGTACGCGCGAGGAAGTCCAGCGCGTCGAGCGCGCGGCGTTGTGCGTCCACGTCGGTGCCGGAGCCGAACCAGCGTACGATCTTCCCCTGTGCATCGCGTTGCGCTTCGGCGCGAATCTCCGTCCAGCGATACGTGCCGTCTCCGCGCAGAAAGCGCCACTGCGACGCATACGGCTCGCCGCTGTTCAAGTGGCGTAACCAGTCGGCGCGGATGCGCGGAAGGTCTTCGGGGTGAATGAACCGGGTCCACCCGGAGCCTAGCAGCTCGTCGGCAGCGACACCGACGAACATATTCCAGCGCGCGTTGATCGAGTCGACCTCCCCGCGAGGATCGGCCGTGAAAAGCAACGCGGGCGTGTGAATCGAGAGTTCGCGAAGGACGTGGTCTTCGAGGACCGCTCCTTGCACCTCTTGCAGGATCAGGAGCGCACCGGTGATGGCGCCGTCGCCGGCACGCAGCGGCATCGAGCTCGCGATCACCGCGTGCAAGGTGCCGTCGGGGCGCTCGATTTCGACCGGCATCCCGCTTACGGGCTCACCGCAGAGGGCGCGCGTCAGCGGCTGCTCATCGCTTCTCAGGAGCCGTGCGCGATCGAAGTACCGAATACCGCGCGTGCGCGGGAGCGTCGCGACGTCCCATGCGAGGAGCCGGCGAAACGCCTGATTGCAGCGGATCTCATCGCCCCGCGCATCCAACGCGAGCAGAGCGGGGGCGGGAAGTGCGTCGAGGACGTGCGCGAGCTCCGCTGGGTCGGTCAGTACGCCGTGCATCCGTACGCGGCTCCCTCTTCGGAGACGAGCTCATCGTCGTACAGACCCAAGCGCACGCACGAAATCGCGCGTAGCACGCGCGGCCCTGCGTTATCCCCCTCGGTAGCTCCCACGGTGAGCGAGGCGCTTCGACCCCGGATTCTTCTCTCCCGGTCCCGGCCGATGAGCAAACCGGCTCCGAAGACGAGCCGCATGGTCAAAGCTCCGAGCGAGCGAAAGCGACCCTCGTGCCCGATTCACCATCGCCGACACCCACCGACGGCAAGCGCAGCATACTCGAACAGCGCCGGGCGGCCGCGCTCGAACCCGCAGGCCCCGGCGCCAACGAGAAGCAGCACGCTCGCGGGAAACGCACCGCGCGCGAACGCATCGCAACGCTCGTCGATCCCGATTCATTCACTGAAATCGATATGTTCGCCGTGCACCGCTCCACGGCATTTGGCCTCGACGAACGCGAGTTTCTCGGCGACGGCGTCGTCACCGGCCGTGCGACGATCGCTGGGCGTCAGGTCTTCTTGTTCTCGCAAGACTTCACCGTGCTCGGCGGCTCGCTCGGTGAGGTCTTCGCCGAGAAGATCTGCAAGGTGATGGATCTCGCACTGCGCACCGGTTCGCCGATGATCGGGATCAACGACTCCGGCGGCGCGCGCATTCAAGAAGGCGTCGTCAGCTTGGGCGGCTACGCCGAAATCTTCTGGCGCAACGTTCAAGCCAGCGGCGTCATACCGCAGATCAGCTTGATAGCGGGGCCGTGCGCGGGAGGCGCCGTCTACTCGCCGGCGATCACCGACTTCACGATTATGGTGCGCGGCATCGCGCAGATGTTCATCACCGGCCCCGAGATCATCAAGACCGTGACGGGCGAAGACGTCACCTTCGAAGAGCTCGGCGGCGCGCAGACACACGCCAGCAAGAGCGGGGTGGCACATCTCGTCGCCGAGGACGAAGACCAGATGAACGAACAGACGCGGGCGCTGCTTTCGTTCATCCCGCAAAACAATCTCGACGATCCGCCGCAGTATGCCGTAACCGACGATCCGCTGCGCCTGATCCCGCAACTCGACGGCGTCATCCCCGACGCCGCCAGTAAGCCTTATGACATGCGTGACGTCATCGTTCCGCTCGTCGACGACGGCGACTTCTTCGAGATCGCGCCGCTCTATGCGCCCAACATCCTCACCGGCTTCGGCCGGATCGCCGGGCGCAGCATCGGGATCGTCGCCAATCAACCGATGGTGCTCGCCGGGGTACTCGACATCGCCTCCTCGATCAAGGCGGCGCGCTTCGTGCGCTTCTGCGATGCCTTCAACATCCCGCTGCTCACCTTCGTCGACGTCCCCGGCTTTTTGCCTGGGACGGCGCAAGAATACGGCGGCATCATCAAACACGGCGCAAAGTTGCTCTACGCCTTCGCCGAAGCGACCGTCCCGAAGATCACCGTCATCACGCGTAAAGCCTACGGGGGCGCCTACGACGTCATGGCCTCCAAGCACATCCGCGCAGACGTCAACCTCGCCTGGCCCACCGCCGAGATCGCCGTCATGGGAGCGGCAGGCGCCGTCAAGACGATTTTTCGCCGTGAGATCGCCGAGGCGGACGACGCGCAGGTCCGCACGGCGGAGCTCATCGCCGAATACGGCGAGCGGTTTGCGAACCCGTTCATCGCCGCGCAGCGCGGTTACGTCGACGACATCATCGAAGCTTCGACCACCCGGCGCGCCGTCGCACGCGCACTGGAGATGCTGCAGAACAAGCGCGTCGAACGCCCGGCGCGCAAGCACGGCAACATCCCGCTGTGAGCGGCGCCCCCGAGAGGGGACCGGCTGCCGGGCGATAATTTCGTTTTTTCGTGAAGCTCCTCGAGGGAAAGACGATTCTCGTCACCGGTGTCGCGAATCGTTGGTCGATCGCAACCGGCATTGCGCGCGCCTTACATGCGCACGGTGCGCGGCTCGCCTTCATCTATCAGGGTGAGCGCGTGCGCGACGAAGTGGAAAAGCTCGCCGGCGAACTCGGCGGTGGAGCGGTCTATCCGTGCGACGTCAGCTCAGACGACGCGCTTGCAGCGCTAGCCGCCGCCGTCGGGCGCGATCTCGGATACATCGATGGGCTGATTCACTCGATTGCTTTCGTGCACAAAGAAGATCTCGAAGGCAAAGTATACGACACCTCGCGCAGCGGCTTTACCGTTGCGCTGGATATCACCGCCTACTCGTTGATCGCCCTAGTGGGTGCCTTACGCGAACGTCTGAACGAGCGCGCGAGCATCATGGCGCTCACCTACTACGGTGCGACCGCGATCGTTCCCAACTACAACGTCGCCGGTATCGCGAAGGCCGCACTCGAATCGATCGTGCGTTATCTCGCCTTCGATCTCGGCGAGCGCGGCATCCGCGTCAATGCGATCTCCGCCGGACCGATCAAGACCGCGAGTTCGCGGCAAGTCAAGGGTTTCTCGGGGATGCTCGACAAGGTCAAAAACGCCGCCCCCCTGCGACGCAACATCACACTCGAAGACGTCGGCAACGTGGCCGTCTATCTCGCCTCCGATCTCTCGAGCGCGATCACCGCGGACGTTCATTTCGTCGACGCCGGATACCACGCCATGGGCATCTATCCCGACGTCGCGCCGGCTCCTTGATCCCCCGTGAGGCCTTCCTGCGCGCCACGGCGGCGATGCTCGGTCTGGCCGTGATGCCGCGCCCTGCGCCGGGCGACCAACCTCCCACGCCCGACCCGGAATCACCGACGGCGACCGTGCACTCCGTGCGCGACCTGCGCTTCGGGCAGGCGCCGACGATTCCGGCGGCGCCCGGCATCGATCCGGCGGGAGATGCGTACGCCCTGATGGCCCCTGGAACGCGCTCGCCGGCAGCGCATCCGATTCCAGGCAAATTGCTCCTCTATTCGGAGGCCGGAGGGCGCCGGCATCTGCTGCGCATCCCGGATCGCTGGAACGGATCGCTCGTCGTCGCCGGCACGCCGGGTACCCGCAGCGAATTCGCCAACGACGGTATCTGGAGCGACTTCGCCCTTGCGCGCGGATACGCGTTCGCTTCGAGCAACAAGGGCATCCCCTACAACGCCGTCGTCGAGCCGCTTGCGGATGCGGCCGTTCACGGAGTCGCCTACCCGATTCCGTTCGACGTCGATGGCCTGGAGAGTAAGCAGATGGCGATTCGCGCCGGCGTTCTCACGCCGCAGCGCATCGGTATCGCGAGCTGGAACGACGACTTCGGTCACCTGATCGAATTCGCGCGGTTGACTTTGCGTGTGGAACGTGGAGCACTTCCGGTGCGCACGTACGCCGTCGGCCTCTCCAACGGCGGAGCTCAGGTGCGCAGCGCGCTCGAGAACTTCCCCGAGCTCCTCGATGGCGGCGTCGAGTATGCGGCACCGCGCTGGACGCCCGAGCGCAGCCTCCTCGATTTGCTTCCGCCGTTTTTGAGTGCGATGCCCGGCTACATCGAGAGCGGCTTTGCCGACCCGGTCGCGAGCAAAGCGATCCAGGATGCGGGCTTTCCGGCCGATGTCAGACAGAGCGACGCCGGTCATCCCTCCCTGTGGTGTGACTACTATTCGAACGTCGCACCCTTTTACAACGACCTCACGCTCTTCGTCTACGCGCTCTTGATCGATCCGGAGGCGACGGCCACGGACGCCCTCACGGCCACGACGCCCAATCCGCGCAACCCGCGTCTGCTCCCCGGCACACCGAGCGGAGACGGCCTCGCACAACCCGCAGCGCGCGCCGCCTACACCCCGTCGTCATCCGCACGCGATACCATCGTCGCGTTTGCCCACACGGGCGCGATCGAACGTCCGCTCATCTCGCTTGCCGGTACACGGGATATCCTCGTCCCTGCAGACTTCCACGCCGTCGGGTACGCGCAAGCGGTCGCAGCTGCCGGCCACGAGAAGCTCCATCGTCTGTATCTCATTCGCGAGGGGACGCACTTCGATTCGTTCGCGGCTTTCGGGTATGGTCTGCAGCCGCAGCTTCCGTTCGCGTGGGCGGCCTTCGACCAACTCGTGCGCACGGTCGAACACGGCGAGACGCGCGATCTCGGTACGACGCAGACGATCAGTGCGCCGAGCGAGATCGAGTGAAGCCGCCGTCGCAAGACGAGCTGGCCGCGATCACGATCGCGCTGCGCCTTCGTTTGGCGGCGACGACACCGGCACCGAGCCGCTGGCGCCGCTCGATACCGTTGCGGTCGGGTGATCTTCGCGCCCCAAAGCGCCGATGATCCGCAAACTCCTCATCGCGAACCGCGGCGAGATCGCCGTTCGCATCATGCGCACGGCCAAAGAACTCGGCATCGAGACGGTCACCGTCTACTCCGAAGTCGACCGCGACGCGCGCCATGTGCACAGCGCCGACGAAGCGTACTTGCTCGGCCCTGCGGCCCCCGCGCAAAGTTACTTGAACGCCCCGCGACTGCTCGAGATCGCGGACCGCAGCGGTGCCGATGCGGTGCATCCCGGGTACGGCTTCTTCGCCGAGAACGCCGGCTTTGCGCAAGCGGTGATCGATGCCGGCTTGACGTGGATCGGCCCGCACCCGGGCGCGATCGCCGCGATGGGCGAGAAAGTCCGTGCACGTCAAACGATGATTGCAGCCGGCGTCCCGGTCGTCCCCGGCGGTGCGCAGCCGCTGCGCTCGGTAGCCGAAGCCGTGCGCGCCGCACACGAGTACGGCCTTCCGCTCGCGCTCAAAGCCTCCAGCGGAGGCGGCGGAAAAGGCCTCAAAGTCGCGCGAACGCTCGAAGCGGTCGAAGAGGCATATACGACCGCTGCGCGCGAGGCGCAAGCGTACTTCAAAGATCCGACCGTCTATGCCGAGCGCTATCTCGACAACCCCAAACACATCGAACTCCAGATCCTCGCCGATCGGCATGGGACCGTTCTACACGCCGGTGAGCGCGACTGCTCCCTGCAGCGCCGCCACCAAAAGTTGTGGGAGGAAGCACCCTCCGCGATTGCGCCGGCCGTGGTCGCCGCGTTGCGCACGACTGGGATCGCAGCTGCGCGCGCAATTGCATACGACTCGATCGGCACGATCGAATTTCTGGTCTCGGATGATGCTGTCTATTTTCTCGAGATGAATACCCGCATTCAAGTCGAGCATACGGTGAGCGAGATGGTCTGTGGGCTCGATCTCGTGCGCGAGCAGATTCGGGTCGCAAGCGGCGAGCCGCTCGGCTATGAACAGGCGCAGATCGATCTGCGCGGTCATGCGATCGAGGTGCGCGTCAACGCCGAAGATCCGGCGCGCGGTTTCCTCCCCGTTCCCGGGACCATTCGCACGTACGAAGAGCCCGGCGGCCCCGGCGTGCGCGTCGACTCGGCGGCCCGCGCCGGCTGGACGATTCCGCCGGACTACGACTCGCTCATCGCCAAACTCGTCGTCTGGGCCCCCGATCGAGCGCAAGCACTCGCGCGCCTGCGCCGCGCCATCGATGAATTCGTCGTCACCGGCGTTCCCACGACCTTACCAATCGCACGCGCCCTCATCGATCACCCACCGGTCGCGCAGAGCACCTACGGCACCGCCACCTTGGAACGCTTCGCGCACACCTTCGTAGCGGCACCGACGGAGCAGCCGGCGCAGGCCGTACAGCCGGCAACATCGGCTGGGGAGGGCGAGGTCGTCCGCATAGAGGTGAACGACCGGCTTTACGTCGTGCGCCTCCTCGACGCCCCCGCGCAGCGCGGCACCTTACCCCCCGCGCCGCGAAGCGCGCCTCGTCGTGGCGAGCCGCCCAGCACGGGAACATCCAAAGAGACGAACACGAACCAAATCCGTTCGCCAATGCACGGCGTCGTGGTCGAACTCGCCGTCGCGGTGGGTAGTACGGTCGACCAAGGGCAAGTCGTCGCCGTCATCGAGGCGATGAAGATGATGAACGAGATTCGCGCGCCGCGCGCCGGCGTCGTTGCCGGCGTACACACTGCCGCGGGAGCAACCGTCGAGCCGCAGGCAGTCCTCCTGACGTTCGCGTAAGCGCACGCCGTTGCTCGCCTTAGAAGAGCACCTCGAACCGGACGAGGGTCCCTTCACGCGTGCTTTCGATCGCAACGTCGTCGACGAGTGCGCGCATGATGCCAAGGCCCCGGCCGCGTTCGGGACTTGCATCCAGACGCCAACGTCCCTGGTCGACGACCTCGATGATCAAGCGGCCCGGCGGGTCTTCCACCGCGCGAAGCCAAACGGTGCCGTCGTGCCCGCGGTACGCATGCTCGATCGCATTGCTAGTCGCCTCACCGACGGCGAGCACGACGTCAGCCACCCGCTCGCGGCTTAGGCTGAGCTGCTCCAAGAACTCACGCAGCGCACTACGAAGAACGGGCGAACTCTCCGCGCGCGCAGGCACGGCCATATCCAGCTCGGGAGACCCGGCCGCAGCGTGAGCGGACGTTCGGTCAGGACGCTTGCTTATCATCGAGCCGGCGAGTCCTCGTCGGGTCTACAGCCACAAGGTGAATGAATAGCGCCGCAACGGGGTTTGCTCCTGCGCGCTTACGAAGGTTACCGTATGGCGAGCAACGGCTCCCCGGGCCGGCGGAAGCAGACCGCTAGCGGCATCCCGCTCGACACCTTTTACGGGGAGCCGGCGCCCGGGACGTTCCCCTACACGCGAGGCCTTCGCCCCGACGGCTACCGTTCACGCCTCTGGACGATGCGCCAATACGCCGGATATGCCGGAGCCGCGGAGTCGAACGCTCGCTACCGCTATCTGCTCGCCCAGGGAACGACCGGACTCTCCGTCGCCTTCGACCTCCCGACGCAACTGGGCCTCGACTCCGACGCCGCCGCAGCGCGCGGCGAAGTCGGCCGGGTCGGCGTAGCGATCGATCAGATCGGCGATATGGAGCGCCTCTTCGAAGGCATCCCGCTCGAAAACGTCAGCGTCTCGATGACGATCAACGCCCCCGCCGCCATCTTGCTCGCGATGCTGTTGGTCGTCGCCCGCCGGTGCGGCATCAGCTTCACCGCACTCCATGGCACGGTGCAAAACGACATTCTCAAAGAATACGCGGCGCGCGGAACGTACATCTTCGGGCCGAAGCCGTCGATGCGGCTGGTGACCGATGTGATGGCCTATTGCGCGCGCGAGGTGCCGTCGTGGAACACCATCTCGGTCTCGGGCTATCACATTCGCGAAGCGGGTTCGACGGCGGTCGAAGAGATCGCCTTCGCGCTCTCCAACGGCAAAGCGTATCTGCAGGCGGCGCAGGAGGCGGGTTTGGCGATCGACAGCGTCGCCCCGCAAGTCTCGTTTTTCTGGAATGCGCACAACGATCTCTTCGAAGAGGTTGCGAAATTTCGCGCGGCGCGGGCGCTTTGGGCACATATCACGCGTGACGCTTTCGGAGCGACCGATCCGCGCTCGCAGGCGCTGCGCTTTCATGCGCAGACGGGGGGCTCCACGCTCACCGCGCAGGAGCCCGACAACAACGTCGTGCGCGTGACGTTGCAGGCGCTTGCCGCCGTCTTGGGCGGGGCGCAATCGCTGCACACCAACGGAAAAGACGAGGCACTCGCGCTTCCAACGGCGCAGTCGGCGCGTCTGGCGCTGCGCACGCAGCAGATCATCGCCTACGAAAGCGGCGTGGCCGAGGTCACGGACCCGCTCGGGGGATCGTATTACGTCGAGAGCCTCACGCAAGAGGTCTACGCGCGCGCGGCGGCGCTCATCGCCGAGATCGACGCGCTCGGCGGAAGCGTCGCTGCCATCGAGAGCGGCTGGATGCAGGCGCGCATCGCCGAATCGGCCTATCGCGCGCAACAAGAGATCGAGCGCGGTGAGGCCACGATCGTCGGCGTCAATCGGTTCGTCCAAGCGGAACAGCCGGAGAGCCCACTCACGTTGCAGCAGATCGATCCCGCCTTCGAGCGCGACCAGGCGCGGCGCGTACAAGAACATCGCTTGCAACGCGATGCAGCCGCCGTCGAGCGGCGCCTGCGCGATGTCCGGGCCGCAGCTCTGGGTGAGACCAATCTCATGCCGCCGTTCGTGGAGGCCCTCGATGCGGGCGCGACCCTCGGAGAGATCTGCGACGTCCTGCGCTCGGTTTTCGGAACGCACCGCGCACGCGAGAGCATCGCGTGAACGGGTACGAGATCGACCACGTCGCCATCGTGGTCGCCGATCTAGAGGCGACGCTCGCCCTGTACACGCGCACCTTGGGGTTCGAGCAGATCTACCGGGAGATCATCGGCGATCAAGGTGTCGAAGCGGTCGGCTTGCGCGCAGGCGACGCGAGCGTCGAACTCTTGCGCCCGCTGGACGAGTCGTCCGCCATTGCGCGGTTTCGCGGAGAGGCACAAAGCAAAGTGCACCATACCGCCTATCGTGTCGCCGATATCCGGGCGGAACTCGCACGGCTGCGTGACCTCGGCGTCCGCCTCATCGATGAGGAGCCGCGCCGCGGCGCCCAGGGGAACCTCATCGCGTTTTTGCATCCGCGCGCGACCGGCGGTGTGCTGATCGAACTCTGCCAACTCGCTCCAAAGGCCGGCCGCGACGATACGCTGGCACGAACGCGCTCTTCGTCCTGAACGCAGGGAGGATCGGCTGAATCGGTCCCGCGAAGCCGCCTCGCAGTTCCATCCCGAGGAGCAAGCGCAATGCGCATCACCGGTATCGTTCGTCCCTTCTTCGTCGCGGCCGTTCTGGCGGCGCTCTCCTTCGCCGGAGCACCGGCCGTCGCCGACGATATGTCGGGGATGGGCAACATGAGCGGCATGCCCGGTATGAGCACTGCGGCCGGCATCGAGATGACGCACATCGCCGGGCCGTATCGGGTCGTCCTCGACCTCCTCCCGGCCGAACGATTCTATACGCGCGCGCAAGCGGCGCGCCACGCCGGGGCGGGGATGATCGTCATCGGGGGAGCCGCACCCGTGCAACCCGGCAGCCGCCTCGAACCCAATCATCACTTGGTCGTCCACTTGTACGACCGTGCGAGCGGGAAAGCCGTGCGCGGCGCGCACGTCACCATAACCTACGCGCCGGCGGGGAGCATGATGTCCATGACGCTTCCCGTCGTC
>DATJTD010000107.1:0-4756 GCA_035503775.1 Candidatus Acidiferrales bacterium
GCCGGATCAGATCGCCGCGCTGACCGCCGGTGCAGACGATTACGTGGGCAAGCCATTCGACTTGGGCGAACTCGCCGCGCGGATTCATTCTCGGTTGCGCCGCCCGCGCTTGGCCAAGCGCGACACGCTTAGCTACGGAGGCATCGCGCTCGATCTCGCCACGCGCAAGGCGGAGTGTTACGGAAGCGAACTCGAGCTCACCACGCGCGAATTCGATCTGTTGGTGACGTTCGTGCGTGAACCCGGGCGCGTCTTCACCCGCGAGCAACTGATCGACGCGGCTTGGGGCAGGGACGTAGCGGTTGAACCGAACGTCGTCGAAACGTACGTCTCGTATCTGCGTGCGAAGCTCGAACCGATCGGCGGGCGCGGGCTCATCCGCACGATTCGGCGCGTGGGGTATACGCTTCGCTGAGCACGCGGAGGCTACTGTGAATGGCATTCGGAAGGAGCGTGCCATGGGCAGTATCGGGATCATCGGGGCAACCGGGGCGGTCGGCCAAGCGATCGCCGCGGAGCTGCGGGCGCAGGGTCGCCCCTACGTGGCGATTGGGCGGGATCACGCCCGGTTGGAGGCGCTCTTTGGGAGCGATCCGCTCGCGACGTGCCGCGTCTGGGACACGGAGAGTGCCGAGACGCTCGTGCCGGCTCTGGCCGGAGTGGAGAGCGTGATCTACCTGATCGGCGTCGAGTACTGGAAGTTCGCACTGCATCCCGTGTTGACGCGGCGCGCGCTCGACGGCGCACGGGCCGCCGGTGTGCGTCGGCTGCTCCTCATCGGAACCGTCTACCCCTACGGTCGTCCCGGTACGGCGCGCGTCGACGAATCGCACTCGCGCGAGCCGCACACCTTTAAGGGACGCATGCGCAAAGAGCAAGAGGATCTCGTGCTCGCGGCGCACGAACCGGGCGTCTTCGAAACCGTCGGGTTGCGCTTTCCCGATCTCTACGGACCGCGGATGGAGAAGAGCCTCTTGACTTCGGCGTTCGTCAACGCGCGTCTCGGAAAGCCGGCGCAGCTTCTCGGGCCGATCGATCGTCCGCACGAATATGCCTTCATTCCGGACTGCGCGCACGTCGCGCTGCGCGTCCTGGACGAGCCGCACGCTTACGGGAGCTTCTGGAATTACGGCGGACCCGGCGCGATCACGACGCGTGCGTTTGCCGGCGAGATCTATGCGCAATGCGGAAAGAAGCCTCGCTACCAGATCGCAAACAACCTGATGCTGCGCGTGCTGGGTCTTTTCAACCCGTTGATGCGCGAACTGGTCGAGATGAACTATCTGATCACCGAGCCGGTGCTGCTGGACGATTCGCGGCTCGAAGCGCTGATCGGCGGCCTGCGCAAGACTCCCTATGCCGAGGGGATCGCCCGCACTCTCGAACGATAGATGCGTAAGAAAACGCCGGCGTTGACCGTAACGGGAATGCTCAAGAGGTTGTTCTGAGCGTCCTCTCGCTGCGATTCGGCGAAGACTGCTCACTGGCAAATGCGTCGGAATAGCCAGGCCGCTCGTACACGCTTTCCGTGAAATCGGCTGCGGCGTAGCGTCTACCGCGGCTCCAGTCTCATCGCCCGGAGTCCCGTATCAATGAGGCGAGCTGCGTACTTCGGCCAGCGGCGTCACTTCGAAGACGAAGACAAATCGCTGGCCGGTCCGCATGAAGGCGAATTGCTCCAAGTCTTCGACCTGCGAGGGGGTAATGGGCTCGGTCGAGCGCACGGTAAGCGTCGCCACCGGCGGATCCGCGAGCCAATCCACGTTCATCTGCACGAGTTCCACATGCTTGAACGTCGTGGTTCCCGACAGGAGAGCGGAACTCAACGTATGCTCCAGGCGCTCGAAGCGCAATAGCTCGAAAAGTCCGCCCGCCAACGGAATGGCGAGGACAGTCGTCATGGCTATCGCTGCGATGAGGGCACCGCGGTCGGTCCTCGATATACGGCCTGTCGCAAGATATGCCACCATGCAAGCAACGGTGATACCAAGAAGATTCGTAACGTAGAGAAGTGACGCTCCAAGGGCGAGGTGCCAGGACCTTGAAGCAATGGTGATCCCAATGACGCAGACCGGCGGCATCAGTGCGACTGCCACCGCGGTGCCCACGATCGCCGACGAGATCGAAGTCCGTACTCTGGAAAGGCCCGAGACTGCACCGGCCGCTATCGCGATTCCGAGATCGAGGAGATTCGGCTTCGAGCGGGCGATGATTTCGGAGCCGAAGGCGGGTAACGCGACTGCGCCCTGAATCACGGCGGCGATCACGGCAGCTACGAACGTTCCGATGGCCAGAGTCGTTAGCGCCGACCTGAAGATTTGGCCGTTTCCGGCAATTGCACCATATGCCATCCCTTGAATGGGGGACATCAGCGGGGCGATGATCATGGCTCCGATGATCACGGCAACGTTGTTTTCCAGCAAGCCGAATGTAGCGATCGACGCGGAAGCGATCACGAGGATGAGATAATCGGCCGTGCACTTCGAATCTTTGGCTAAGGTCTCTGCGAGTTCCATCTCGGCTCATGCCCCGTCGGCCAAATGGATGCTTTTGCCGGTTGGAACCAAGAGGTCTTCGTGGTTCATTTCGACCCCTTCGCGCGCACCCGGCAAGTGCCATTTGCGCCCGGGCCGGTCGCAGGCCAACTGACGGTCTTCGTTCCCGTTGCATCTTCGATGCGTAGGCGCAGATAGATGGCAGGGAATACGGTGCGCATCGCGTTAATGGGAATGCACCGAAGCGGATTTGAGGTGTGCCTATGAGATCCCGGGGCTGGGCTTTGTTGTTGGTGTTCTTCGCATTGCTGCCGGCGGGGGCACGCGCGTCCGACCAAACGTTGATGCGCTTTCCGACGCTCTCTAACGGCACGGTAGTCTTCGAAGCCCATGGCAATCTTTGGCGGGTCTCGCGCACCGGCGGGGTGGCGACGCGCTTGACGGCCGACTCCGGCTACGATCTCATGCCGCGCTTCTCGCCCGACGGGAAATGGATCGCGTTCACCGGGAGCTACCAAGGCAACGAAGACGTCTACGTCATCCCGGCGGGAGGCGGTACGGCAACGCGCTTGACCTTCCATTCCGACGTCGTGGATCGGGCACCCACGCGATGGGGGCCGGACAACATGGTCGTGACCTGGACGCGGGATTCGAAGGACATCGTCTTTTTGTCGCGCCGCAAGGCGTGGAACTCGTGGATCTCGCGCTTGTACGAAGTTCCGCTCACGGGCGGGCTGCCCACCGACCTGCCTCTCGACACGGGCGGACTCATGACGTACAGCCCGGACGGCAGATCCATCGCCTACAACCGCATCTTCCGGAACTTTCGCACGTGGAAGCGCTACACCGGCGGTCTCGCCCAGCAGATCTATACGTACGATTTCGCGGCGAAAGAACTCAGGCGCATCACCGAGTGGAAGGGCACGAACACGGCGCCGATGTGGTACGGCCGCAAGATCTACTTCCTGTCGGACCGCGACAAAAACCGCCGCGAGAACATCTGGGTCTACGATCTCGACAGCAAGGCGTTTCGCGAGATCACCCACTTCACCGACTACGATATCGACTTCCCGAGCCTCGGCAATAACGGCATCGTCTTTCAAGATGGCGGCTCGCTCTTTGTGCTCGATCTGCCTTCGGAACGATTGCACCGCCTTTACGTGAGCGTTCCCGATGACGGAACGCGAACCGGAGCGCGCTACGTCGATGCGCAAAAGTTCATTCGTGACGTCGATACGGCGGGGGACACGGACTACGCGATCTCGCCAAACGGCAAGCGAGCGTTGTTCTCTGCGCGCGGTCGTCTCTTCTCGTTGCCTGCCGAGCACGGCGCAACGCGCGACCTCTCAGGCTCCAGCCGCGCCGATGAAGACCACCCGAGTTGGTCCCCCGACGGCCGGACCGTCGCGTACACCACCGACAGCGATGGCGAGCAAGAGATTGCGCTCCGGCCCGCGGAGGGCGGCGCGGAGCGCATCGTGACGCATTTCAGGACAGGATTTTTTTACCAACCGGTCTGGTCCCCGGACGGTAAGCGCCTCGCGTTCACCGACGCCAATCATCGATTGTGGCTGCTCGACCTGGCGGACGGCAAGACGACCCAGGTAGCGTTCGACATCTATAACGAGATCCACGATCAGAGCTTCTCGCCCGACGGATCGTGGCTGGCCTACAGCATTACGGCTGCGAACGAACAGCAGAACATTTGGCTGTATAACATCGAGACCGGCAAGGCCACCAGGGTATCGGAGCCACTGGCAAATGACTTCAATCCGGTGTTCTCGCCGAATGGCAAGTATCTGTACTTCCTCTCACAGCGTCATGAGAACCCAACCTTCAGCGAAAGCGAAGAGAACGTGGCGACGCTGAAGACCCTCGGCATCTACGTCGCGACCCTCGAGAAGAGTGAGCCGTCCCCATTCGCACCTCTATCCGATGAAGGTGCCATCGCGCCAACGGAGAGCGAGCACCACGCAAGCAGCGCATCGGGGCCGATCAAGCCGATCAAGATCGATCTCGACGGATTGATGGCGCGCGCCGTGCCGTTGCCGATCGCCGCGGCGGACATCGCGACGCTCGATGCGCGGGGCGACAAAATTTTCTATGAGACGACGCCGCCGCAGACCATCGCCGGACCACTCCCGGGTGAGAGCACGATGCTGCACGTCTTTGACATGGGCCAACGCAAGGACGCAATCGTGATCAGCGACTTGGAGAGTTACAGTCTCTCTGCCGACGGAACGAGCGTGCTTTATAAGAGA
>DATJTD010000108.1:0-5543 GCA_035503775.1 Candidatus Acidiferrales bacterium
CGCCGCCTCACGCCGAGTGCCTTGTCGATACGGCCTTCCCCTAGGTGAGCCTGCCGGAAAGGAGCCGGCGCGCGCGCGGATCGAGCGCGCGGCTGCGCCAGCGCTGTTCGTAGTTGAGGCGCAGCAGGGCGTTGCGCGCGCGGACGAGCGGCGGTTGCGCGGCGCGAGCGAGCGCCTCCGCGCGCGCGTAGTCGGCCGCGTATTGCGCGCGCAAAAGCGCAATGGTAGCCTGCGCCGCTGCCGGATGCCGGGCGCCGAAGCGCAACGCGAATGGCCACTTGGCGTGAAAATAGGAGGCCACGTCGATCTCGTCGAGCTGCTCCTGCGGTACGAGAATCCCGGCGTAGGCGGGATTCCGATACACCTCGTGGCCGAGCGCACGATAGTGATGTTCTTTCTCGGCGTGCCGGCGGACGGGGAGGGCGTGCCCGTAATGTCCGTAGACGTAGGGGAGCGCGAGACGCCGCCCAACCGAGCCGTGCAGCTGTTCGTGCACCGTCCCAACCCAATGCAGATCCGGGTGCACGCGGAAGAACATCATGCGCCGCTCGATCGACGTGTAGAGATCGAACGAGGCGAAGAAATGCCACGTATACCCGTCGACGAAATCGACATCGCCGGGGACGAGGTGCAAGCGGTCTGCAACGCGCTGCGCAGCGGGCGCGTGCACTTCGTCGGAGTCCACGAACGCTGCCCACGGCGGCCCACCGTGCGCACGGTGGAGTTCGAGGCAACGGTTGCGCGCATGTGAGAAATCGACGAACGGCGTGCGATCGAGGAGGATGCGGCCGTCGCGACCGAAGGGCGACGAGCGCAGCGTCTGGTGATGCGGTGAGGGGTCGGGCGCATTGTCATTGACCACGAGCACCTGCGCGACCCCCGTCAGGCTTTCGAGCAAGGCTCCGAGGAACGGCTCGTCGCGCGGGCCGACGATGAGATGCGCCCAGACGTGCGCGGTCACCCCATCGTCTCCCCTCCGGCGGAATTCATGAGCACGCTACCGTAATGGAAGCCTTCATGTCATTCGCAGGCGCATCTCGCCGGCCTTCGTCGTGGCGTGCCGCGCTCGTCGGAGCAATCGTTGCCGCGTTGGCGACGCTTCCGGGTCTCGGCGTGGGGACGCTCTGGGACAACAGCGAGACGGTGTACGGAGAAGTCGCGCGCGAGATCCTCCTGTACGGCGATCCAATCGTCATGCACCTCAACGCGCGTCCCTGGTTCGTTCAGCCGCCACTCTACTTCTGGATTGCCGCGTTCAGCGCAAAGCTCTTCGGCGTGAGCGCCTTCTCGCTGCGGCTTCCGTCGGCGCTTGCGACAATTGGCATGGGCGCCTTCGTCGGCCTCTGCGCCGGGCGGCTCGTGAGCCTGCGCGCCGCGGTCTTTTGTTCGGTCATTCTCTCGACGACCTTGATGCAAGCGGTCGTCGGCCGATTGGCGATCATGGACGCACTGCTCAACCTCGCCGTCACCGTGACCGTCTTTGGGGCTTTTGCCGCGTTGCGGACGGGCCGCGCGCTGTATTGGTATGGTGCCTCGATTGCTGCCGGGTTCGGCGTCTTGGCAAAGGGCCCGGTAGCGCTGGTCGTCCCCGTGCTCATCATTGGGGCCTGGGCGTTTTGGGAGCGGCGCAGCGCAGGCTCGGTGCGGATGCCGGTGCTGCGCTGGTGGCTCGGTGCGCTGCTGTGCCTTGAGCTCATCGATCTTCCCTGGGCGACGCTCGTCGCTCGAGCCGCGGGGCCGCACGCGCTCGCCGTGCTGCTCGGTCATTACACCGTCGGACGCTACGTCGGCGCGATCGAGAATCAGACGGGGCCCATCTGGTACTACCTGCCGGTGGTCATCTTGGGCTTCTTCCCGTGGAGCGCGTTTTTGGTTCCGGCGCTCGTGCATGCGTATCGGCGCCTGCGCGAGCCGCAGGGAAGCCTGCAGCGCCTCTGTGTTGCGTGGGCGATCGTGCCGTTCGTCTTCTTCAGTTTCGCGCAGACCAAGCTCCCCAACTACATCGCCCTGGTGCTGCCCGCCCTCGCGTTGTTGGTGGCGATCTGGTTCGACGACATCGTGGAACAGCGCGATAGGCGCGTGGCGCTCGCGTGGGCGGCGCTGGTGCCGGTGACGATCGGCGTGCTCGGCATCGCGATCCGTCTCTTCTCCCAATCGAACCGTTTGAGCGCAGACCTGCACACGATCTTCGGCGATCTCACCTGGCTCGGCCTGACCACGCTCACCGGTTCCATCCTCTGCTTCGTGTTGCTCACGCGCAAACGCACCGCCGTCTTCGCGCCGGCAGCGCTGGCGGCGGCGAGCCTCGCGTCGATGTTCATCATCGCCTTCGTCGCCGAGCCGCATGCGGAGGTCTTCAAGCCGATTCCGAAGCTCGCCGCTGCGATCGACCGCGAACGGCGCAGTGGGGATGTCGTCACGATCTGGGGCGTCGCCGGAAGCTACGCACTCGAGTTCTACACGCGTCCGCGCGTCCTGCAGCTCAACTGGCGCGACTTCAATCTGCCGCGCTACGAGCAGAGTGCGGCACTCTGCACCGCGCCGCGGGCGTTTCTGGTGACCTCGCGCAAACTCTCGCTGCCGACGTACGGCCGCCGCCGCCGCGAATTGGCGCATGAGGGGGGAGACGTCTTGTACCTGTACGACGGCCGTCCGTGCGGCTAGTCTGCACGCATCCGTACCGCAGGTCGCGTAGAAAATGAGAACGAGGTAAAGGCCGGATGAAGGGCGCGTGAGAGTTGCGCTGCGGCGGAACGGTGCGTGCGGAGCCGCTCGTAGAGTGAACATCGCAAGCATGCGCGGCGTTCGCGCAACGGCCTTTGAAAGGACCACCGATGTTCCGTAAGATCGTCATCATTGCAGCCTCGTTCGCCGCACTCATCGCTCCGCTCGCCGCGAGCGCGGGAGAAGTCGGCAACCGCGTCCACGATCAGCAGGCGCGTATCGCACAAGGCGTCCGCAGCGGGCAGCTCACCTACGGCGAATATCGCCGGGACGAGAGCCACCTCCAAGCCATCAACGCGCAGCGCGACCGCGACCTGCGCCACGACGGCGGCCATCTCACCGCGGGTCAGCAAGCGCAACTCAATCGCGAACTGAACCGCAACTCCGGCCGCATCTACTTCACCAAGCACAACCTCGCGCATCAGCCCGGCGCCTAGCCCCGGAAAAAAGAGAAGACCACGATTGGTGAATCGTGGTCTTCTCTTTTGTATTCGTCTCGGTGCGGCGCGCGCCTTACTTGGCGACGGCGGCGACGTCGCTCTCGGTCACCTTGCTCGCGCTGTTACCCGCCAGCCCGCTGCGAATGTACGAGATGACGTTGGCGACGTCGGCGTTGCTCAGGGTTCCCTTCCACGGCGGCATCTGCCCGTTGTACGTTCCGCCCTTGACCGTAATCGCGCCGGTCAAGCCGTAAAGGACGGTGTGAATGACCGCTTTGGGATCACCCGTGACGTATGGATTTCCCGCCAGCGGCGGAAAAGAGCCCGGCACCCCTTGTCCCGTGGCGCCGTGACAGCCCGAGCAGTTGGTGGCGAAGATCTGCGCGCCTTTGTCGGTCGTCGTTGCGCCCGGAGAGCTTTCGGTGCCCGGTGCGGCGGCGACGGCGGCCGGCGGGGGAAGGGCCGGCATCGAGGCCTGCTCCTCCATGATCTTGAGCTGGCTGTAGACCGAGAGACCAATTGCGGCAATGATGGAGACCGCGGTGATGCCCATGACCCACGGACGGCGCTTGATCCGCCGGCTGGGATTCCGGTCGATGAACGGGAGCAGGATGAGGACCGTCACCAGGATGCCCGGGATGAGGACGGTCGCAAAGAGATTGGCAATCGGCGCGATGTCGTGCGGGAAGAGTGCCGCGACACGCAAGAGGCCGTAGAGTGCCAGGAAATACCACGCGGGATACGGCGTGAAGAGCCGCGTCGGATCGGCCTTCTGATCGAGCGCCGGCGGCGAGAAGATCGCCAGCGCGACGATGATCGCAAAAACGACGAACGAAGCGACGGCATCCATGAACATCTGGTTAGGCCAGAAGCGTCCCTGCGGAAGCTTTCTCACGTCTTCGTCCGTCGGCGGACCGGCCGAGCCGTTGTGGCGGAAGAAGACGAGGTGCGCGACCGTCAAGAGGATGAGCAGAGCCGGCATCGCCCAGACGTGCAGACCGAAGAACCGGTTGATGGTCAGCGTCCCGAGGCTCGTTCCGTCGGCGAGGAACTGATAGATGGGCTGCCCGATGATCGGGACCGACGCCGCGATGTTGATGGCGACCTGCGAAGCGAAGTACGCGTTGAGGTCCCACGGCAAGAGGTAGCCGGTGAGCCCCAGCACCATCGTGAAGACGAGGAGCAAGACGCCGACGACCCACTGCAGTTCGCGCGGTGCTTTGTACGAGCCCCAGACCAGCACTTGGAGCAGGTGCAAGAAGACCAGCGCGATCATCGCCGTCGCGCCCCAATAGTGGAGGCTGATGACGAAGAGGCCGAGTGGGACGTCTTTGTAGATGTACTGCGTCGACTCCCACGCCGATGCCGCCGACGGCGCATAGTAGAACGTCAGGAAGATGCCGGTGACGATCTGCAGGATCATCGCGAAGAGGGTCGCGCTACCGAAGACGTACCAATAGCTCGCACCGCCGGGGACGTCTTCGGTCAGGAACTCGGTCGTCAGACTGACCAGTCCGGTCCGCTGCTCGAGCCAGGTGAGAAGGCTTGACACTACTTCAGTACCTCAGGTGTACGAAATGATGACGCGTGAAGGTTGCTGTGACCGGTACTCGATCCAGGTGACCTGGGCTGTCCCATTCACTTCGCGGAACGGAAGCGGGTCGAGGCCGCGCGGCGCCGGGCCGGCGAGATACTGGCCTTCCAAGCCGAACTGCGAGCCGTGGCACGGGCACATGAAGCGCTTCTCCGCGTCGATCCAGTTGAAGCGGCAGCCGAGGTGCGGGCAGATCGAACTGAAGATCACGAAGCCCATGTTGACCGCGGGATAATCCACCTTGCCGTCGTCGCTGAAGAGATCGGGGCGCGTCGACCGAAACGAGGCGACCTCCTCGGGTGTGAGCTTGACGCCCCACACATACTCCGTATCGTCGCTCTCGAGGTAACCATCCTTGGCCTTGAAGGTGAACGAAATTTTGACCGGAGCCTGCGTCGCCGCTTCGAGCGCTTTGAGGTCGTCGTCCGAGATCGGCGTCCACTGGCCACCAGCGGTATTCGGCTCGATCAAGCTTTGCGGAATCAGCGAGACGACCAGCGGTACGGCGAGGACGACACCGATGACGTTACCGACGGCGACCGTCGCCGTCGCGAGAAATTGCCGGCGAGACTGCTCTTGAGGCGTCCCAGGGTCGAGATAGGCCTTTGCTACGTGTTCAGCCACTGCCACCTTCCAAACCAATGCGGGCACCCTGCACGACGAGTCGGCGTGGGCACCGTGAACCAGGCTTGAGGCTAACGCTCAGATGCTCAAGTGCTCAACCACTTATGTCAATGAACCAGCCCACCGAATTTTTACCTGGCGAGGACGTGTGGGAGCGGGGC
>DATJTD010000109.1:0-2734 GCA_035503775.1 Candidatus Acidiferrales bacterium
GCGAGGCCCCCTCTCTTTGGTTTGGTTCCGGGTTGATTTAGAAGTGGATTCCGAGTCCGGCGTAGGGGCCGTTGTGTGTCTCGTCGGCTGGGCCATTCTGTCTGACCGTCATGCGGTCGCCGAGATAGCCGAAGTCGAGGAAGATCGGGCTCTTGCCGAAGTCGAGCGTTCCACCCACCTGGTACTTGAGGACTTGGTATTCCAGGGTGTAGACGTTGCCCGAAGGATCGGAGAACTGTCCGCGGAGTGAGGGAGCGTAGTAGACGCTACCGTACACCGAGAAGAGCTGATCGAGATCGGGCAGTTTCTCTGCGCCGAATTCGACGCCGTTGAGCTTGGGATAGCCGTAGTTACCTGCGCGGTACATCCAGCCCACGCCGATGTAGATGCGCGGATCGGCGACCTTGAAGCCAAGGCGGCCATCTGCATCGTATTCGTGCAGGGTGAATGCGGGGACCGCGACGGCACCCTGTTGACCGATGACGTTGACGTCGCACGTCGCATCAGCGGGGCCGGCGCAGTTGTGCGGGTAGCTCCAGTAGCGGTAGTCGCCCGCAATCATCCACGGAAGGCCGAAGAGCGGGAACTCGATCGCACCGCGAGCTGCGAACGAGCCGTGGCCGGTGTTACCCGGGCTGAACTCGTTGTAGACTTTCGGCGAGAAGATGTAGTCGCCCGCGATGAACTTCTCGTAGGTGACGGGTGTCGGGGGAACAGGCGTAGCTGTCGGGGCAACCGTCGGTGCGACCGTGGGCGCCATCGTTGGTGGTGGCGGCGGCGGCGGTGGCGGCGGTGTAGCCTCGGGCACGTAACGCACGACGACGACGTGCTGATCGGGAACCCACGCAACGTAGGCGCCCATGCCTTCGGAGAGGACGCGAACGGGGACGACGACCGCACCGCGATAGATCTCGGGCGGAACGTCGAGCGGACGCGACTCGCCGTTGATGACGACCGTGGGATCGCCGACTGTCACCTTGACGTCGGATCCGGGCTTGGAGACATCAACGGTTCGCGATGCCGGGTCATACGAGACCGTGGCACCCATCTGCTCGAACAGCGAACGCAGAGGAACGAGAACCGTGCCTCCACGGACAAGCGCTGCCAAGAGGCGGCCCTGTTTCAGTGTGTCGGGTTTTGAATAGACGTGGTGATCGTTAAACAAAATCGGAACTTCGCCCGACGGCGGAGAACCGAAATCTGCTGGCGGCGCGCTCTGGTCCTGAGCAACGAGCTCGTCATGGGCCACCGACGCGTAGGATCCAATGTTACCTTTCGTCGTGGTCGCTGACGCGAACGTCGTCAGCCCGAGCGTTGCAGCGAGTACCGCTGCAATCGCGCCGATGCTGAATCGCTTCAAAGTCTTCCTCCATATTGAAGTAATGAGGCTTGTCCCGGCTTACCCGGAATGTTGCCTTACCAATCAGTACATGCCCTAAACTGGCGTACCCTTGGTGGGTAACGACAGCGAGCAGCGGAAGGTTTCACCTTTCGGCCCGAAGGACCCCCCTGCTGTCCTACCAGGCAGCCAGAGGAGGAGGATATTAAGACATCTTTTCTTCGAGATTTGCCAGGAATTTCGCGCGGTCGACGATGTAGCGCTCGTGTGTTCCTTCGGCTACTTTCTCTTTTTCATCAAAAGCGGCAACCGCAAACTCTACGCGCCGGCCATCGACCGCGATGACCTCGACCTCGGTGCGCACGATATAGCCGACCGGGACCGGCGCGAGGTGGGCTAGTTCGACGTGCGTCCCCAGCGAGATCTCGTCGCGGGAGATGCTCGCGCCCAGGCACTCGATGGCGGCTTGCTCGATGAATTGGATCAGAACCGGCGTGGCGAGGACGTCGACACCGCGATTCCCCGCCTTTTCAGCGGTCATCCACTCCTCCACACGCGTCTGACTTTTGTGGGTGCGTCCGATGTCGACTTTGACGGCCATGACGCCGGGGGATTAGTCCGAGTAAGACTCGGCTCCCGCTCTTTTCCTGTAGAACGCCCACAGAACGCCGGCCGGCACGAATCAAATCGTCGATTTGTCCGGTAAAGCGCGCCAAGTGCAGCCGCTCGCCGACTCCCGATGTTGTATGCGTCGACGGCCTGGCTTGTGAAGGATATGATGATGGACTTTGGGGGAGATGCGATGAAGCGGTGCGCGGCGGCGCTCGGTGTGCTGGCGGCTGCGCTGGTGATGAGCGGCTGCGGGAGTCACTCCGGGGCGGCCAAGGCCCCCCCGCCGACCGCGGTCGAGGTGACGACGGCGAGCCGTCAGGATATCGCAACGTATCTGACGCTCGACGGTCAGATCGCGCCGGTGCAAAACTCGACGCTCAGTTCGCCCCAGTCCGGCAACGTCGTCGCCGTCTACGTCAACGAGGGCGATCGCGTGCACGCCGGCGAGCTGCTCGCGAAGATCGACGACTCGTCGCTGCAGGCGCAGCTCTTGCAGGCACAGGGAGCCGTGACGGCGGCGCAGGCGAAGCTGCGCGGCTCGACGATCTCGCTGCCGATACAATCGACGCAGTACGGCACGTCGTCCGGCGAGGCGCAGGCGCGCGTCAGTTCGGATCGTGCGGCGCTGGTCAACGCCAAGCTCGTCTACGACAGCGATGCGAAGCTCTATCCGCAGGGATATATCTCGGAGACGACGCTCGAACAAGCGCGCGCCTCTTTTGTGGCGGCGCAGCAACAACTGAGTTCCGATGAAGCTGCGGCGCAGGCGGCTCGCGCGACCTT
>DATJTD010000110.1:0-9329 GCA_035503775.1 Candidatus Acidiferrales bacterium
GTCGCACCGGCGTCGTGTTCCTTGAGAATCGAGACGATCTGTGTCTCGGTGAATCGAGACTTTCGCATAGGAGGGTTCCCTTCGGCCTATCGGCCGGCGAACCCACGGTCTCAAACGGCCCGACTATCCGGGGCAACGTCATAGTTAAGAAGCCTGGTCGCGTCGGGCAACGCGCTTGTGAATCGTTTGCGCACCATATCGTCACTTTTACTTATCACTATTGATAATCCCAGCGTTGCTGCTAATGGAGGAAAAGACGGCCGTGGCTTCGACCTATCTCGCTCGTCCGCGTGCTACGGCCGTCCTATGGGGCCTCTTCGCCGCAGCGCTCGCCGCATGTGGCGGAGGTAGCACGACGCCGCCGACACCGAGGTCGTCGACGGCGGCGATTCCAACCGCATCCTCAGTGCCAACGTCGACGCCCGTGCAGACGCCGAGTGCAGTCGCCACCTCACTCACCGCGACGACGACTTGGAACGTCTCATCCCAGGCGACGTCGTTTCCGATTCCGTCGGCGGCGGGCTTCACCGGAACGGTCACCGTTCCAGCTTCGACCGGCTCTGGAGGCGTAAATGTCACCGTGTCGACGCAGATCCCGCTCGGCTCTTTCACGGTTTTCTCTCGCCCGCGCCAAGCGATGTCGGTTAGACACACGCTGCAGACGGCACCGAGTGCAAACCTCCCCCTCATTTTCATCACACTCGAGTCGTCACAGTGGATTGTCTTCAACGCTCCCCCGACCGTGAGCGTGACCTTGCCAAACGGCGTCCCTGTCAACGGTGAGAACTTTTATCTCTCCGTCTTCGACAACGGGAGCACAAGCGCGGGCGGCCCGAGCGTGCTCCCGGCGGAACCCGGAACCGGTATCGTCAGTCCCGGCTCACCTGCCAATCCCCCAATAGAGGGCGTCGACGCGTGGGTTCCGTACGTCGGACCCATCTCGGCGCAAGGCGGATCGGCGACCTTCGCCGACACTGCGGGCACGTTCAGCCTGCTTCCGAATCAGCCGGTATACCTCGCGGTCTTTCAAAGCGGCATCGCGCAAATCAATCTCAGCCTCTCCGCGCCGCTCGTCATGGGAGCCCCGTCAACGCCCACGCTCGAGATCTCCGCCCTCGACCAACTGGGCGGCACCGTACAGGGCGTCTTACCCGAGCCGATGACATTTACAACGACCGAGACGGCAGGCCGAGCAACGCTCGGTGAGACCTCGATCACGAATCTCTCACAGACGATCCCCGTGACATACGACGGCGACGCCGACCAGTTCGACGTTACGGCGACGCTCGGAGGCGTCACCAGCCCACTCGAAGTCACGACGCTTCTGCCGCCGGAACTCCCCCTCGGCACGCCGTCCCCGTTCCCTGAACTCCTCGGCCCCGTGGTCATCGGATCGGACGGGAGTGTATGGTCGACGATCGGGGCCGCGGCGTTTACGACAACGATTTGAGTATTGCGAAGGTATCGGCCCGTAGCCTTACGCAGATCGCCGATCCGTACGCAGCGCATTCGCTGACGCCGGAGATCGTGGAAGGCGGTGACGGCAACGTTTGGGTGCCGTACTACGACTACATCGACGGCGACGGTCTCGATCGCGTGACGCCGAGCGGAACGTTAACGAGCTTCCCGCTGGGTGCATCGCTCAACGGACAGGTTCTCGGTGCCGCCGCGGCGCCCGACGGATCGATTTGGACGGTGGTCAGCGTCTTCAGTTCATCCTCGGACACGACGGTGTACGACGTCGAACGAACGACTTCTACCGGAACGACGACACAAATCGGGACCCTTGCGAATTCCCCGAGCAACTTGCTGTTTGGGCCGGACAAGAATCTTTGGTTCGCCGTCCAAGGTGGCGTCGGAAACATTACCCCGAGCGGGACCGTGTCGACGTACACGCTCCCCCTCTCCACGCCGGTGTATGGCGGCTCCAACGTCGCATTTGTCGTCGGCTCCGACGGCAATTTTTGGGCGCCGTATCCGCTAGGCGCACTGACGCTGTTGAAATTCTCTACGAGCGGCACGGTCGTCTCGAACGCGCCTCTCGCGTACGCCCCACCGGGAACGACGTATAGCTCGGGTCCGGCGTCGGCGCGCTCGCGGTCGACTCCAACGGCAATATGTACGCTGCCGATACCGACGAGCAAAGCGTCATTCGGATTACGCCAAGCGGTACCGTGGCTGAGTATCCGACGTACTCCTCGTTCGGACATTCGTATTTCGCGCCGCTCGAGATCGCGGTCGATTCGTCAAACAAGCTCTATGTCGCCGATGAGGCGTGGCAAGCGACCGGCTCGAACGTAACCGCCGGTTTGACCGTGGTGGCACCCACGTTATGGTAATCACGAATCGCCTCAAGCCCTTCGCGTGTTTCCTCGTCGCGGCGTCTGCGCTTGCTGCCTGCGGCGGCGGCACGGGCACCACGACGCCGCCTACCGCCTCGCCGGCGCCGGGTGTCTCCGCGAAGGCAACGACTGTGCCGACCTCGCCGCCGACTCCGGCGCAGAGCGGTGCGCCTACGACGGGAACCGCGCAATTCACGATCGCCGACCCGCTCGAGACGCCCGCCGGCATCTCATTCGCCGGCAGCCGGCGTCGTCCGCAATATTTCTCACCAGGGACGGACGCGATCGAGATCGTCATTAATGGGACATCGAATCTCCAGATGCTCTCTTCCACGTCGCCGAACTGCACGACGACGTCGGGAACGATTAACTGCGTGATCGACATTCCGGAACCGGATGGGCCGATCACCTACACGGCTCGCACGCTCATTCAGACATACGATGGATCGTTCGAGACGCTATCGCAGGCATCGGGGACCGCAACGATCAGCGGAACGACGACGATTCCGCTCGCGTTGCAAGGCGTGTGGCAGACAGCGGTGGCGACGCTTGCGAGCCCGAATCCATTGATGGGCGCGCCGGCAACGCTCACGGTCAACGTTTCAGCGTACGACGCCGCCGGCGCACTGATCGTCGGCCCCGAACCGTACAGCTCGCCGATCCCGCTGTTCGACTCGGACACCTCCGGTGCGACCTCACTCTCCGCGACGTCGGTGACCGGTCCGTCGCAGACGGTGACGCTGGCCTACGACGGCACGTCGTACGTCAACGCGGTCGTCTCGGCGGTTTCTCCCGCGCCGCCGGCGCCCGAAACCACCGGCACCTTCGGCCCCTCGATCCTCGTGCCGGCGGTGCGCGCGACGGAATATCAGATTCCCTCGGGCACGGCCGTCGTCTATCCCGAAGCGGGCGCGAAGACCATCTACGTCAATGCCGACGATTCGCTCGAGTTTCTCGAAAGCGCCGCTATCGGTCACGCGGCGCCGACCGGAACGATCACGGAGACGGCGATTCCGGCGCAAGCCTTTCAGCTCGTCGAAGGACCCAATGCGACCCCGTGGTTTCTCACGGCCCAAAACGACGTCTCGCAGGTGAGCCTCGCGGAACTCAACGCGGGAACGGTCACCTCGTTTCCGCTTACAAGCGCGCCGGCGGCAAGTTTTCTGATTGGCCCCATCGTTTTTGGATCCGACGGAAATTTTTGGTTGCCATACAATGTTCCGGCCCCGGAGGGGAGCCAAGCCCAGACGCTCTTCCGCGTGCAACCCTCGGGCGTGCAGACCGGCTATGTCGTCGACAACGAGGACCTCTGCTACTCTGTCGCCGGCTCCGACGGCAACCTCTGGTTCATCGGACAATCGGCGATTGTCAAGGTCACGACCTCGGGGGCCGCGACGACCTATCCGTTCCCCTCGAGCTTCACCTGCTGTAACTCTAACGGGGCGGCGCTCGCCTTCGGGCCCGACGGCGCGCTCTATATCGTTACGACCGTCGAGCCCACGATACAAGTCGAGCGCATGACGACGGCGGGCGTCTTTTCGACCGTGGCGACGCTTCCATTCTTCGCGGGGAATTTCAACGGAGATGCGGCCTTCGGCCCAGACAACGCGCTCTGGATTCCACTGAGTTCGGGCCCCGAGGTCGGATGCAACTCGATCATTGCGCGCGTGACGACGACCGGCGCGACGTCGTTCGCTCTGTTACCGACCTGTCAACCCGGCAACACGCAGCCGACCGTCCCAGAGGCCATCGCCGGCGGAACGAATGACGACCTTTGGTACACGCGCGGTAATATCGTCGGCCGTATCACGCTCTGACGAGCCCGCTCGAGAGGTCTCTGAGCTTAGCCTGCCGTCGCCTTTACACGACTCGGGTCGACCTTCACCCCCGGACCCATCGTGCTGGTCAGCGTGATGCTCCGCAGGTACGTTCCCTTGGCGGCAGCCGGCTTCGCGCGAACGATCGCATCGATCAAGGTCGAGACGTTCTCGCTGAGCTTCCCTTGATCGAAGCTCACCTTGCCGACGATCGTGTGCACGATCCCGGCCTTGTCGAGGCGATACTCCACCTTACCGGCTTTGATGTCGCGCACGGCGTTGCCGATGTTCGCACTGACGGTGCCGGCTTTGGGATTCGGCATCTTCTGCGCGAGAATACGGCCGAGTTCCTTACCGATTGCGGGCATCATCTCCGGCGTCGCGACGGCAACGTCGAAGTCGGCGAATCCGGCTTTGACTTTGTCGATGAGGTCCTGATCGCCGACGATGTCGGCCCCGGCGGCCTCCGCGTCTTTGGCTTTGTCGCCCTTGGCAAACGCGATCACGCGCACCGTGCGTCCCGTGCCGTGGGGCAAGAGGACGGTGCCGCGAACGTTCTGGTCGCTCTTCTTGGGATCGACGCCGAGCCGCACGTGGATCTCGACGGTCTCATCGAACTTCGCGCGCGCGTTCTTCTTCACGAGTGAGGTCGCTTCGACCACATCGTAGAGCTGGTTGTGATCGTACGAAGCCGCCGCCTCGCGATATTTCTTGCCGTGTTCGTGCGCCATTATGCGACCTCCACGCCCATCGAACGCGCGGTCCCCGCGATGATCGCCATCGCCGCATCGATGTCGTTGGCGTTGAGATCCTGCAACTTGGTCTGCGCGATCTCGCGCAGCTGTGCTTGGCTCAACTTGCCGACCTTGTTGCGATTCGGAATCGCCGAACCCGACTCGATCCCCAGCGCCCGCTTGATCAAAAACGAAGCAGGCGGGGTCTTGGTAACAAAGGTGAACGTGCGGTCGTCATACACCGTGATCTCGACCGGGATGATCATTCCCGCCTGCGACTGCGTGCGGTCGTTGTACTCTTTGCAGAACGCCATGATGTTCAGCGAGTACGGGCCGAGGGCCGGACCAACCGGGGGTGCCGGCGTCGCCTTCCCAGCGGGCAGCTGGAGGCCGATCGTGCCGATAGCTTTCTTTGCCATTTTCTTCTCCTAGCGGCGCGCCAGAGGCGCGTCTCCCCCTTGAAACTCCGTCCGCGGCACCCGGGGTGAGGCCGGCCGTGAACTACGGAAGCATACCACACCGCCTCGAAGCCCACAACCGGCCAAGCCAACCAAGCGTTCTTCCTACCGCTTCCAAGCTTCTTAGCGGCTTTTGTAAAGAAATCGTTACACACCCACCAATACGCTAACGAATTCGTCAGACGGAACGATAATGATAGTACACCCTCCAGAAACGAGGCCCGCTGCGCCAGGCGGGCCTTCTCCTTTTCCCGGGCGCGAGGCCCGGCTGCGCCCCACATGGATGCGGTCGCCGTAGCCCAGGATGGGAAGCGACCGCCCCCCCACGACACTAGCGGCCACGGCTCTCTTCCGGCCTGCGCCGGTGTCGCCGCCGCTCCTCGAGCGGGATTTCTTGCGGCGTTCCGGGTAGCGGCTCCACGTGAACGCACCGGCAGCCTCTCGGGTCTCCTTGGAAGATGGAGAGTATGGCCGTCGCGCCGTTCTTCATTCGGCCTGGTCCGATCAGCTAGCCGAATACCTCTCGGAAAATCACGTCGTCGAACTCGAATTGAACCAGGCAAAGGGATGGAGGGGCCGCGACCTTTCGTTTTTGTCTGCGTTGCCGGCTCTGCAGTCGTTTGCGATTCTCGACTTCGTCATCCCGGACATCCGCGGCGTACATTTCCTCCACGAACTCCGGGCCCTCAACATATCGACGTATTGCCCAACCCCGCTCGATTTCGCCGCTTTCCCTCGACTCGAGGATTGCAGCCTAGAGTGGCGTCCGAGAAGCGCTTCGTTGTTCGAATGCGTGACCCTTAAAAGGCTCTTCCTCAACCGCTACCGTTATAGGGAGACCGCGCCGTTCGCCAAGCTCGTCAACCTCGAGTCGCTAGCAATCTTGAATGCGCCCATACGAGACTTGGAGGGACTACGCGGCTTGACAAAACTTCGATCGCTGCGACTGGGAGGCTTGCGGCGGCTTGCCTCGCTCGCAGGCTTAGACGCCTTGATCAACATCGAGGACCTCCTCATAGACACGTGCCGAGCCTTCCGCTCGATCGATGAGATTGCGGCTCTGCGGCGGCTGAAAAGCTGTCTCTCGACAACTTGGACGATATCGAATCGCTCAAGCCGTTGAACGAATTGGACGGCTTAGAGCTGGTGGGATTCGTGGAATCCACCAAAATCTTAGACGGCGATCTTTCCCCGCTACTGCGCCAAAAGAATCTTTCGCGTCTCTCGTATAAGAACCGTCCGCACTACTCCCACCGGCGAGAAGAGATCATACCCGATCCTCCGGAGGCAATCGCTGCGGTCAAACTCTTTCGACTCAGACTTTCTCAATCTGGTAAAACTCGAGCTCGACCGGCGTCTCGCGACCAAAGATAGAGATGAGCGCGCGGACCTTCTCCTTCTCCGGCTGGATCTCGTCCACGATCCCGGTGAAGTCGAAGAACGGCCCCGAGGTGACCTTGACCCGGTCGCCCTTGTGGAAATCGATCTTGAGCTTGGGCGTCTCGATCCCCATCTGCTTGAGGATCGTCTTGACTTCTTTGTCCTGCAGCGGAACCGGCTTCTCACCGGCACCCGGCGACCCGACGAAGCCCGTCACGCCCGACGTGTTGCGCACGACGTACCATGACTGATCGTCCATATCCATCTCGACGAGCACGTAGCCCGGAAAGACTTTCTTCGGCGTGATCTTGCGCTTGCCGTCTTTGAACTCGACTTCGTCTTCCATCGGGACGAGCACGCGAAAGATCTTGTCTTGCATGTTCATCGAGTGGATGCGGCGCTCGAGATTCGCCTTCACTTTGTTTTCGTAGCCGGAATACGTGTGGATCACGTACCACTGTTTGCGGTCGGCAACTTTGGTCGCCGTCGGCGCGCGGTGCGGCGTCTCTTCTGCGTGTTCCATTAGTGATGCACCAACCCGAAGACCCATCCGAAGAATTCGTCGAGCAAGAACGTATAGAAGCCCAAACTGATGACCAAACCAATCGTCAGCACGGTCGCCGAGACCCACTCCTGGCGCGTCGGCCAGGTGACGCGGCGCATCTCCGAAGCCAGGCCTTGCGCGAAGGCCTTCATTTGAAGATTGCGCCCGGCGCGATCGCGGGCAACCGGACGACTCGGGGTCCCCGGCTTGACCGTTCCGCTTCCGCTCGCTTTGCTACTCATGGTCTTGATCGCTCCGATGGGTGATGTTTGGCAGGGCGGACAGGACTCGAACCTGCAACCGACGGTTTTGGAGACCGCAACTCTACCAATTGAGCTACCGCCCTCTGTGATTTGCCGCGGCTTTTGACCGGCGGACTGCGTCGCTACGCCACTCATGTACCCTGCGGGTACACTTCGCGGCTAGGCTCCTTGCCGCCGGCCAAAATCCGCGGCAAATCGCCTGGGGGGCATTCGGAGACGGCGGACGTTCCCTGTGCCTCTCGATTGTACTACTTCGTCTCGCGGTGGGGGCGCTGGCAGCGGCAGAAACGGCAATATTTTTTGAGCTCGAGGCGCTCGCTGTTGTGCTGCTTGTTCTTTTGGGTGTTGTAATTGCGGCGCTTGCACTCCGAGCACGCCATCACGACCATCACGCGGTTCTCTTTTTTCGCCATCGACTCGTCCTGGAGACAGGGGGGACATAAAGAAAACGGACCGGGGTCCGTTCAACTCGGCACATCATAGCACAGGACCCGCCCCCTGTAAACGGAAAAGCCGCGAGCGAATGACGAGCCCAAGGGCCGGGAAGCTCCTCCGGATCTTTGTCGACGAGAGCGAGCGCTGGCACGGCCAGCCCCTCTACATCGCCGTCGTCGAGGCCCTGCGCCACGCCGGGCTCGCCGGTGCCACCGTCTTCCGCGGCATCGAAGGCTACGGCACGCACCACGTCGTCCACACGGCGCGCGTCTTCGACGTCGCCGCCGACCTGCCGATGCTCATCGAGGTGGTCGACGAGGAAGAACGCATCCGGGCGGCGCTCCCCATCCTCGATTCCATGGTCACCGAGGGCCTGGTGACCGTGGAGAGCGTCGAAGTGTGGCGCTACACGCGCACAGCCGGCAAGCCGGGTGAAGCGCCCTGATCGATTGGCGCTCCGTTCTCGCCGTCGCGCTGGGGGGAGCCCTCGGCTCGGTCCTGCGCTTCTTGATCGCGACGGCCGCCACGAACCGCTTCGGCCCCGGCTTCCCGATCGGCACCTTCGCGATCAACCTCTCCGGGAGCTTCGTCATCGGCGCCGTCGCCGAGTTGGCCCTCACCCGGGCCTTCGGCGTCACGGCCGAGGTACGCACCTTTCTGGCCGTCGGGGTGCTCGGAGGCTACACCACCTTCTCCTCGTTCGCGCTCGAGTCGCTCAATTTGCTCCGTGACGGCGCCCCGCTCACGGCGCTGGGTTATAGCCTGGCCAGCCTCGTCCTCGGCGTGATCGCGGCCTACGCGGGAACCGTCGTCGCCCGGCTCGTCAGCGCGTAGGCCCCATGCCCCTCGAATCGGAGGCGCCGTATACCTGCCCCTCCTGCGCCCAGACGAACTACGTCGGCGTCGGTCCCGGTGCCGGCCGCAAGCAGCGCTTCACCGAAGACTGCCCGGTCTGTTGCCGCCCCATCCTTTTTACCGTGGAGTACAAGCGAGACGGCGAACCAATCGTCGCGAGCGCAGAGCTGGAGTCGTAGAAACTCACATCACGTCTTGCCCTTAGGCGCTTGACGGCATAGTCATTTTATGGCATATTAAGGCATGGCCTGGGAGGTCGAGGGCACGCGGGAGTTCGAGGAATGGTACGCATCGCTCGATGGCGACGATCAGGACGCCGTCAACCAGTCGATCGAACGCCTCGAAGAATCGGGCCCTTCGCTCAGCCGCCCGCACGCCGATACGGTTCGGGAGTCCAAACACGCAAACATGAAAGAACTGCGTACCCAGTCCAAGGGGCGCCCACTTCGCACTTTTTTTGCTTTCGATCCGCGTCGCACCGCGATTCTTCTACTCGCGGGC
>DATJTD010000111.1:0-29151 GCA_035503775.1 Candidatus Acidiferrales bacterium
GATCATGTGGAGCGGGCATCGCTCCTCGCTCATCCTCTGCTTGAAAGACGATGAGCCCTCGTCGGCAGAAATCGGTATGAACTAGACCGTAGGAGGTCGGCAGTTATGAATATTTCCGGGAGAGATCTGGTCAAGCGTACGGACGATTTCGAGGCTCGTGCCGCCGGGCACGAACTTCGTCCGTGGCAGTGGGATTTCGTCTACGCCGTTGACGGCCGCACGACCCTCGGCGAGGTCGCTCGCAAACTCGGCATCGAGATGCCGCTGGCGATAGAACTCGTCGTCTGGCTCAACGAGCAGGGCCTCACGACCGTGCGCAAGGTCTCGTTTGAAGAGTACCGCCGCGTCAAGAACGCGCAGAGTGCCTTTACGCCTAAGGAAGAGCCGTCGGCCAACGGCGTCCCCGGACACGCCGACAAGCCGGCTCCCACACCGCCGCCCGCGCCTTCGAAGAACGCGGGCTCGATCGGCTTCAAGATCAAATAAGAACCGCTTAGGTCGCCTGCGACGGGGCTTCGGCTTCGTTTTGCTCCGTAGGCGCCGCAACGGCGGCGGGAGTCTCGTCGTCGCCCTCGCTGCTGCCGGCGAAGTTTCCGAAGTCGCGGGCGATGCGTTCGGCGACCGACAGCTCGGGCTCGCCGGTCGGCTCGGGCGGGGGCGGCTCGGGCCGCTTGCGGCCGAAGACGCCCAGAATCGGAGCGCGCTGCTGATTCCCTTGCTGCGCCTGGAGCGCACGCGCAGCGGCGCGCTGCACTTCGGCTGCCCGGCGGAGTGCCTCGGCGAGATCGGTCGGCGTCTCGGGCGCCTCCGGTTCGCTCGTGATCGCGGTTACCTTTGGCGCCGGCTTGCTGGGCATCACGGGCGGATGCGCCGCGTTGATCGTCGTGCTGACTTCGGTCTTCTCGACGGCGAATTCTTCGACGGAATCCTCTGCGGGTGCCACGACGGCGGAGGCTTCGGGGGCTTCTTGTACGTCGACGGCCTCTTCGGTTGGGGCGGCGTCGACGGCCTCGGCCGAGCCCTCGCGCGAGCTTTCGTCGACCAGACGAATGAGCGGCGTCACCTTCCCGTTGGGCGGCCGCTGCTGCGGCGTCGGCACGGGGGTCGTCGACTCGAGGATCGCGGCACGCTCCTTGGCGGCGCGTTCTTGTGCGGCACGAAGATCGGCCAGTTTGCGCTCGGCTTCCGCGCGCTCGCGTGCGGCGCGGGCTTCGGCTTCGCGTAGTTCCGCAAGCTGCTTCTCGATCTCGGCGCGCGCTTGCGCTTCTTGGATCTCGAGGGCTTGGCGCTCGACCTTGAGGCGTTCGCGCATTGCCGCATCGGCTGCGGCTTTCAATTGCGCCGTGACGGCCTGCGAAGCGGCGAGGAGCTGCTCGGCACGATCGCGCGCCGCGCGTAGTTCGGGAATCGAGGCTTGCGCTTCATCGCGTGCCTTGGCCGCAGCCTCTTCGGCGAGGCGATCTTCACGGACGAACTCTTCGGCTTGTTCGCGCTCTTCGATAAACGGACGTGCCGCGATGCGTTCTTTCTCTAGGCGCTGATCGGCGGAGGCGCGTTCGGTTGCGGCCCGCTCTTCGGCGAGACGCTCTTTGGCGGCACGCTCCTCGCTCTGGGCGAGTTCTGCGGTGAGGCTGCGAATCGTCTCGCGGATCTCGTGCACGCGCGCCTCGGCTGCCGTGCGCGTCTGCGCGGCAAACTCCTCGGCGGCTTTGAATTCGTTGAGGCGGTGCTCGAGTTCGTGAACCTTCTTGAGGCCCTGCTCGGTCGTCAGCGTGACTTCCGCCAAACGGCGTTCGGCGGCTTCACGATCTTTTCGTTTCTGCTCCGCGGTGGCGTGATATTGTGCCACTTTGCGTTCGGCTTCTTTGGCCGCGGCGACGGCTTCTTCGCGGGCGTTCCGCGCTTCGTCTACCTTCGCCAACGCCTGCGCGAGCTGCTCCGCAGCCTCGGCTTCAGCTTGACGCAGTTCGTCGAGCGATGGGGTAGGTGCGCTAGGATCTGTCATGTATGGCCTCGTCACGGGGGGAACAGGTCATTCGCTGCAGCCGGGGACGCTCATTTTCGTCTTTTGGACCTCGTCCAGCCTTCCGATCTTTATAGTGATCGGCGAACTTGGCGGCTGAGCCTCGCCGGCGGGTCTCTCTTCGGGTGTTAGGGCAGCCAGGCGGCGTTCGATCTCGAGCCGGCGCTGCGCCGCTCGCTCCTCGATTGCGCGAAGCTCCACGATCCGCGCCTCGATGGCGCGCTCTTCGGCTTCGACGAAACTCAGACGGCGGGGTTCGGTGACGCCGGGTGGGGTGGCTTGCGCGCTAACAATTGGATTTGATGCCGCAGGCTTTGCACTTGGGGGTGGTGGTGATACCGGTGGTGACGCTTCCCGCGCGGCAACTGATGGAGCGACGTTTTTTGGCCGCGGCGCGACCGTCGGCGTCACGGTGGGAGTGGTAACGGGCGTGGGAGCGGCCGGCGCCGGCGTGGCCGACATCGGGATTGCCGGCGATACCGGCGGGACGAAGGGAATCGCCTTGGAGAGCGGAGTCGGCGGTGACGTATCGAGGTTACTGGATAGGCGCTGCTTTGCGGCGGCGATCTCGGCGGCGAGTTCTTCGGCCGACCCGATATGGGATAGCGTAAGCGGCCGGTCCGCCGAGCCGGAGGGTACGCGCGGGCTCGCGGCATTTCGTGAAAGCCGCTGCAGCCACGTCAAAAGACGACCCTGATCGGCCATGGTCCTCTCATTATCGGTGAACTGGACGTTTGTCTCAACTCCCTAACGGTGCCAGGATGGTGGCGCAGCGTCATGTTACTGTAAGATTCGTGTTTACCCCGACCATGCTCGCCGATTTTGTCGCCTGCGAGCACCTTGCGGCGCTCTCGGCTCGCGTCGCCGCCGGAAACTTGGTTGCTCCCGCACTCGGCGCGGATGCACGGCTCGTCCTCGAACGTGGGCGCGAACACGAGTTGGATTTTGTCCGGAAGCTACGCGACCGTGGCATCCCCCCATTTGAAGTGTCCGACGCTGCACAGACACCGGGACGTTCGGGCGGCGTACGCGCGACCCGTGCGGCGATGGAGAGCGGAGCTGCGGTGATACACGGTGCGGTCTTCGACGTCGCGGGCTGGACCGGCGTCGCAGACTTCCTCCTGCGGGTCGAGCGACCTTCGCGCTTTGGTTCGTGGAGTTACGAGGCGGCCGACGCGAAGATCTCCAGCGCCGTCAAGCCGGTGGCGATCATTCAGCTTTGCGCTTATAGCGAATTTCTCGCTCGCGAGCAAGGGGTCGCGCCCGAGCGCATGCACGTCATCCTCGGCGACGGTCGTACGGAGTCGTTCCGCTGTACCGACTACATGGCGTACTACCGATCGGCAAAAGACCGGTTCGTCTCGGCGATGCACTATGCGGCACCGACATATCCGGAGCCGGTCGAACATTGCGCTCGCTGCGGATGGGACGAGGTCTGCCGCGCGCGGCGCCGCGCCGACGATCATCTCAGCTTGGTTGCGCACATCTTGCGTTCGCAGATGACAAAGCTCGCCGGCGCGGGGATCACGACGCTCACGGCGCTCGCGCAGGCCTCCGATGATGCCCGTCCACGGCGCTTGGAGGCGTCGACCTTTGCCAAGCTGCGCGCGCAAGCGGCACTGCAAGTGGGCGCACGTACTGATCAGGGGGCGCACTACGAGTTCGTAGAAGAGGCTGCGCGCGGTTTTGGATTGCTGCCCGAGCCCGATCCCGGCGACATCTTCTTCGATATCGAAGGCGACCCGTTCGTGGAAGACGGCTTAGAGTATCTCTTCGGCGCCGCGTATGTAGAAGAAGGCGAGCTGCGCTTCTTGCCGCAGTGGGGCCACGACCGCGCTCAAGAGAAGCGCGCCTTCGAGCAGTTCATCGATTTCGTCGTGGAGCGGCGCAAGCGGTATCCGAACCTGCACATCTACCACTATTGGGCCTACGAGGTCACCGCCGTGCGGCGCCTGATGTGCGTACACCAGACGCGGGAGGCGCAGGTCGATGCGTTACTTCGCGAACGCGTCTTCGTCGATCTGTACGCGGTCGTGCGCAGCACGGTGCGTATCTCACAAGAGAGTTACTCACTCAAGAGCGTCGAGCATCTGTACGACCAACGGCGCACAGCCGATGTCAAAGACGCGATGGGCTCGGTCGTCGCGTACGAAGGGTGGCGCGTGACTGGCGACCCGCGTCTGCTCGAAGAGATCGAGCGCTACAATCGCGACGACTGTTTCTCGACGGCACACTTGCATCGCTGGCTCTTGGAGCGGCGCGCGGAGGTGCAGGCACGCACCGGTGCACCGATTCCGTGGCGCGAGCGTGCGACGCCCGAGCCGCCGGCGCCGGCGCTCACGGCAGAAGAGGAGCGCGTTGCGGCGCTTCACGATGCGCTGGTTGCACGCGGTTACGACCTTGCCGCGGCGGTGCTCGGCTACCATCGCCGCGAAGATAAGCCGCAGTGGTGGGCGCATTTCGATCGGCTCCAATCCCCGCTCGAGGAGATGTTCGACGACACGGAGGCAATCGGCGGATTAGTGGTCGATCGCGCCACGCCGCCGGTGGCCGAGAAGCGATCGTGGATTCACACCTTGGCCTTCCCCGCGCAAGAGCATAAGCTTCGAGCCGGCGACAACGTCGTCGATCACGCGACGCGCAAATCGGCGGGTACGATCGCCGAGATCGACAACGATACGATGCGCCTCCGGCTTCTGCGCGGCCCCTCGCTGGCCAACGTGGAGCTTCCATGCGCACTGCTTCCTCCGACGCCGATGCCGAACAAGGATCAGCGCGATGCGTTGTGCCGTTTGGCGACGGCGTTGTGTTCGGACGAGTCGCGCAGGTATGCCGCATTGCGTGACGTGCTGGCCGCGGTGCCACGCTTCCGGCGGCAACCGGTCGCCGGGCTGATCGACGATGGGGCGATGACCCCGCAGGCGATGAGCGCGCGGGCGCTCGATCTCGACGAGAGTTACCTCTTCGTGCAAGGGCCGCCGGGAAGCGGGAAGACGTGGTCGGGTGCGCGGGTGATCGTCGATCTTGTGCGCGCGGGGAAGCGCGTTGGGATCGCCGCCAATAGCCATGCCGCCATTCACAATGTGCTGCGCGAGATCGAACGCGTCGCCTTCGACGACGGCTTCTCGTTCCGCGGCCTCAAGAAAGCCTCGAAAAACGCGGAGTCGGCCTACGTCTCGGCGCACGGGTTCATCAGTTCGAGCGAGCAAAACGAGGATTTTCCACCCGGTTCGGGCGTGCAGCTGGTCGCGGGGACGGCGTGGTTGTTCTCTCGCCCGGCAATGGACGACACCCTCGACTACCTCGTCATCGACGAAGCCGGACAAGTGGCACTCGCGGATGCACTTGCGATGGGGACCTCCGCACGCAACCTCATCGTGCTCGGCGACCCGTTGCAGCTCGCACAAGTCTCGACCGGTATGCACCCGCAAGGCGCGGGCCGCTCGGTCCTCGAGCACCTTCTGGGCGAACGAGGCACCGTCGCCCCCGACCGCGGCGTCTTTTTAGGAACGTCGTGGCGCATGCACCCCGAGGTCTGCGCCTTCGTCTCCGAAGTCATCTACGACGGGCGCTTACACGCGGCGCCGCGGTGTAACGAGCAGCGCGTGGAGGGCGGCTATCTCCGCGGACACGGATTGCGCTACATGCCGGTGGTTCACGCCGGCAACGCGCGCACGGCTCCCGAAGAGGTGCAAGCGATCGCCGACGCCATCGGCTCCCTACGCGGCGGGACGGCAACCGACGCCGACGGAACGACGCGCCCGCTCGCGCTCGAGCGTGACGTGTTGGTGGTAGCGCCGTACAATGCGCAGGTCGCGGCGCTCGAAGCGGAGCTGCGCGTACGCGGCCTCGATGCGGTGCGCGTCGGAACGGTCGATCGCTTTCAGGGGCAAGAGGCCCACGTCGTCTTCTTTTCGCTCACCACGTCGAGCGGCGAGGAGATTCCGCGCGGGCCGAAGTTCTTGCTCAGCCGCAATCGCCTCAACGTCGCGATCTCGCGCGCGCGCTCGCTGGCCGTCTTGGTCTGCAGCCCGGAGTTGTTGCGGTTGCGCTGTTCGACCGTCGAACAGATGCAGCTCGTCAACGCGCTCTGCCGTTACGTCGAGATGGCGCAGCCGCTCGCTCCCGCCGATTTCCAGGGCGGCGCCCCCGTCCTCACGAACGCCGCCGCATCGGGCGATTAGCTCAGCTGGGAGAGCGCCTCGCTTACACCGAGGATGTCGGCGGTTCGAGCCCGTCATCGCCCACCAATTTCTTGGCGTACGCCGCAGCCCCGTTCGTTCGGGCATCAGCTGACTGACGATTGGTGCCATCTCGGGTTAGCTGCTAATGCGGCTCAACGCCGAGGGCGTCTGCCGGGTTCTTGCATTGGAAGCTGCTGCGTGGCGGGTACGGCGGGGGGTGGCAGAGTCGGCAACGCTTCGTAGATGCTCGCGAGCCGGTCTGAGGTCTCAGGGAAGACGGGCACGTCGAGTTGCGGCGGCTGGTCGAAGGCGAAGGCACTCGTCAAGTCACCGCAGGTCGCGCGTCGCCACGCCGTGAGGTTCGGCACCTCGACGCCGAAGCGTGCTTCGAGCAGACGCAAGATCGAGGTGTGATCGAACGTGTCGCTGCAGACGTATCCGCCGCGCGCGTACGGCGAGACGACGAGGCACGGGACGCGGAATCCTAGGCCGATCGGACGGCCGCCGACGAATTCGCCAGGCGTTCCCGGTTCGGGCAGTGGTGGAACGACGTGATCGAAGAGGCCGTCGTTCTCATCGTACATCAAAATGAATGCCGTGCGTGCCCACACCGCGGGGTTCGACCAGAGCGCCTCCAGGATCGTGCGAACGTAATTTTCGCCCGCCGCCGGAAGGTAGTCGGGATGTTCGCACGCTTCGGCGTGCGCCATGATCCAGGTGACCTGCGGCAGATTGCCGGTGCGCACGTTCTGCAGAAACTGGTCGAACGGCCGGCCACGCCGCGAACGGTTGTACAGCGGTGACGACGGCGGCGCCGCGCGAAACGGCTTGAAGTAGGGCAAAACGTTGAGAAAATAGTCGTCGAACATATCGTAATAGATCTGCCACGAGATCCCCGCACGCTCGAGGCGCTCGGGGTAGGTCTCCCACGCATACGTGATGTTTCCGTCGAGCGCATTGTTGTTCAAGACGGGGCCGCCACCGGCACCGCTCGGATCGATCGTCGCGCTCATGTAGTAGAGCCGGTTGGGATAGGTGGGCCCGAGCACCGAGCAATGGTACGCGTCGCAGATGGTAAACGCGTCGGCCAGCGCATGGTAGAACGGCAGATCGGCGCGCGTGTAGTAGCCCATCGTCAGTGGGCCGGAGGTTCCGTTTCTCGCGCGGTGCGTAGTGACCCAGCCATCCATCTTGCCGCCGTTGAGCGAATCGTGCTGCGCATCCCACGCGTGGCTGAGATCGTTGAGGCGCTGCGCGTTCGTCCGCGACGTGTCGAGATGAAAGGGCAGCACGAAGCCTGCGGGATTGAGGGGATCGGGCTGACGGAAGACGCTACTTCCGTCAGCCCGCATCAGCGCTGTCGTATCGCCGTAGCCTCGCACGCCGCTCAGCGTCCCGAAATAGTGGTCGAACGAGCGGTTTTCTTGCATGAGCAAGATGAAGTGGTCGATATCGTTCAGGTGACCCGCCGGCTGCGCGGCTTGCAGCGGCCGGGGCGCGAGTGCGAGCGCCGCCGTCCCGGCACTCGTTTTGAGAAAAACCTCGCGGGAGATGGCGCTCATTTCAAAGACGGCTCCAATGGAATGCGTGTGGCGGTTCCAACTGCCATACCGGCTGCCGTATGACGCCTCCTCCGGCGGATACACGGCAACAAGCGAGGAGCGGCTCGTCAGACGAGTGATCGAATCCTTAAGTCGACCATAAGACTACATAAAATCTCTTAAGCGACGCCTCGGTCGGGTTTATGGTAGGCTGCCTGTGCTTTCGCTTGGCGATTGCTGGCATACTAGGTCGCTGACGTAGGAAGGCTCCGCAGCATGCATGATTCTGCTTCGCACGCCCACGCGCACGCACTGCGCGACCGCCTGACGGTTCAAGACTACATCGACGAACGGCCTCGCTGGCCCGACGGCACGCCGTTGCCGACGACGCCGATGACCCGGATGCAATGGCGCATCTGGTCACTGGCAGCCGCGGGGAAGTTCTTCGAGGGCTTCGTGGTCTTCATGACCGGTGTTGCGCTGCCGCTGATTTCGAGCGAGTTTGTGATCGGCGCGGCTCAGAAGGGCTTCGTGAGCGCCGCGAGCCTCTTCGGCATCCTCATCGGTGCGGTGGCGCTTGGCGGGATGTCCGATTACTTCGGCCGCAAGCGCATGTTCGTCGCGGAGATGATCATCTTCACCGCATTTCTTGCCCTCTTGATCTTGTGCACGAACTTTGTGTCGTTGGTCATCTGCCTCTTCGGGATCGGGCTTGCGCTCGGCTGCGACTATCCGACGGCGCATATGATCATCTCCGAAAGTATCCCGAGCACGGCTCGTGGCCGGCTGGTGTTGGGAGCTTTCGCGTTTCAGGCGGTTGGCGCACTCGCCGGCACCGGTGTCGGCTACCTCGTCCTCTCGTTCAAACCCGAGCTCGATGCTTGGCGCTGGATGTACGCGACGGCGCTCTTTCCCGCAATGCTCGTGACGGCCGGGCGATTTTATATCACCGAAAGCGCCAGCTGGCTGCACGTGCGCGGTGCAATTGAGCGGGCCGAGGCTGCCGCGGCGAGGCTGCTCTCGCGCAAGCCGTTGTACCCACAAAGCGTCAAGCTGCCGCCGCACATCACCCACACGGCCGGCATCAAGCAGCGTCCGTCGTATCTCGCGCTCTTCGACAAGCAAAATCTGCGTGCTACCATCCTGGCTTCGGTGCCGTGGTTTCTCCAAGACCTCGGCACGTACGGCATCGGCATCTTCACGCCGACGATTTTGGCCGCAGCCGTCGGTCAATCGGCGGACCACGTTCGCAGCACGAGCGACCTGATCGCCAACGACATCATTGCCGCCAAGGGTGCTGCGCTGATCACGGCGCTGTTGATCGTCGGCATTGCTTTTGCCGTCGTACTCGCTGACAAAGTGGGACGAATCAAATTACAGATCCTCGGCTTCATCGGCTGCGCCGCCGGTCTCTTTCTGGCGTCGCTCTCGGTGTACTTCGACGGTTCGTCCAAGATATTCTTGATCTTCGCGGGGTTCATGCTCTTTGATTTCATGACCAACTTGGGCCCGAACGCACAGACGTACCTCTTGGCGGGTGAGGTGTTCCCTACCGCGATTCGCGGCACCGGTGCGGGGTTCGCCGCCGCCTTCGCCAAGATCGGCGCGGTCGCCACCGCCTTCTTGTTCCCGATTCTGCTGTCAGCGATCGGAACGCAGTTGCTCCTGTATATCTTGGTGGTCACGTCGCTGTTAGGGGCGCTGGTGACCCGGATGTTCCGGATCGAGACGACCGGCGTGAATCTCGACCGCATTGGTCTCGATGACACGACCCAAGGAATGTCGACGTCAACAGTTGCGGTGGCATCATGAGACGAGCGACGTTTTTCGGAGCCGTCGGAGCAGCGCTCGGTCTTGCGCTCGTGTGTGCAGCCGGCGTTCGTGCGGCCGACATAACGTTGACGGAGACCGGCTCGAGCCTCCTCTATCCCCTCTTCACCAATTGGGCCGCGCAGTACGCCAAGCTCGATCCGAGCGTGCGCATCGTAGCGAGCAGCACGGGGTCGGGAGTGGGCATCTCGCAAGCCGTCGCGGGCGCTGTCATGATCGGCACCTCCGACGCCTATATGTCCGACCAGGAGATGAAGCAAAACCCCGACATCATCAACGTTCCGCTCGCGATCTCGGCGCAGACGGTCAACTACAATCTCCCGGGTCTGAACGGCGTCCCGCTGCGCCTCGACGGGCCGACGTTGGCGGGAATATATTCGGGAACGATACGTTCGTGGGACGACGGCGCGATCGCAGCCCTCAACCCCGGCGTGAAATTACCTCACCACGAGATCCGGCCGATCCGCCGTGGTGACGGTTCCGGCGACACGTTCGTCTTCACGCAATATCTCACGTTCTCGACACCCGCCTGGGAGAACGGCCCTGGCTACGGGACGACGATTACCTGGCCTGCCGTTCCCGGAGCGCTCGAAGCACGCGGAAACGCCGGCATGGTGCAGACGAGCAAAGACAACCCCTATTCGATCGCGTACATCGGCGTCAGCTTCCACGATGAGATCGCGCAGGCAGGGCTCGGGACGGCGTTGCTGCGTAACGAAGACGGAGCGTTCGTCTTACCGACCCGCGCGACCGTCACGGCGGCGGCGGGCGTCTTAGGGCCGAGGACGCCGCCTGACGAGCGCCTCAGTCTGGTATTTGCGCCCGGTGCCGACTCGTATCCGCTAGTCAATTACGAGTACGCAATCGTCTCGACCAAGCAGCACGACGAGACGACGGCAGCAGCGATTCGCGAGTTCTTGCTCTGGAGTGTGGCGATGTGTCAAGGCAATGCGACGAAAAACCTCGCCGTCGTGCGCTTCATTCCGCTTCCGGATTACATCCGCGCGCTCAGCGAGGCGCAGATCGAAAAAATCCAATAACGCCTGATGGTTCAGTGTACTTGCTTAGCGAATGAGATGAACGAGACCGTCTTGATCTTTCCGTCGACCACCTGGTAAATCGCCACCAGTTCCATTGTGCCGGGACCTTCGGGAAACGTGCGCGTCACGTCTTCATGGTCGATGACGACGTTGCCGATCACCGAGCGCTCGCGCAAGTGGGCGTGAAGGTTCGGTTCGGCAAAGCGACCGATCGCCCGTTCGCGGATGGCCTGTATTCCATCGGCGAGAAGTGTCGCCGGATACTCGAACTGCCGCGCGTCATCAGCATAGGTGGCGAGCCAGCCCGCGAGATCGTGCGCGTTGTATGCCTCCAACTGCCGCTGTACGACCTCTTCGGGCGCAGACTTCTCCGGCACGACTGCTAGCCGTTCGCCGACGGGTAGAGGTTAAGCGCGCGATAAATCTGGACCACGCCGATTGCACCAACGACGGCGCCGGAGATCGCGTCGATGAGCCGGCGCGTACGCGGGCCGGCGACATGACGCACGAGTGAGACCGCTCCGGTGAGCAACAGCCACCACAGCGACGAACCCAAGAAGACGCCGGCGATGGTGAGCATCGCCATCTGCAGATCAAATCCCGTCGGTGGGGCCAAGACCGTAAAGATCGCCGCGAACGAGATGATCGTCGGCGGATTGGTGAGCGTGAGTAGGACCGCGCTTGCATAGGCCGGGAGAGCCGAAGCCGCCCTTCTGTCGAGCCGGTTCGCCGGCGTTGCGCGCACGAAGAACGTGCGCAGGCCGAGATAGAGCAAGAAGAGGCCGGCAGCCAGGTGCAACGGCCGGGTGTAGGCGAGCGTGAAACGCGCGATCCCGGCGAGGCCGAGAGCAGCGACCGCGGCGTAGATGCCGTCGCTCGTGGCGATACCGAGGCCGGTGCTCAATCCGGATTGCCAACCCGCCGTGAGCGTTCGGCGCATGCAGAGCAGGCTCATCGGGCCGACCGGCGCGGCGACTGCGAGACCGATTCCGACGGCTTTCAGCAACACCAGCAGAGGCACGGGTCACCCTTCCGGCCGTCGAAATGCAAAGCCTCGCGTCGCCGTTCGTCGTTCGGTGGGGGGCGCAAGCGTTTCTAAAATTCCGGGTATATGCGCCGCGATGAGCGTCTCCGACGGTCTTCCCACGGTTGCCCACGACGACTCAGGCTCTCGTCCGCGATTCAAGCCTGGTCTTGCCATCGCGGCGCTGGGCGTCGTCTTCGGCGACATCGGTACGAGCCCGCTCTACACGATCCGGACGTGCTTCACGACAGCCAACGTCCAGCCGACGCTGGAGAACGTGCTGGGCATTCTCTCGATCCTCTTGTGGGCGCTCGCTTTCGTCGTCTGCGTCAAGTATGTCGGCAATTTGATGCGAGTCGATCACGATGGCGAAGGCGGCATTCTCGCGCTGCTGGCTCTCGCGCCTCCGCCGGTCTATCGCCTCCCGGTGCGCGTAACCTGGTTGACGATCGTCGTCGTCGTCGGCGCGGCGATGCTCTTCGGCGACGGCATGATCACGCCGGCCATCTCCGTAGTCTCCGCGGTCGAAGGCCTCGGCGTCGCAACGAATGCCGCGCAGCCGTTCATCGTCCCCATCTCGGTCGCCATTTTGATTGGACTTTTTTTGATCCAGTCGCGAGGAACCGAACGAGTTGGTCATATGTTCGGGCCGATCATGGCGGTTTGGTTTTTGGCGATCGGCGTCGCCGGTCTCGCGGGGATCGTGCGGGCGCCGCACGTGCTTGCTGCGCTGGATCCGCGTCATGCGCTGTACTTCGTCACCCATCACGGCATCTTCGGATTCCTCGTCTTCGGTGGGATCGTGCTCGCCATGACCGGCGTCGAAGCACTCTACGCCGACATGTCGCACTTCGGTCGCGCGCCCATTGCGATTGCTTGGTACGTGCTCGTCTTTCCGGCGCTTCTGCTGAGCTATCTCGGCCAAGGGGCGGTCTTGCTCGCGGATCCGGGCACATTCGCCTCCCCGTTTTTTGCACTGATACCGGGCGCGATGCTCATCCCCATGGTGATACTCGCCACCTTGGCGACGGTCATCGCCTCGCAGGCGCTCATCTCGGGTGCGTTCACGCTTACCGAACAGGCGATCAACTTGAACCTCTGGCCTCGCATGACCGTCTTGCACACCTCGACGCAGCAGCGAGGCCAAGTCTACGTGCCGGTCGTCAACGTCGCGCTGGGAATCGCCTGTGTTGCGCTGGTGGTCACGTTCCGCAGCAGCGATAAACTTGCCGCCGCGTACGGCTTGGCGGTCTCGGGGACGATGCTGGCAACGTCGATCGCCTTCTACGAAGTGATCACCAACGTGTTGAAGTGGAAGAAGATCGTTGCTGTTCCGCTAGTTGCGTCGTTCGTCCTGATCGACGGCACGTTCTTTCTCTCCGGTCTTCCGAAGATTCCGCAGGGTGCTTGGATTCCGCTGCTCATGAGCGTCGTCTTCGTCGCGACGGCGTTGACCTGGCTCCAAGGACGCAGCTGTATCGCAAGAGCGCTCCTCGAGACGCAGGTGCCGCTCGAGCAATACGTCGGGAAGATGCGCCCGGCACGCGAACATCCCCGCGCTACGATGATCTTCCTCACGGGGGATCAGCATGGCGTCCCGTTCGTCGGCGGCCACCACCAGTGGATTCGTGCGCGAGCCGATGAGGAGCGCGTCGTCTTGCTCACCCTGCTTCGCGCCGCTGGCCCGTACGTAGATGCCACCCAACGTGTCGTCATCAAGCAAGCCGCCGAACGGCTCTGGCTAGTCACCGCGCAATTCGGATATATGGAGCGGCCGAGTATTGGCCCGATCGTCGCGGCATGCGGCGCGCAGCGTTTGCACTTGGATACGGAGGAGACGTCGTTTTTTTATGCCGATCCACGGTTGACGCGTGCACCCAAAGAGCCGCTGCCGACCTGGCAACGGCGGTATTTCGAGTTCCTCGCCCGAAATGCACATCCGTTGCCGGACGATCTCGGCATCCGGCCGGAATGGCTGGTGGAGATCGGCGTCGTCGTGGCGGTATGAACGATAATGCAAATTTAACCTGGCTACCGTAAGGTCATTGCGTCACTTCGCGGCGCTCGCCGCAACCATACTGAGGAACTGGTCTTGATACGCGCTCTCGTTGCCACTATTCTTGCGATCGTGGCTTTTGCTTCTCCGGCAGTTGCCGATACCGGCACGATCGTCACGTGGCAGCCGGATCTGGTACATTCACGGGCCGAATTCACCGTCGCGCACATGGTGCTCTCCAAGGTGTGGGGGCACTTCCCCATTCGCGCGATCCAGCTCACCACCGCCGGCACGAGTTTGATTCCGACCAGCGTCTCCGCGCTGCTCGACGTGGCGCACATGGATACCGACAACCACGAGCGTGATGCCGATCTGCGCTCGGCGACCTATTTCGATACGGCGGACTATCCCTACATGAGTTTCCGCAGCACCCAGGTCACGCCGACCGGCGCCAACGACTTCGTGCTCACCGGCGATCTGACGATCAAGAACATTACCAAATCGGTGAGCTTCCCGGTCCACATCATCGGCCATATCCCCGACAGCGGTGGTACGCGCGTCGGATACGAGGGAAACCTCACGATCGACCGGCGCGATTTCGGGATCACCGACAACCGGCTCATGTCCGGCGTGCTCTTCGTCGGCTACACGGTCGACATCGGTATCACCGCGGAGGCAACGAGCGCGCTTCCCTATCGCCAGTAGGCACTACGGGGGAACCGCGAAGCCGCTGACTTTGTCGCCGGCCATCCAGAGCAGGACTGCGTGCGTGCTCCCGTTGGTGAACGTGCCGCGATAGCGATAGAAGACATCTTTGCCTTGGGGACGGCGCTCTTGGAGCAGGAGGGCCGTCGGATCGCCGAGCCCATGAAAATACGGCCATGCCAGAAGTAATTTGAGAAGATTCAAATACTGGCTGAAGTGGGGGGTCAGCTCGTCGCGATCGACGTGCAACGAGCGTAGTTGTACCAGGAGAGCGCGTATCTTCGCAGATGCCACCGGATCGTCGACGACCGTCTTGGGTGAGAAGTAACTCTCGAGGACGTCGCGCACGATCGTCGTCGAGGTGCCTTCGACTTTTTCGTTTCCGGAGTTGGTGAGGACGACGATCCCGAGTCGATCGTTTGGGAAGAGGGCGCTGTAAGAGTAGCCGCCGGCGTACGGTGCGTAGCCGTTATGCCAGACTTCCTCGTGCATGTTCATCCCCGACGGGATGAACCCCATTGCGTAGCTGGTATACGCTCCGTCCAAAAGCCGGCCCGGCTCCCAAAGGAGCGTGCGCATTGAGGAGTCGAGGAACGAGTTCCCCAAAAGCGCGGCGTTCCAGAGGGCAAGATCGTGAGCGGTGCTGATAACGCTTCCCGCACCGTAGAAGAGATCGAGGCTCGTGCGGTCGGCGTCTTTGACCCAGCTTACGCCGTCGGTATCGGTCGGAACGGCATCATCCGGACGTTCTGCGGCAAAACCCGAGCCGGATGCCGTCATCGCAAGCGGTCCGAAGATGTGGCTGGTTAGGTACGCCGCGTACGACGTGTCGTTCGCTTTGGCGACGATCTCGGCGAGGGCGGCGTAGTTGGTGTTGCTGTATTCGAACTGTGTCCCCGGCTGGAAATCGCTCGAATCCGTCTGCAGGATGGAGAAGAGCTGCGCCGGCGCGATCGCTCCGCTCAGCGGCCAATGGTGCTCTTTTGGATTCGGGTAGTTGTGGAGCCCCGAAGTCTGATGCAGGAGTTCTCGGATGGTGATCACCTGCGCGTTGGGAAGCGCGGGGAGATACCGTGCGAGCGAGTCGTCGAGGCTAAGGCGGTGGCTGCGCGCGGAGAGGAGCACCGCCGTCGCCGTGAATTGTTTGCTGATCGATCCGATGGCGAAGCGGGTTGACGGCGAGACCGGGCGGCCGCTCGGGCCGGCGACACCGAAACCGCGTTCGTAGATGATCTTGCCGTCGCGCACGACCGCGACGGCGATGCCGGGCGTGAGCTTTTTACTGACCGCGCTCTTTGCCGCGGCGTCGACGGCTTGCGCAAACGGCACGGGCTCATGCGAGGGCGGAGGTGTTACGGCGAGGCCCAAAAGAAGGACGCTAAGGAATATCGGCACGCCGAGCGATTCTACGAGGTAGCCTCGCTCCGCTCTTTCCTCGCTGCTTGGCCCGGCGCTCTCGTCGGTTCGGCACGATGCCGGTAGAGCACGTACCGCCGCAGCGGATGATCTTGCGGAATGACGGGGACGTCGAAATCGTCGCGCGCGTCGTAGTGCATGCCGAGCTTCTCCATCACGCGGCGCGAACGTGCGTTGTAGATGTTCGTCATCGCGACGATCTCGTCCAATTCGAGAATATCGTGACCGAATGCAAGCGCCGCCCGCGCGCCTTCGGTGGCCAGACCCCGGCCCCACATCTCGTAAGCCAACTCCCAACCAATTTCCATGGCGGGTGTGAAATGCGCCTCGAACGGAACGCTCTGCAAGCCGATGAAGCCGATGAAGTCCGCTTCGCCCGGAACCTCAACCGCCCAAAAACCGAAGCCGTCGCGGGCGAGTCTCGCATGATGTCGTTCGGCAAGCGCTGCGCTCTCGAGGCGGTCGTGGTGGTGCGGGTAAAATTCGCAGATGCGCGGATCGCTGTCGATCTCGACGAACGCGGAATAATCACTGGTGCGCCACGGCCGAAGCAAGAGACGCGGGGTGCGTAACGTTACGGGGCCCTCGATCGAAGCGGTCATTCCAGGGCGTTCGAGCCCGGCCAATACCCTCGCTGCCCGCTGCGAGATGTATTAATGATACCGCGAGGCGTTAGGCGGGAGCGGGAGCTCCTTGTTGCGGCGGAGCCTGCGGCGGACGCTTCTCATCGGCGAACTCGGTCTCCGGCTTCAACTCCTTTGGAGCTACCCACGAATACATGATCGGTACGATGAAGAGCGTGAGCACGAGCGAGCTGAGCAGGCCGCCAATTACCGCAATGGCAAGCGACGCGCGGCTCTGGCCGCCGGGTTCGAGACCTAGGGCCAGCGGCAACATCCCTGCGACCATCGCGATGGTCGTCATCATGATCGGACGAAACCGGGTCGCCGCGGCCTCGCGCATTCCGTCTTCGCGGCTCTTGCCTTCGCGCGCGCGGACCGTGTCTGCGTAGTCTACGAGCAGGATCCCGTTTTTGGTCACGAGCCCGACGAGGAGGACCATGCCGATGAGTGAGTAGAGGTTGAGCGTCTGGCGCGTGATCCATAAGGCGCCGAACGCGCCGATCGTCGCAAGCGGGATGGCAAAGAGCGTTACAAAGGGCGTGCGGTAGCTGTTGTAGAGCGCGACGATCATGAGGAAGACCAGAACGATGGAGATGGCGAGCGAACTGCCCAAGGTCACGAGCGCTTGATTCATCAAGTCTTGCTGTCCCGCAGCGGCCGGATGCACCGTCACCGTGCGGGGGAGATGCAAGGCCTTGACACGCTTCAGGAACGCCTTGGTGACGTCTGAGAGATTGTAGCCGTTCGCGACGTTGGCTGAGACGTGCACCACTTCCTGACGGTTCTCACGCGTGATGATCAGTGGGGCGGGAGCCCAGTACAGATGCGCGACGTCGCCGAGACGCACGATGTCTGCATTTGCATCTTGTGAACGGATGGGGATGTTCAAGAGTGCCGCGAGCGAGTTCTGAAATGGGAGTGGATACTCGACCAGAATCTCGGTCAATCCATTCTGCGGTGTCTCGATTTGCGTCGCCTGATCGCCGCCGAATGCCGCTTCGACTGCGGCGGCTGCCGTCCCGACGCTCACGTCGAGCGCTTGCAGTTTGGCGCGGTCGAAATCCACCTCCACCTGCGGCGCGGCGTTGGTTGCGCTATCTTGCGCGCCGACGGCTCCCGGCGTCTGCTGGAGCGCCTGATAGACTTTGGCCGCATACCCGGTCGGGTCGCTGCCGTTCGTCACGCCGACCAGCTCGTCGATCGGCTGCTGCACGCCGCCACCCTGTTGCGTCGACTGCACGATATTGAGGCTGTTCGGCGGGGCCAGCGGCGTCAGCGCGGCCTGTAAGCGCGTCACGTAGGTCGCCGTCGGCGTCTTGTGATTTGTGGAGAGATAGATGAAGATTTGGCCGACGTTGCCTTCTTGAATGAAGCCGCCGAATTCCGCCTGGTAGCCGCCCGCGACGGTCTGCTCGCTCCCGAAATCTTCTCCGGTGATCGTTTGACGCGTCTTGGCTTCGAGATTGGCCATCAACTGCCGCGTCTGCGCGAGCGGATGCCCCGGCGCCAGCGTGACGAGCACGTCGATGATTCCTTGATCGGGGACGGGTTCGTACTCTTCGCCGAGCAGGCCGGTCGGAACGAGCAGATAGGCCAGCACGCAGAGCACGATCGAGACGATCACAATCGGCCAAGGACGGTCCATCATGCTCGGCAGCCAGCGCTCCGTGTAGCGCGTGCGCAGTCCGTTGAAGCGGTCGTCGAACCAGACGATCGCGCCCCAAGGCTTCCACTCCGACTTCATCGACCACAGACCGGCGAGGACGGGCGTCACCGTGAACGAGACGAAGAGCGAGGTGAGCGTCGCGATCGAGACGACGATGCCGAATTCGGCGAGCTGAACGCCGACTTGGCCGCCGGCGAATGCGATCGGAAGGAAGACGACGACGTCGACCATGGTGATGACGATGGCGGCCAACCCGATCTCGCTGCGGCCGTTGAGCGCGGCGTCTGCCGGCGCTTCCCCCATCGAACGATGGCGTTCGATATTCTCCAGGACGACCGTCGAGTCGTCGATCAAGATACCGATGACCAAGGTCATCGCCATCAGCGAGATCGTGTCGAGCGTGAGGTTGAGAAGCTTCATCCCGAACAGCGTCACGCCGAGCGAGGTTGGAATCGCGATCATGACGACGACGGCGTTGCGCCACGATTTCAGAAAGAACAACATCACGAGGGCGGTGAGGATGATGCCTTCGATCAGCGTGTGCTCGACCGATTGGAGTTGCTGTTCGGTGAACGTCGACTGGTTGTGAGAGACGATGAAATTGATTCCGGGAAACTGGGCGCGAAGGGTCGGCAGCGCTGCGATGATCTCGTTGGCGACGGTGACTTCGCTGGCCGTCGTTGCCTTCTGCACTTGCACGCCGACGCCGGGCTTGCCGTCGAGGGTCGCAAAGACGCGCTGGACGACGCTGCCGTTGATGACTTGAGCGACGTCGGAGATACGTTTATCCGTCGAAGGGACCGCCCACGGATTGAGGATCCCGACGAAAGGGGAGAGCGAGGTTCCACTCCCGCTCCCATATTCGCTCGACGTTGCCGAGGGTAGCGCTGCCGCCTCCTCGGAGGCCGTCTGCGCCGTGGTCGACGTGCTGCTGTTTGCCGTCGAGGAGACGGAACCGACGTTGACCGAGGTGTCGACCGGCGGATTTGCCGATGCCGACAAGGTCGTCGTCGTCGACGGCTCGACCCCCGAGGCGAAATATCCGACGGCCGCAGGAGTCGCCGCTGATGAACCGCCGGTCTGGGCGCTCGCACGGCTATTGATGCCGGCACTCGCCGGCGCAGGCGGCGGCGTGACGGCTGGAGGCGCCGTCGCCGTCGTCGTCGTCGTACTTCCGCTCGAGGTCGAGCCCGCGGTGCCCGTTCCCGATGTCGTCGCACTCGTCGTGCCGGTTTGCGATGCACTCGAGCCGGTAGATGTACTCGAGCCCGGAGATGTACTCGAGCCCGTGCCGGAGGTCGTCGAACCCATGGTGCCGACTCCCGAAGTCGCGGAGTTGGTGGCGCCGCTTCCCGATGTCGAGCCTGCCGTGCCGGTGCCCGAAGTCGTGGAGCTGGTCGTGCCCGTCCCCGAAGTCGCGGAGCTGGTCGTGCCCGTCCCCGAGCCGGTGGTGCTGCCGGAACTCTCCGTGCCGTTGGTGCTGCTCGCCCCCGTCGCTGCGCCGCCCCCACTCGACGCGGTTGACGTCGTGCTCGTGCTGCCGGTACCGCCGGTGCCGCTGGTGTTGGCGGAGGTTCCGGAATAGGCGACATGGATCGGGAGATTGGCAAGCGACTGCGTATCGAAGATGTCGCCGCGCACGTCGATCTGCGTCTCACGCCCCGGCTGATAGATGATGCCGCCCGGTGCACGTATGTTGTTCGGCGAGATGGCGTTGACGACATCGGAGAGTGTGAGGTTGTCGGCGGCTAACAGGTTTGGGTTGACGAGCACCTCGAAGGCCGCTTGCGTCGTTCCGTAGACGCTGGCCTGGGAGACGCCGGGGTACTGCTCGATCGCCGGGATGATCTGATTGTTTGCCAGTGCGCCCAAAGCTGCCGGCGTATATTTTTTCGAGGTGAGCGAGAGCGAGAGGATGTTCGGCTCGCTCGGATTTGCCACGCGAATCGTCGGTGCCTGAATTGCGCTTGGCAACTGCCGCTGCGCCGCCTGGAGTGCCTTCTCGACGTTGGCGATGTTCTCGGTGTCGGTCGAATTGAGGGCAAAGGAGGCGGAGATCGAGACGCTGCCGTTCTCGATCGTGGTGTCGATGTGATCGAGGTAGGGCGTCCCTGCGATCTGATCTTCGAGGGGTTCGGCGACCTCGGTCTGCAGTTCGGTCGTGGAGGCGCCGCTGTACGAGACCTGAACGTTGATCGTCGGCAACCCCGTGTTCGGCGACTGTTGCACGACGAGCGAACGCAGCGCGAAGATTCCAACTAAACAGGTCAGCGTCACGAACACGAACGTGAGCGTTGGGCGCTTCAGAAAGAGGCGGGTGAGACTCATCTAGCTGCCGGGTGTGGGTTGTGCGGTCGCCATCGGACGCACGCGGTCGCCGTTTCCGACGGTCGTGTCATTGACGTCTTTGACGACGAGTTCGCCCGGGGAGACGCCGGTCACGACCGCGTTGAGGCCGTCGTCGCCGACCTCGGTCACCGATTTCTGGTGTACGACACCGTCGTCGACCGTGTAGAGCGTCGTGCGGGTATCGTCGATGAAGGCGGTTACCGGAACGATGACGCCACGCAGCGGTGGCAAGTCGACCCAGCCGGTCACGGGCATTCCCGCGTGCAGATGAGCGTCGGCATTGCCAACCAAGACCTTGACGATGAAGTTCGTCGTTCCGGGTTCGATTTGATCGAGGATCGCGTCGACGGTCCCGTGATCTTTGTGCGGCTGCGCGTTTGCGTTGTAGCTCGTGTTCACTTCGATCGAGGCGGCCGCGCCGCGCCGCACGCTGAGGACCTGTGCGCTCGAAGCGGGGAGGAGGGCATACACTTGCGCATTCTGTTCGAGCGTGAACAGCTGGCGCCCGGAGGGATACTCGCCGGGATTCGCGTTGACCGATTCCACCGTGCCGCTGACCGGCGCAACGATCACCGCGCGCGCAATCTCGAGCTTGAGCTGATTGACGCTCGCGAGCGCCGCGTTGACAGCCTCGCGGGCAGCCTCCACTTCTTGTTGCTGAATGCCGGCATTCGCGCCGTTTCCGTTCACGGTATCATTGACGAGCGCCGAAGCCAGCGTCGCGCGCGCGGCGTCCAGCGCCTGGCGATCGGTGGCCACCGTCACCCGCTGCTGGTCGAGCGTCTGGTCGGGGAGGTACCCGCGGGATGCCAGCTGCTGGTAGCGATGAAGATCGGTCACGGCGCCGTCGAGGTTGACTTGCGCTTGGTGTACCGAATCGCGTGCGGCATCGACGCTCGTGGTATTTTGCGCGGTGGTTGCGGTCGTTTGGTAGACCGTCTGCGCGTAGCGCGCCGCGTCTTCGCTTTCCACTTGCTCGGAGGAGGCGAGCTGCGCCTCGAGGTCGTCGGTCAGGAGGCGTGCCAAGACCTGCCCGGCCTGAACTTGTTGCCCTTCGACGACGTCGACCTCCGCAATCGGCTCGGAGAGATCGGCGGTAACGGCAACCTCGCGATAGGGCGCAATTACACCGGCGATCTGCACGCTGGGCCAAATCGTTCCGTCGTGCGCGGTCACCGTCTGCACGGGCGGCGGCGACGGCGTGGCCTGCGCCGAAGCACTCGATTTCCCCGCGCACCCGGTGCACCAGGTGAGGAATACGACAGCACCGAGCCGGAAGATCGAGTCGCTATTCACGTTCTTGGCGCAGATGATTCCCGCGGAGACGACGGTTAAACGCTCCCTTAGAAACCCCTTAGAACAACAGCAGATTTGCGTCTCGACTCCACGGGGCGCCGATGCCTTACTTCCTCACAGAGGTTTCGAGCGAGAGCAAACGCTAAGACGGGGAAGACCACTATACCCGGAAGGTGGTGGAACTATGAAATACCGGCTGCTCGACGACGAAGCAGGGCTGGCGACGTATGCGGTCGTCATGGACGAGGGCGATGAGGCCCTCTCGGAGTTGACCCGTTTTGCGCGTGAGACCGGCGTGGACGGCGCCTCGCTCTCGGGCGTCGGCGCCGCATCGAGCGTCGTCGTCGGCTGGTTCGACTTAGAGACGAAGACCTATGTGCGCAATCCCATCAGCGAACAGGTCGAGGTGGTTTCGTTGCTCGGAGATATCGCAACGGCGCCGGACGGTCAGCCGCAGGTGCATGCGCACATGGTCGTCGCCAAACGTGATGCCAGTGCTCACGGCGGCCACCTGATGGAGCTGCATGTGAAGCCGACCTTGGAAGTCGTCGTGACCGAGACGGCGACACATCTGCGCAAACGTGCTGTTCCCGGGATGGCGCTCATCGACTTGAACGCCGGCTAAGTGGCGCGGCCGCCGTGGACTGCCGACTTCGATCTCGATGTCGCCTATGCGGCGAGGCTGATTGCAGAACAGTTCCCCGAGCTAGCCGGTTCACACGTCCGCGCGTTCGGGAACGGATGGGACAATGCGGCGTTTCTCGTCGACGAGCGCTTCGTCTTTCGCTTTCCCCGCCGGCGCGTCGCCATCTGCCTGATCGAACGGGAGAGCGCGATTTTGCCGAGCATTGCGCCCCGTCTCCCGCTGCGGATATCCAGCCCCTGCTTTGTCGGGGCACCGACCGCCGGCTATCCATCGCCCTTCGTCGGGCATGAGCTCATCGCCGGTGCGACGGCGTGTTCGGTGCCGCTCGGTGACGAGGCGCGTCTGCAATTGGCGGTGCCGTTGGCGACGTTCTTACGTGCGCTCCACGCGATCGAACCGGCACCGCTAGTGGCGCGAGGCTTGCCGCCCGACGAGATCGGGAGGCTCGATCATGCCAAGCGGCTAGCGCTGACCAAGGAGCGGTGCAGGGCGCTGCACGCCGGTGGGGCCGCGCTCGTTTGGGACGAACTCCTTGTTTGGATGGAGGAGCAGCCGCCGGAGCAGCTGGCCGCGCGGGAGCGGACGATCGTGCACGGCGATCTTTATGCGCGCCACGTCGTCCTCGACGAGAGCGCCCGCGTCGTCGGCATCATCGATTGGGGAGATGTGCATCTCGGCGATCCCGCTCTCGACATCGCGCTCGCCCACCTCTTCTTGCCGCCGCCGGCGCACCGCGCGTTTCGCGATGCGTACGGCTCCATCGACGAGCGTACGTGGAGCGCCGCGCGCTACCGTGCAATCTACCACGCCGTCTTGGTGTACGATTACGGAGTGAGCGTGGGCGATGCGGCGTTGTGTGAGATTGCGCGCACCGCAATTGGCTATTTGGGCTCCGAGATCGTGTAGAGCCACCAGCGGTGTTTGCCGCCCCGCGCTTGTCGGTCGAAATAGATCACCGCTTTGCGCCCGTCGTCGGTGCGTATTTCGAACCAGTGGCGTGCCAGGTAGGCGTCCCCGCGATCCAGCTTCGTAGAGCGCCAGACGCGCAGGACCGCCGCAACGACCAAGTGCTCGTCGCGCCAGCGAAATTCCGGCGGGAGGGCCGGTTCGCCACGGCTCATCGTTGCCGGGTCGAAGGCGCCGGCAACGGGGTCGATAGGCTCACTGACGAAGCGCGGCATCCTCGTTGCTCTCACCTTCGCGAAGAGGGGAGGCGATTCCATGACGATTCCGCAAGCGCAATTTCCCGCAGAGCATCCGTCGCGCGAACAGCAAGGAGTATCGCGAACTGCCGGTACGGAAACGCCGAGAGCATCACGTTCCGCGATGCCGAGGCATACGAGAGCTGCGCTTTCTTCTTCGCGAAGTTCAGCCGTTCGATATCGCACCGAGGATCACATACTTGGTGTTGCTGTATTCGAACGTCGTGCCGGGCTTGAAACGGAGCGCCTCTCCCGCGACGAGGCCGTAGAGATCGGCGGGAGGCACCGTCTGCGCGTACAGTTTGACCCCGACCGTAGGCTGAGCAAGATAATCCGGCAGACCCGAGGTGTGGTTCATCAGCTCCCGGATCGTGATCTCGTTCGCGTGGGTGCGTCGGGCACGTACTTCGAGACGGGATCGTCGAGGTTCAGTTTTCCGTCTTGCGCGAGCAAGGCGATCGCCGCCGTCGTGAATTGTTTGGTCACCGAGCCGATCTCGAAGTAGGTCTGCGGATCGACGGGCGCCTCTGCGGCGACGTCGCGATAGCCGTATCCGTGCTCGTAGACGATCGCCCCGTCATGCAAAATCGCGAGCGAGACGCCGGGGATTTGCTCGCGGCTCATCGTCTCCGTGACCGCTGCGTCAATCGCTGCCTGTTGCACCGCCGAAATCGCCGCAGGCGTCGGAAGTGCATCCGCCGATGCGACGGTTGGCGGAGCGGCGAGCACGCAGAGAACGGCGATCAGTGCGGGCGTCGCCCACCGCGGGCGGCCGCTCTTCAGGCGCTTTGCTTGCAACGAGTGCATCGGAGGCCGATGCTCCTATCGTCCGGCATGGGTCGTGAAGTTCGTACCGTACTACGAGCGATGCGAAGAATTGTTACAAACCGCGCCCCGAAGTCGGGATGGACTCGCCCGGCGGAAGCGACAACGACGCGATCTCCCGGCGCTCGGCGTCGTCGAGGAGGATCGCGGGCTGCAGTAACTCCGGCCAGCGGAAGAGCTCGTAGGGATCGAGGAAGACGGTGACGGCGATCGGCGTCGTCCCTTTGCACACGAGGTAGGCGACGATATTGTCGGCGGTGGGATCGAAGGTGTGAATGCGCGCTGCCTCGCTCCAACGACGTGCTCGGAGGAGCTCCGGGAGCGGGGGACCGGCGCTCATGGCGAGCGTCGTGTACGACCATGCGCCGGCGACGTGCGTTGTCGCGGGCGCCAATTGCGCCGCGATCGTGATGAGCGTCGAGAGCGGCGGCCTCTCCGCCGGCGGGGTGGGAACACCAAAAAGCCGTCGCAGCAGCCCGAAGAGTTCGGATTTCAGTGTGCGCATGTCAGCGTGTCGTAGAGCGTTTTGCCGAGTTCTTCGCCGCTGATCGAGCCATAGGCTCCGCCCAAGAGGCCTCCGACCGCTGCGCCGACGACGGTTCCGGGACCCGGCACGATGGAACCGAGGGTGCCGCCGAGCTCGGCTCCGACCGTCCCGCCGGCGAGTGCCCCTGCCCACGACCCGGCCTCGCCGCTGATCGTTCGCGGTCGCTCTTGGGGTGTCGCTTCGGCTATGTCGTAGGCGCTCTTCACGACGCCCGCCGCGAGCAGCGCACGGCCGGCTGCGCGAAACGCCGTCCCCAACAGGTTGACCGTTGGATTTGTTCGCACGGCGGATGCCTCGAGCTCGGCGTTCGTCTTGGCACCGTTGCGTGCGGCGCGTTGCGGCGATGCGGCGAGATGCTTTGCGAGGCGACTCCCAAACGGCGTGGATCGCGCTTGTATGTCGGCGCGCAGATCGGACCGGGATTGCGACGAATGCTCCGCACCGGAGAGGCCTGCTGCACGCCGTTGATACTCGGCGCGCAGCGTGCCGTCGTGATTCATCGCGTACCCTGCGTACATCACCGCTCCGCGGGATTCCGAATCGATCGAATCCCCGCGGTCGTCTTCGCCCGATGCGCACTCGGTCTTTTGGATTTCTACGTCACGTTTCGGAATGGGGACGGCGGTCGGATACGTCGTCGATGTGCCGCTCACGGTTGTCACGAGCAATTCCCTCCGCTGCTCTTTCCCGCGATATCGAGCAATCGGCAAGGACCATAACATTCGGCCGTTCGTCCGCTACCCCCACGGTATCCGCAGACGGTGAATTTCGACCACATCAAGCGGGACTACTATTCACGCCCGACGACATCAATCCAACCCGCATCGTCCCTATTGGTCCGTGCCAGGACCTTCTGAGTCCACATGGGCGAGAGCGGCTCGGATGACGGCGTCGCTGCATCCGAAGCGGTCGCCTATAACATCCGAAAGCGATCTATGATGCGCAGCATGACGTGAAGGGCGACCGCGACGTCTTCTTCGCGCACCGATTCGGATGGATTGTGGCTTGTGCCGCCGCGGCAACGCATGAAGACCATTCCCACGTCGGTGAGACCGGCCAGTGCCGCAGCGTCGTGACCGGCGGCGCTGGGAAACTGACGGACGGGGAGGTTTTCCTCGGCGATCGCGCCGGTAATGAGCTTGATCAGCCCGGGAGCGCATGGCACCGAGGCGATCTCGTAGGTATCGTCGATCGCGAGGGTCAGACCGCGGCGGCGGCAGATCTGGCGCATCGCCTGTTTGATCTGCGTGACGGAGGCGCTGCGGAGTTCGTCGAGTTGCGCGCGGATGTCGACGGCGAAGGTCACGTGGCGCGGAATCACGTTAGCTGCACCGTGACCGGCATCGATCCAACCCACCGTTCCGAGGACCGGCGCCTGCGCCGCGCAGATGCGCTCGACGTTGAGGATGCACTCCGCGGCGCCGGCAATTGCATCGCGGCGCAGGTTCATCGGAACCGTCTCGGCGTTGTCGGCCACGCCACCGATCTCCACGACAAACCGGTTCATGCCGTTGAGCGCGGTGACCGCGGCGACGGCGATTCCTTCGGCTTCGAGGATGGGCCCCTGCTCGATGTGCAGCTCGACGTAGGCTAAGATCTCCTGTGGCGAGCGAGCCGCCGAGGCGACCGCCGTAGGATCGAGACCGTAGTGTTCCAGGGCTTGGCGCAGCGAGCGGCCATCTCGGTCGACGGCCTCGAGCATCGCGGTGTCAAACGCGCCGGCAACTGCGCGGCTGGCCAGCAGCGTCGACCGGAACCGCGCTCCTTCGCTGTCGGCGAATCCGATGATCTCGATGGCGAAGGGCTTGCGCACGCCGTTGCGATGCAGGATGTCGATACACTCGATCGCACAGATCACACCGAGCACGCCGTCGTAGCGACCGGCGTCACGCACGGTATCGAGGTGGGAGCCCAGCAGCACGGCCGGAACGCCCGGCTGGCCGCCTTCGTACCGTCCGATGACGTTTCCGATCGCGTCGGTGCGGACCGTCATCCCGGCCTCGCGCATCCAGGCGCCGACGAGGGCCGATGTTGCGCGCTGTGCCTCACTGAGGAAGAGACGCGTGATCTGATCGGGCGATTCCGATTCGCGCGCGACCACATCGCAACGTTCCAGGATTCTCTTTGCCGAAGGGAAGACCGAAGGCTCGTTCACCGTCGTCGAGCCCGGTGCGTCTTTGGCACGATCCAGCGTGCCGCGGGGGCGAACGGAATGGCTTCCTCGCTTCAAAAAATTGTGATCCATAGCGGATCAGGGGCGCGCGCGCATCGCGTACGACGATTCGAGGTTATCGTATACAAAACTCCATAACCCTGCAAGTCATCGCCTCACGTGTTGTCCGAAAGCACCTCGCGCGTCGTGCGATATCACGTGCGCCGCACCGTCACTGTGAGACGAGCGTCAAAGTCGATGGATCGACTTCGTAATTGCCCGGCGACACCACATTGTTCGGATAGGCGCAGATCACGCTGTTGTCGGGCCCCCAGATGACGACCAGGTTCTCCGGGCCGCAAGGCGTTTGCGTCAGACCGTAATTGTCCAGGAGCTGTGCACCGGGGCTGTCCGGTTCGATCGGATACGATGGATAGATCACCTGGTCTTGATCGTCGACGATGGAACCGAAGAGCGCGCCGCTCAGCGCGGCCACTGCCAGCGGGCCCCAAAAGCCGCCGCCCCAATAGATGGGTGCGGGCTGCCACACGACGCCGCGGTTCCACGACCACGAACCATTCCAGTGATGCGGATTGGTAATCGTGGGGCCCTGGAAATGACCGCTGTACGGCCCCGTCCCGGCAACATTCGGGGCATGGCGGTAGGTGTGCGGCGTGGTCTGCCGCGCACCGCTTCTCGGGGGTGCCGGTTGCTGCGGTGTCACGGGCCGTTGCGGCGCGACAGCCGGCCTCGGCTGCGGCGCGGGAGGGCGCGTCGAGATATCGTGACTGAAATCAAAACCGCCCGTGTTGGGCGCGGCTTGACGAATCTGCGGCGCGGGCCGAGGTGCGGAGACCGGGCGCCCCGCAGATGCTCCTTGGCGGTGTTGCGCCAACGTACCGGTGGGCACCGCGAGAATCAGCAGCGATGGAAGTGCGTAGCGCACGAAGCGATTCATCGTCTCACCGAGTCCAGGTGCCCCTGCACGGTTACGAAGGTTCCGTGTGTGGTGTGGAAGGCGGCGAGCACATTGTCCGGCGCTAGAAGCCGCCACGAATGGCGCAGGCGCACCGGCGAGCGCGTCAAGTTGAGATAGACCGTTCCGCTGTCGAGCGTGATCGGGTGACTGCTGCCGTGTTGGTGAAGCGTGACGGCCGTCGGATAACAACGTTGAATCTCGCCCAGAAATGAGCAGGCGCCGTTGACGATCTCGAGGGCGCCTTGATGGTCGGCCGAGACGAGCCACAAGGTCTCGCCCCGCAGGTTCATGCGGACGTCACGGTAGAGCCGGACGGAGCCGTCGGCTTGCTGGACGCGCGTGACTCCCGCGGCGCAAGCCGGCGAGATGGCAGCGATGAGCAGTATCGCCACGAAGCTCGCAAGCATCGACCCACCGAGATCGCGAAGCCGTCCCGTCACTACCCCCTCAACCCAAGGCGTCTGCGGCGGACGTACCCACATATCCATCCCTTCAAGCTAGCGGATGGATCGCCGCGTAGAGTGGCGCGACGCGATCGGCTAAGATGGCGGTCAACGCCTCGGGCTCGGCGAGAAAGGCGTCGTGGCCATGATTCGACTGCAGCTCCAGGTAGACGCTGTCCGCTCCGGCACGCGCGTAACGCTGCGCCGCCTCGCGCACGTAGCGCGGTAGGAAGAGCCAATCGCTGCTGATGCCCACGAAGGTGAATCGTGGCGCGGGTGTGGGTACCGGCTCCTCCCGCACGTCGAAGAGATCCATCGCGCGCGTCTGGCGTACGTAGGCGTCTGCATCCATCCGTGCCGTGAAGATCCGGCCTTGGTAGTCGAGATAGCCCTCGACGTCGAAGCGGTCTTCGAGGTTCCGGTACGGGTCGCCGCCGTTCCGGTCGATCGTGCGTCCGAAACGCTGTGCGAAGAGTGCGTCGCTCTTGTAGGTGAGCATCGCGATCTTACGCGCGAGCGCGATCCCTGCCTCGGGCGTCGCGCTGGTGCGAATCGCTTCGCGGGCGACGGCGTTGAGTGCGATCGCCATCGGCGCGAGATAGTCGTACGCGCCGATGACGATCGCGTGCTCGACCGGCGCGCGCGGATCGAGTGCCCATTGGAG
>DATJTD010000112.1:0-7660 GCA_035503775.1 Candidatus Acidiferrales bacterium
CCCGCCCTGGATCAACAAGTACTACGTCCTCGACCTGCAGCCGAAGAACAGTTTCGTCAAGTTCGCCGTCGACAGCGGTCTCACCACGTTCGTGATCTCGTGGCGCAACCCCGATCCATCGATGGCCGACGTCACCATGGAAGACTATCTCGAACTCGGGCCGCTCACCGCCGCGCGCGTCGCCTCGGCGATCACGGGCTCGCGCGACGTGAACCTCATCGGCTACTGCATCGGCGGCACGATCGTCACGATGTTGCTGGCCTACTTGGCCAAGACGACGGAGATCCTAGTGAATTCGGTGACGTTCTTCGCGGCGCTCACCGATTTTTCGAACGCCGGAGACCTGCGCGTCTTCCTCGGCCCCGAAGCCGTCTCGTTCATCGAAGAACAGATGCGTGAGCAAGGCGTGCTCGAGGGCAGCCAGATGGCGGACACCTTCAACATGTTGCGCGCGAACGACCTCATTTGGAATGTGGCGATCAACCGCTATCTGCTCGGCAAAGATGCGCCCGCCTTCGACCTCCTCTACTGGAACAGCGACGCCACGCGCCTGCCGCGCGCGATGCACTCGTACTATCTGCGCAACATGTACTTGGAGAACAATTTGGTCAAGCCGGGCGCGCTCAGCGTCAAGGGGATACCGATCGACTTGGGGGCGATCCGGAACGACGTCTACAGCGTCGCGACGATGGATGACCACATCGCGCCGTGGCGTTCGGTCTACCGCATGACACAGTTGCTCTCAGGGACGTCGCGCTTCGTGCTCGGGCACTCGGGCCACATCGCCGGTATCATCAATGCCCCCGCGGCACAAAAAGGCAACTGGTGGTCGGCTCCGTCGAATCCCCCCACGCCGGACGAGTGGTTTGCCATCGCCGAGAAGCACCCCGGCTCGTGGTGGAACGATTGGGCCGAATGGATCGGCGCTCGCTCCGGGGCGCAGGTCCCCGCGCCGGCGGCCCCAGGCTCGAGACACTTCGTACCGCTCGGCCCGGCGCCGGGGACGTACGTTCTCGAGCGCTAAGCCTTCAACACAGGTCTAGTAGTTCCACAAAGACGAGCCGGCCGTCGCGGAAGACGAAGTCCTGCCATTGGCCGCCGCAACCGTGACCAGGAGCATAGAGCGCCGCGTACGACAGCCACTGGCGTCTCCGTAGTTGACGCAGCGGCGCGTAGCCGTAGATGCGGCGCACCGTTGCAACCGAATCACCCAGTGCGATCCCGCGTTCGGTGTGGACATCGCCGAGGTCTCTCGCCTCGATCGGAGACGGAGGCGGCGGTGCGAACGCCAAGACACGCTCGCCCAGTGTGCAGCACCCCACCGCATAGAAGACGATACGATGCGCAGGGTCGTAGACGACTCGTCCCTTCTCTCCATCGAAGACCGGTCCCACAAAGGTTCCCCCGCCGTCGATTTCGCCGATGAAGCGTGAAAGTATCCGGCCGTGCAGGATGAAGGTATCGGCCCCACGTGCATAGTCACGGGCCGTCGCCGTCTTTTTGAGCCAGGGAAAAAATGAGCTACCGTAACTTGGTAGCCACGCATCCATTCGCGTCGAGGCGTTGTCGGCGTACGGCGCGCTCTGCGCCCGGCCGAACGTCACGGTTGAGACCAGCACGAGAGCGAGCGCGAGAACGGGTCCCGCGCCCGGCTTACTTCGCGGCGGCCTTTTTACGAGCGGGCGCCTTTTTGGTTGCGGTGGGTTTGGCGGGGGCCGGCTTCGCCGTGGAGGCGACGCGCGCGGCCTTCGCGAGGCGCGATTTCTTCCGGGCAGCCTTGTTCGGGTGGATGATCCCCTTTTGGGCGGCCTTGTCGAACTGGCTTTCGACTAGGGAGACCGTCGCTGGGTCGCCGCTCGCCTTCGCCTTCTTGAAAATGGTCTTCAGGCGCGTCTTCGTATCGAGATTCCGTTTGCGACGTTTCTCGGACTGACGCGTCCACTTGACCGCAGCTTTGATATTTGGCACGCGCGGCATTGTAGCACAGTCAGGTCGTCGCGCCAAGCGGGTCTTCGCGATTGGCTGGGCTGTTTGCCCCGAGACCGGGCCCGAACAAGGCTTGCAGATCGAAAGGGCTGCGTCTGCGGTCCGGATCGTCGGTGAACTCGCCCGTGGCGCGTCTCCTCACAGCAGCCGTGCGCGCGCGCCTTTCTGTAGTGAACGCTAGCACGAACGTCTTCGTAAAGGTAAACGTACGCTATGTTAACCGCTCTGCGTTGACGCGACGGGGCGGCTTGTGTTCCCAGGTTGGGGCAGGTCTAAAAGGGGACTTTTAGCCGGAGCTCATTTTCAGAAAAACGGGAATACGGCGGACGAGCCATGGCGCAAAGATGGCTCACTTAGTGGTTACACTCCGGAGTCTCCGGGGTGGATCGTCCTACGTATTTCGTGGAGGGGTGTCAACAACGTATGCAATCGTCCGAACGCTTCGCGTCTCTGTCACGCGCCGCTTTTGCGGCCATCTTTTGTATTAGCCTCGCAAGCGGTTGCGGAGGGGGTGGCGGTGGGTCCACACCACCCGTGCGGTCCTCGCCGTCACCTGCCCCGTCGGTGGCGGGTGTCGGCGTGCCCGGACCAACGGCTTCCTCGAGTCTCTCGTCTCCTACCCCAGGGGGAACGTCCGCCGGGGCGACGGCCGCACCGAGCGCGACCGCCAGCAGTGCGGGCGCAACGCCGACCGCGGCTAGCACGAGCTCTGCGCCGCCGACCGCAAGTCCTCTTCCGACACCGACGGTTACGGCAACACCGACGCCAATGTCGTTACCGACAGGGTTGGGCACGATACCGCCCGCTCTGGCATGTACGCAACCGGCGCCGCAACTGGGAGCAACGGTGTACACGATCGGAGTAGGCGGAGATATTCCGAACGGCGGCGGATCGATCTCCGACGCCTTTGGCGGTTACGAAGAATTTACCGTAGAAGCCGCCTCCGGGGCCGGTTTGTCGGTGAATCCCTTCCCACCGTATCCGACGCTGCCGGTGAACCTGCCCGAAGAGCCGATCTACATGTACGGCGGCACGTTCACGGTAAGCTCGTCGGTCGCGCCGACGAACGGTTGCTTCTACATGTTCACAACCACGGACGGTACCGACTTTGGTGACGGTCTCCTGACCTTCTCGGGAGCAGGTCTCGGCTTCCCAAATGATGCCGGACTCCCGCCGTTCACCATCGCGAATCTCACGCAAGGGACCTTGACGGCGCTCAATCTCTCGGTGTACCCCAACGGCACCGGATCGGGGACATTCACCCTGAGCGACGGCGATAGTGGTACCATCACGATAACCGGGGTGGTGAGCGGAGAGAGTCCTGCTTTGCTCGACCACTTGCGCAGTACCAGCGCCCTGAAATAACAGAGAGCGGACTTGGTTCGCGCAGGCCGCGCCTGCGCGAACCAAGCTGCGTTCGAAGAACCGGGCCCGCTACATCTGCGCGCGGGCCACGATGCTGAGATAGCTTGCATAGCGGCCTCTGGCGATTACGCCGTCGTTGACCGCCGTGCGCACCGAACATCCGGGCTCGCTACGGTGGGTACAGTCGCGGAAGCGGCAGGTTGGGGCGAGCTCCCGGAACTCGGTGAAGCCGTGGACGACGTCGCGCCACGGAACGTCTTGGAGCTCGAACTCGCCGACGCCCGGACTGTCGATGAGGAAGCCTTCGCCCAGGCGTTGGAGACGGGCACTCGTGGTCGTTTGTCGGCCGCGGCCGGTTTTCGAGACCGCTCCGATCGTTCCGCCGCCCCCGCCCAATGCCGCGAAGAGCGAACTCTTGCCAACCCCCGACTGTCCGATCAGGAGCGTCTGATGACCGGCCAGCAGTTGCTCCACCTCGGCTACGCCGCCTCCACTCTTCGGATTCAACTCGAACGCGGCATAGCCGAGACCCCGGTACAGACCCGTGACGCGCTCGCGCTCGTCGCCGGCAACCAGATCCGGCTTGGTGAGCAGAAGAAACGCGCGCAGACCGTGGATCTCTGCAAAGGCGAGGAGTTCGTCGACCATCGCCAGGTGCAGCGGCGGCCGGTCGAAGGCGGCGACGATCGCAACGGCATCGATATTCGCGGCCATCGTCTTGGTGCGACCGCCGGCGGTCGTACGAGTGAGTGCGAAGCTGCGGGGTTCGCGCGAATCGACGACGGCGCGCTCCCCGTCGAGGTCGCGCGCCAGGACCAGGTCGCCCGTGACCAGCGAGAGGCGTTCGGTGTGTTTGCGCAGCGATGCCGGACGTAGGCGGTGTTCGTCATCGAACGCGATCCACGCCGCATTGCGGCCGACGCTGACGACTCGTGCTCGCCTTGCCACCCCCTCACGCATGAGTGGTGTCTGCTCTCGTGTAAGGATGTCGAGCCCTATGGAGGTGGGCGTCGTGAATCGCTCCGCCAGCGTTCGAATCGACGGCGTGCTCGCAGAAGAGGAGCGCGAGGCTGCATCACAACGCGTGAGTTCTTTTGGAGCTCATCTCGCATCCTTGCGCCCGCATCCCGGGGTGGCGAGGACTTACGGGCTGCTGCACTTCGACGACGGCTGTGACCTCACCGCGCTGGCACGCATTTTGGGCGCCCGGCTCGACGAGCCGCCGCTCGCGATCCTGGAGATCGTGCCGGATCACGAGCGCCGCCTCCCTGCCATCGCCCACGCGCTCTGGGGACCGGGGCGCCCTGCCGGCGTCGCGGATGCAACCTTGACGAGCACCTCCCTGGTGGTAGAGGTGAACATCGCAAAGACACCCCTTACTTTGATCCTCGATCTCGTCGACGTCGAGCTCCAGACCGCACCCGGACGGCAGATCGTCCCGCTCATCCCGTTGACCGACGCAGCCCTCACTGCCCTCGCGCGGGACCTCGTCCGCGACCCCGCCCTCGATCTCTCACGCCTCATCGAAATGTATACGGAGCCCTTGCTGCAAAGCCGACCCTCGTGAATCTCTCCGACTTCTCGTTCACCGTCACCGACGCCGCCGACATCCTGGTCACGGCCGTCTTGCTGTATTACTTTCTGTTGCTCATTCGCGGCACGCGCGCGGTGCAGATTGGAATGGGCCTCGGGCTGCTGCTATTGCTTCTCCTCGGCGCGAGTTGGCTGCATCTACTCGTACTCACCACACTTCTGCAGTTCGTCTTGCTGGGTACGGCCGTCACCTTACCGATCGTCTTTCAGCCGGAGTTGCGCCGCATTCTCGAGCAGCTCGGACGCGGCGGCATCTTCGCGTTGCCGCAGAGCGGAGAGCAAGCCGATCGCGAAGCGGCGCTTACCGTGCTCGCGCGGGTCGCCGTGCTGCTTTCACGCTCGCGTACCGGCGCGCTCATTGCCGTCGAACAGTCGACCGGTCTGCGCGATTTCGTCGAAAGCGGGACGCGCCTCGATGCGCGGCTCTCCCCGGAATTGCTGCTTACGATCTTCTCCGCGCACTCGCCGTTGCACGACGGCGCCGTAATCGTCAAAGACGCAACGATCGAAGCGGCCGGGTGCTTTTTGCCGCTCACGGAGAACCTCTTGACCGACGCACACATCGGGACCCGCCACCGCGCCGCCATCGGTCTCTCGGAGCAGACCGACGCCGTGGTGCTCGTCGTCTCCGAACAGACGGGCGGCATCTCCGTCGCGCGCGAAGGGCGCCTCTCGCGCGAGATCGACGACGAAGAGCGCCTGCGCCGCGTGCTGTTAGCCTGCTGCCGCCCTCCGGGCTTTGCGCGAGCTTCGAAATTCACGGGACGCCGGCGTCCCACTACCCGCGTCTCACCGAGCGAACTCGCGAAGCCGAGTGCTTAAACGCCTCCAGAACAACCTCGGGCTCAAGGCAATCTCCCTGGTGCTCGCCGTCAGCGCCTGGGCGTACCTGCGCTTTGCCAGCAATCCGATCATCACGGCGCACTTCGAGCAGCAACTCGTCATCCCGGTCGTCACCGTCGGGCTCGGGCCAGAGCTAGTCGCGCAGTTCACCGAGCACCAGGCCGTGGTGAGCGTCGCCGTACCGCGTGACGGCACTATCCGGCCCGAGATGTTGAAGGCGGTGTTGGATTTGGAAGGCAAGGGCGTCGGCGTCTATAACGTGCCCCTCGAAGTGATTGCCCCCAAACTCGAGATCCACTCGCTTACACCGGCGACGATCACGCTTGCAATCGAGCGGGTCGAACAGCGCAGCTTCCCCGTCACGATCCGGTACACCGGTGATCCACATGGCGCGGTTGTGGATCGGACGTCGATCGTACCATCGGCGGTGGTCCTGCGCGGTGCCACGAGCGATCTTGCGCGCATCGCGAGCGTCCGCGTCGAGCTACCGATCGGGCCGCCGCGATCGCATGTCGACGAGATGCTGCGCCCCCAGACCGTCGATGCGCATGGCGCCGACGTGAGTGCCATCGATCTCTCGCCCAACTTGGTTCGCGTCCAAGCGTATTTCACGCAGCCGGCGCAGTGAGCGCCTAGCGATGGGACGGCTTTTTGGGACCGACGGCGTGCGCGGCGTTGCCAACGCAGATCTGACGCCGGAACTCACCTTCGCCGTTGGGCGGGCCGGCGCGTCGGTCATTGCGCGCAGTGCCCCGGCGGATCGGCCGATCGTCGTCGGGCGCGACACGCGCATCTCCGGGACGATGCTCGAAGCTGCGATCGTTGCGGGGATTACCTCCGCCGGACGCGACGTCGTTACCGTCGGCGTCGTTCCGACTCCGGCCGTCGCCTGCATCACGCGCGCAATTGAAGCTGCCGCCGGCGTGATGATCAGCGCTTCGCACAACCCGATCGAAGACAACGGCATCAAATTCTTCGGGCCCGACGGTTTCAAGCTTTCGAACGCCGTGGAAGACGAGATCGAGGCGTCGCTCGGGGCGAGCGATCTGCCGCGTCCCACGCACGACGGCGTTGGTCGCGCGCGCGCGCAGCACGGCCTGATCGATCGCTACCTCGCGAGCCTGCTGGAGGCCGGCAGCGACCTGCGCGGGCTGACGATCGTCGTCGATGCAGCTTTTGGTGCGGCGTATCACGTGGGGCCTGCCGCCCTCGCGCGTCTCGGCGCCGACGTCGTCGGCTTACACACGCAAGACGATGGAAGACGCATCAACGTCGACTGCGGCGCGACCGACTTGCGCGCGCTGCGCGCAAAGGTGCAGGAAGTCGCCGCGCAGCAACCGCGAGCGCACGTGCTCGGCGTCGCCTTCGACGGTGACGCGGATCGCGCGCTTTTCGTCGACGAGGCGGGGCAACCCGTGAGCGGCGACCACGCGATGCTCATCCTTGCTCGCGAACGCAAAGCCGACGGCCAGCTCGCCGGAGATACCGTCGTCGGCACCGTCATGAGCAACATCGGACTCGAACGCGCCCTGCAGGCCGAAGGGATCACCTTACTGCGCGCCGCGGTAGGCGATCGCTACGTGCTCGAGATGATGCGTACGGGAGCGTATGCATTGGGCGGCGAGCAGTCCGGTCACATCATCGATCTGCACCGCAATACAACCGGCGACGGCCCGATGACGGCTGTGGCCCTCTTCTCGATCGTGGCGCGGCAGAAGAAGACGCTGCGGGAACTCGGGGCGGCAATGCGCACCTATCCGCAGATTCTGCTCAACGTTCGTACTACCAATAAGGAGGTGCTCGAAGCGGATGCCGGCGTGCGTGAAGCGATCGCGCGTGCGCAGGAAACCCTTGCAGACCGGGGCCGCGTGCT
>DATJTD010000113.1:0-7605 GCA_035503775.1 Candidatus Acidiferrales bacterium
CGGCACCGGAAGGACGATGGGCGCCCCGAAACTCGAGCCGTTCCAATCCAGCTGCACCAAGCTGTAATCATTGGTCGTCGCATCGTAGTCGGCAACGATCAACGCCTGATCGGCACGATCCCAGACGAGGTCGAACGACCCATCCGCGAAGACGTCATCGGCTGAACCAAGTGGGATGAGGCCGCATGGGACGCTTGCCGAGGTTGCACTGTCGCAGGTTGCGCCGCTTCCCCCGGGGATTACGACGCCGACGCTTCCCGTGTTGCTCAGTTCGTTGAAGAGTGCCACCGCATACCCTTGAATCGTGCCGGTGGCCGAGGGCATGGCAGCGACGGCTTCGCCGAAGGCGTTGGAGCCGAAGTTCATCCCGAGTTCGGGTGCGCTTGCACCGGGAGCGTACGCCTCGAACTGATTGGTAGGTGCCGATCCATTGAGGCCGGCATTCGCGATCGAGAGCGTCCCTTCGCGCGTGACGTCGAAGCCCGTCACGCCGTCGAGATCGTTGGCGTCGGTGAGCGTGAGCGCGGGCGCCGGAGCCGTCGGCGGTGTCGGCACATCGAACTCCGCATTACCGAACTCCAGGAAGCCTTCGGTGCTGTCGCCGGGTTCGTCGGCGACGTACAACGTATCGTTGCCGTCGAATCCGAACGCCGAGATCTCCTTGCTTCCGAAACTCGCCGCCGGCAGCGTCCCATACGTCGTGAAGACGCCTGAACCGTACGCCAAGAGGCTAGCACTACACGAGGGGGCACAACCGCCGGCGGCGATGAGCGGCTCGTTGTTTACGGTAAAGGTGGTGGCGCTTGCGGTCAAGCCGCTCGTGGTCGTCGCCGGATTGGCGGTCACGGTGATCGTCGTCGAACCGAACGCGGTGCCCGGAGTGATCGACAACGTCCCGGCTGCCGTATTGGCACTCACGCTCGCGACCGTTGGTACCGATGAGCCGGCCGTCAGCGTCGGCGCCCCCGGCAAGGCCGGCCCGATGAGATCGCCGGCTTTATCGGCGACGTGAATCGTCAGCGTCTGCGCGATCGTGCCGGCGGTGACGAAGCCGGCGGCCTGCGTCCCGCTGATGCCGGTGTTGGCCGTGGCCGTCACCGTGATTGCGCCGGGATCCGCGTCGAGAACCGCGCTCACGTTGTTCGCTACTCCGGGATTGATCGTCACCGGCGTTATCTGCTGCGCGAGGAGCGAGCCGGCCGCGCCGGGACTCGAGAAGAGCGAGACCTCCAGTGAATCGGAGCCCGCCGGGACGATCGCGGCGATCGTGCAGGTGTAGTCGCCGGGTTGGGCGGCGTCGACGGTGCAGCCGTTGCTCGTCGGGGTCACGTTCGCAACCGTCGGCGCGAGGCCGGAGGGCGGTGTACCGTTGACCGTGAGCACCGAAATCTTGACCGATTGCGTGGCGGCCGAGACATAGCTCGGCCGTCTCGCTGACGACGACAACGGCGAAGCGCTCGTCGGGAGGGGAATCTCGATTTCGAAGGTCGCGGTCGCTTGCGCGGACGTACCGTCTGCATGTGGTGTCGGCGGTCCGGCCGCGACGCCCGACGATGTGTTCCCGCCCGAACACGCCTGGAGAAGGATCAACAGCGCCGCGCTGCAGAGCTTCGAGCCCGCTGAAAGTTTCATCACTTCGACCTCACGCGAACGCTGATACCGACCGACGTCGTGGTTACGACGATCGTGACCGACGCGTGTTGGCCTGCGGAATCGGTGAAGGTCGCAAGACACGTTCCCGCGGCTGTCCCCATCGCCGTCTCCGTCAGCGAGGGTCCCGAACCCGTCCCGGGGCTCACCGTTGCGATGCCGGCGCAGCCGTCATGCTCGGTGAACGTACCGGTGTAGCCGCTCTCACTCACGGTGAACACCTCTTCAGCCGCCGCACCGACGCCCGAGACCGGTAGCGACGTCGGCGAAACGATCAACGGCACCGGCGTTGGTGTCGGCGTTGGTGTCGGCATCGGCGACGGAGTTGGTGTCGGCGTCGGCGACGGAGTGGGTGACGGCGACGGACTTGGTGTTGGCGTCGGGGACGGAGTTGGCGACGGGGACGGCGCCGGCGTTGGCGGCAAGGTGGCGGCCAGCGTCGGTGACGCTGATGGCGTCGGTGCCACCGAGGATGTTGGCGCTGGTGTCGCGGTCACGGTGGGAGTGCCTGTCGGCGTCGGCGACGGCGTCGACGCAATTGGGCTTTGTGTCGCGGCGGCAGTGCCGCTGGGAACCCCTGCCGGCGTCGTCGTCGCCCCCGGCGTCGGCGAAGGCGAAGCCGTTGGACGAACCGGCGGCACGGTCCCGAGCCGATGACCGCATCCGGATACGCCGGCGAGCGTGGCCAAGACAGCAAAAGACAACTGAACGTAAGACAGCCGCACGTTGACCACACTCCTAGAACAAGCTACCGTCGCTTCGCTTTGGAAATACGCACTCCTCGCCGCTTGGCTCAAATCGGAAGTAATTCGCGAAAATCTGCAGGGCTTCAATTCGCAGCCTGAAAGTGCGCGTTCTTTCACGCGTAGCACGCACAATAGATGAACGTCCATGCGTAGAATGAACTTCGGATGCCCGCAGCGGCAATGAGGAGCGAGAGCGATGAACGATAGCCTAGCGGCGCAGTCGTGGGACGCCGGCGATTATCGTCGTAACGGAGCGTTCGTTCCCGAGCTCGGCGTGCGTGTGCTCGAACTTTTGAGTCCGTGCGCGGGCGAACGTGTCCTCGATCTCGGTTGCGGTGACGGAGCTCTCACCGAACGCATCGCCGCCGCCGGTGCACGGGTCGTCGGCGTCGACGCGGCGGAATCGATGGTCGCCGCCGCCCGGCGGCGCGGCCTCGAGGCACACGTTGCCGACGCGCGCGCGCTCGCCTACGAAGGCGCATTCGATGCGGTCTTCTCCAATGCGGCACTGCACTGGATCATCCCACCCGAGCGCGTGATCGCCGGCGTGCGCGACGCACTCCGGCCCGAGGGCCGCTTCGTCGGCGAATTCGGCGGCCACGGAAATATCGCAGCGATCGCAACGGCACTGCGCGCCGTCTTGCAAAGCCGCGGATGCGACGCGCAGACCACAAGCGTCTGGTACTTTCCGACCACGCGCGAGTATCGTGACCTTCTCGCCGCCAACGGCTTCGACGTCACCCACATCGAACTAGTGCCGCGACCGACCCCGCTGCAAACCGGCATGAAAGCGTGGCTACAGACGTTTGCCGTGCCGTTCCTCGCGCGACTTCCGGCAAGCGATCGCGACGCCGCAATGGACGACGTCGTGAACCTCCTCGCACCGGCGTTGCAAGACAGCCACGGTGCTTGGACCGCCGATTACGTTCGGCTGCGTTTCTCCGCCAGGCGCTCGGCTTAGATCGCGACGGGCGGCGGATTTCGTTCGGCAAACCCGCGCTGGTGCCAGTACGGGTAGGGCGGCGTCAGCGCGCTGACGGCATCGAGCGCTGCGATCTGCTCTGCATTGAGCGTCCAGCCAATTGCACCAAGATTTTGACGCAGCTGTTCCTCGGTGCGCGCGCCGATGATGACGGTGCTCACGCTCGGCCGGCTCAATAACCAGTTGAGAGCAACCTGCGGGACGCTCTTGCCTATCTGCGCCGCCACTTCTTCGAGTTTGTCCACGACGCGATAGAGATAGTCTTCGTCGACCGGCGGCCCGTACTCCATCGGACCGTGTAGGCGGCTCGTCTCGGGCCGCGGTTGACCGCGCCGGATTTTTCCCGTGAGGCGTCCCCATCCGAGCGGGCTCCATACCACCGTGCCGATACCCTGATCCAAAGCGAGCGGCATGAGCTCCCACTCGTAGTCTCGACCGATCAGCGAATAGTACGCCTGATGCGCAACGTAGCGGGGGTACCCGTAGCGGTCGGCGACACCGAGCGATCGCATCAGGTGCCAGCCGGAGAAATTCGAGACGCCGACGTAGCGAATCTTCCCCGCCCGCACGAGATCGTCGAGTGTGCTGAGCGTCTCTTCGGGCGGCGTCAGCGCATCGAATCCGTGGTGTTGAAAGAGATCGATGTAGTCGGTGCCCAGACGCCGCAAAGCCTTCTCCACCGCGTTAAGCAAGTGCATGCGCGAGGCACCTACCGCGTTGGGATCGTCACTCTGTCCCCGGAAAGCCGCCTTCGTCGATATCAAGACGCGATCTCGGCGGCCGCGAATCGCCTCGCCGAGGACCGATTCGGCCATACCGTTCGAGTAGATGTCGGCACTGTCGAACAGCGTGAGACCCGCTTCCAAACAGATGTCGATCATACGCCGCGCTCCTGCGGCGTCCGTGTTCCCCCAGGTGCTAAAGAGCGGCCCCTTTCCACCAAATGTGCCCGTCCCAAGACTGAGCACCGGAACCGAGAGACCCGAACGACCGAGACGCCGATATTCCATGATGCTCCGAAAACAGCCAACGGCACGAGAGGGTTCCACGCCGCCGGCCACGCGCAGAAGGCGAGGTGCTTCGCGGCATGTGCCGCAAATTTGCCGAATGCAGGGTGACCCATGGCAGGCGCTCGGCGACCGCCTCCTCATTGCCGACCCCGGCTTCGTGCGCCTCGACACCGCCGCTCGAACGACCATCGCCGTAGCGACGACGTCGTTCGTCATCGAGCTCATCGGCAAATTTTGGGGTGGCGCGCAGGATATTCTCCTCATCGGTGCTATCGCGAGTTGGCTCAGTGCGATCATTCCCGCCGAACCCGTGCCGTCGCAGCAACGCATCACCGCGGCGCTCGTTCCGTTGCCGGCAATCGCGGGCGTAACGCTCGGAACGCTCGTCACGGGCAATCCTTGGCGCGAAGATCCGCTCTTTCTCGCGATCCTCTTCGTGGCGGTCTACGTCCGCGGCTTTGGCCCGCGTTATGGAGCCTTCGGCATGGGGGCGGCGCTCTCGTATTTCTTCGCGCTCTTCATCGGTACGACCACACGTCAACTTCCCGCCGTCATCGGCGCCATCTTGATTGGGACGAGCATGACGTACGTGCTGCGCTTCGGGGTCTTCGCCAAACGCGTCCGCGGCTCACGGCGCTTGGCGCTCCAAGCGATTCTCGCCGAACAGCGGGCGGCGCTTGCATGGTCGCACCGCAAACCGCGCGGGCGAAGTTCGGCACTCGAACGGATCTCGATGTTGGTCCGCGATATCGCCGCGATCAATGAGACGATGCTGGCGCTCGAGGAGAGCGGACTGCTCGTCGGCCGCAGTGAGAACCTTGCATTCGACAGCGAGCTTGCAGCGGAACGCCTGATCGTTACGGTTTTTTCTGCCGATGAGGTCAGCGATGCGAAACGCGCCGGGGCGGAGCACGCATTGCGGGCGTCGATGGAGCGAGTCGAATCATTTCTGGGCAAGCCGCTCGTTGCACACGCCCCGAGCCCACAGCGCGACGCAATTCGTGAGGAGACGCAACACACGCCGGCGGTGCCCGGCCGCTTTCGGCCGACGACGCGCCAAGCGATGCAGGTGACGGCGGCGGCCGCTGCCTCCATGATCGTGGGAGAGCACCTCTCGTCGCAACGTTGGTATTGGGCCGTGCTCAGCGCCTTCATCGTCTTCTCGGGGACGACGTCGCTTGGAGAGACGCTTGCCCGCGCCTGGGCGCGCTTCTTCGGCACGACCATCGGCGTGCTCGCCGGTGCCGTTCTCGGGCTGCTGGTCGGGCACAACGGCCCTCTTGCCCTGGCGTTGCTCTTTCTCTCGATGTTCTTCGCGGCGTACTTCCTGCGCACGGCCTACGGCGCGGCTTCATTCTTTATCACCGCCATGGTCGTGATGCTGTATGCACTGCTCGGACGCTTCACCGAACAAATCCTGATGGTTCGTTTTCTCGAAACGTTGGTCGGCGCAGCCTTCGGGGGCTGTGCCGCGCTGATCTTGTTTCCAATCCCAACGCCGCGCGTCTTCCGCTCCGAGGTGCAAGAGATGCTGGCGATGCTGGCCGCGGCACTGACAACACTCGGCCAGTCCGATGCGTCGCAGGCGATGATCGCCGCGCGGCGCTGCGATGCCGCGATGCGGCGTCTTCGCCGCCGTCTCAACCCGCTGCGCTCGGGACCGACTTCACCCAGCTTCGCGACATTTGCGCGCCGCTGGATCTGGGAACTCGAACTTTGTGCGTACGATACGCGCGACGCGGCGCATGCCGTCGCCGCTGCCGATCCGCAGTCGCTGGCCTCCGCGATACGCGACGCAACGGCGCAGGTAAACGCGCTGCAGACGGCCATCGACAACGATGGCGCGTGGCCGCGCCGGACGAGCGCCGTACCGTCCCTGGAATTACCGCCAATCGTGGAAGGGGATGCGCTGCTCAGCATCGCGGCGATCGCGGCGACGTTGCGCCGTCTGGCGGCCCTTGTAAGCGCCTAGAGTTCAGCGCGCATGCGCGCAAGCACCCCGGCCGCCTCGCCTTCAACGTGCGGATAGCGCAGGCCCAATGCTCTGAGCTTGCAGACCAGCACATCGGCAATCGCCGCGCGCATGAACCACTTGTGGTCTGCGGGGATCACGTACCACGGCGCCCACGGCGTCGTCGTCTGCTCGAGCGTCTGCTCGTACGCCAACTGATACTGGTCCCAATAGGAGCGCTCGTGCACGTCGCTCGGCGAAAATTTCCAATTCTTGTCGGGATCGTCGAGGCGCTCGAGTAACCGCCGACGCTGCTCTTCTTTGGAGATATGCAGAAAGAACTTCAGGACGATCGTGCCGCTTCGCACGAGGTGGCGCTCGAACGCGTTGATGTCCTCGAAGCGTTCAGCCCACATATCGTGCTCCGGCGGCCTCCCTTCGCGCGCGAGCAACTCTCGGTGCACGCGCACGACGACCGTCTCCTCGTAGTACGACCGGTTGAAGATGCCAATGCGCCCGCGTTCGGGCAAGACCCGCGCACTGCGCCAGAGGAAGTCGTGCGCCTCCTCTTCTTCGGTCGGCGCCTTGAAGCTGTGCACCTCGACCCCCTGCGGGTTGACGCCGGACATCACGTGCTTGATCGCACCGTCTTTTCCGGCTGTGTCCATCCCTTGCAAGATAACCAAGAGCGCGTACGAACGAGCGGCTGCAAAGACGTCCTGAAGCTCGGCAAGCTCCTCGATGTCGTCTTTCAACTTGTCGTGCGCGTCGTCTTTGCTCTTGAAGCCGCAGGTCAGGCCGGGATCGCGCCGCGCAAGTGCGACCGGCTTGCCCGGCGCGAGCATGAGATCGTGATCGTTCATACGGCTCGTCCGCCTTCGCCGAAGGCAATGAGGCAGCCCCCGCTTGCCACCCGCGGTGGGTGCTTGCATGCCTGGGATGAACACCGAGCGTTTGTCGCCGCCCCCGGATGCTTTGCAAAAAGCACGCTACCGGTTGGATGCTCGAGAGGCGACAACCGGGTCGCATGACGTTGCCTTAAGGTGCCGTTAAAGCAGCTATCACGCGAGCTTAAGGGAGCCCGGGTACGACAGCCGGGCTCAAACCGAAGAGGTACTCATGACTGCCGCATCAGCACCAGCAACCTCCGACAGCGCCTTCGCCGATCTCGACAATTCGGGAATCACGAAACTCCATTGGATGATCATGTTCGTCTCGGGAATGGGATTTCTCACTGATGCCTACGACCTGTTCATTATCGGCGTC
>DATJTD010000114.1:0-13902 GCA_035503775.1 Candidatus Acidiferrales bacterium
CATCCCTGCGCGTCGGTCGCCTCGTGCCCGTCCTGGGCTTCGGCGACACTAGCGCATCCCTGCGCGTCGTTCGCCTCGCGCCCATCCTGGGCTTCGGCGACACTAGCGCATCCGTGCGCGTCGGTCGCCTCGCGCCCATCCTGGGCTTCGGCGACACTAGCGCATCTCTGCGCGTCGGTCGCCGCGCGCCCATCCTGGGCTTCGGCGACACTAGCGCATCCCTGCGCGTCGCAGGCACCGGGCAGCAGCTCCCCGTACCTTCCCGGACGCTATGGCTATCGAACAAACCCTCATCCTCTGTAAGGCTGATGCTGTCGCGCGCGGCCTCGTCGGCGAAATCCTCGCGCGCTTCGAACGGCGCGGCTACACGATCGCGGCGCTCAAGCTGCTCGAGGTGGATCGCGCGCGCGCGAAGACACACTACGCCGAGCACGAAGGGAAGCCGTTTTTCAACGGCCTGGTCGACTACATCACGAGCGCGCCGATCGTTGCGCTGGTCGTGGAAGGGAACGACGCGATCGAAGGCTGCCGCACGGCGATCGGTGCGACCAATCCAATCAAGGCGGCTCCCGGTTCGATTCGCGGCGACTACGGGCAGACCATCGGGCGCAATCTCGTGCACGGAAGCGACTCGCCGCAGAGTGCGCAGCGCGAGATCGCGATCTGGTTCGAGCCGGGCGAAATCTTTTCGCGTCCGCACGATCAGCAGCGTTGGCTCATCGAGACGTAGGGCCTCTTGCGTTACGCATTTAGTCCGAAGGGCGCCCCTATGCGAAGGCGAACGCGGGCCACGTGATCGAATCAATGCGTGGTGGCGGCCGTCCGCTCATCGAAAGTGTTCATGCGCGCGAGATTTTGGACTCGCGCGGTAATCCTACGGTTGCCGTCGCCGTAGCGACGAGCTTCGGCGCCGTTGAAGAGGCGCTCGTTCCGTCGGGAGCCTCCACCGGCGCGCACGAGGCCGTCGAGCTGCGTGACGGCGACAAGAAGCGCTACAACGGAAAGGGCGTACTCACCGCCGTTCGCAATGTGAACGAGATCATCGGGCCGACGCTCGAAGGGCTCGATGTGACGGCGCAACGTGAGATCGACGCGCAACTGCTCGAACTCGATGGGTCGCACAACAAGGGGAAACTCGGTGCGAATGCGCTGCTCGGCGTCTCGCTGGCCAATGCGCGTGCCGCTGCGGCGAGCGTCGGTCTCCCGCTCTTTCGCTATCTCGGAGGACCGAGTGCGGCGACGCTTCCCGTGCCGATGATGAACGTGATCAACGGCGGCAAGCACGCCGAAGGTGCGTTGCAATTCCAAGAGTGCATGATCGTGCCGATCGGCGCGCCGACCTTCCGCGAAGCGGTGCGGTACGGCGCTGAGACGTTCCATGCGCTTGGAAAGATTCTGCACGAGCGCGGTTTGCCGACGCTCGTAGGCGATGAGGGCGGCTATGCGCCGCCGCTCGATACGCTCGATGCGGCGCTGGCGCTGCTGGTGGAAGCGATCCAACGCGCCGGCTATACGGTCGGGAGTGATATCGCCATCGCGCTCGATTCGGCGGCGACCGAATTTTACTCGGATGGGAAATACTATCCGCTCAGCAAAGACGCTCCGTTCAGCGGGGCGCAGATGGTGGATCTGTACGAGGACGTCTGCGCGCGGTATCCGATTGTCTCCGTTGAAGATGGGCTCGCCGAAGACGATTGGGCGACGTGGCGCCTGCTCACCGAACGCCTTGGCGCGCGGGTGCAGCTCGTGGGCGACGATCTCTTCGTGACCAACACGACGCGGCTCGCGCGTGGAATCAGCGAGGGCGTCGCCAACGCGATCCTGGTGAAGGTCAATCAGATCGGGACGCTCACGGAGACGCTCGATGCCGTCGAACTCGCGCACAAGGCCGGTTATCGGTGCGTGATCTCGCATCGCTCGGGCGAGACGGGTGACACCACCATCGCCGACCTCGCCGTCGCCACCGGCGCCGGTCAGATCAAGACGGGCTCGCTGTCGCGCAGCGACCGGGTGGAGAAGTACAACCGTCTGATGTCCATCGAGGAGCAACTCGCTCAGGCGGCCCGCTATCCCGGAAAGGCCGCCTTCCGCGCCGCACAAGTTTGAGGTTTGCCCGCAATGCCGGTCGCTCCGAGAGGGCATCGTGCCGGGGGCGAGCAACATGCCCGCTCGCGGGGCCTGTAGCTCAGCGGTAGAGCGGCCGGCTCATAACTGGTTGCGCGTAGGTTCGAATCCTACCGGGCCCACACGATCACACGGCGCCATAGTCTATCGGTTAGGACGCGGCCCTTTCAAGGCCGAGAGACGGGTTCGATTCCCGTTGGCGCTACCAGTGTGTGCTTTGTCCTGTAAGGGTTTTCTCGCGTGTTTTGGCGGCTGTTGGGGTCGGAATCTAACGGCCGTCTAACGGAATGGGCGGGATTTGCTAGGTCATGATGCGCTCGAACGCCTCGGCGGCTGCCGCGTCACGATCGCGGTAGACGGTGACGTAGCGGTCGACGGTGATGCCGATCGTGCTGTGGCCGAGCCGCTTGCTGATGACCTCGATTGGGACGCCGGCCTTGGCTAAGAGCGAGGCGTGCGTATCCCGCAGATCGTGGAAGCGGATGCGGCAGACCGACGCCCGCTTCACGAAATTGCGAAATGCCGAGCTGAATAGCCAGGGTGCGATCGGCGTTCCGTCGGGTTTGGCGAGGACGAGATCGCCGTCGTGGTATGCGTTGCCTAACGCGATCTTCTCGGCTGCCTGCACCGCTCGATGGGATTGCAGAATCCCGACGAGTTGCGACGAGACGCAGATTGTCCGCGGCTTGTCGTTCTTCGGCAGCTTGAACGTGAGCCGTGCTCTTGGGCTGTCGGTCAGCGAGCGGCTGATGCTCACCCGTGCCTGCCGCGACGTCGACGTCGCGCCAGCGCAACGCCAAAACCTCGCCTTGGCAAGCGCCGGTGAAAGCCGCGAACGCGAGCGCCGGATAGAAGGCGCTGTACGCGCACAGGTACCCGCGTGCTTGCGATCGTGACGCCGGTGTCTTGGCTTCAGCGAGGAGTTGACGCAGCTCCGCTTCGGTGAGAACGGTCGACTCGGGCTTGATGGCTTTCGGCAGGTCGTCGCCGTCTAGGAGTGTCGCGGGTTGCGGGGGAGTATCCCCCACTTTACCGCGCGGTTGAGCACGTTGCGCATCAGGTCGGCCGTGTGCCGCACTGTTCTTCCGCTGATTGGGCGCCGTGACCACTGCGCGTAGGCGTTCACGAGATCGGTAGCTTGTATACTGCCGACTTTGCGAACGCCGAACGCCGGTCGCAGATACAGTTTGAGCATGCCGTCGTAGCAATGCAAGGTCGCCGGCGCGAGCCGCTCCCCTTTGACCTGCATGAAACGATCGAATAGCTCGTTCATTCGAATGTCGCTACCGGACGCAAACTCACCGCGAACAATCGCGGCTTTGCGTTGAGCGAGGATTGCCTCGGCCTGTTTTTTTGTGACGCCGACGAGCGTCTCGGTTTTGCGGCAGCGCTTTCCGCTCACGGACGGCGCGTCGTACATGATCCGGAATTTTTGGTCTCCGATCTTCCTAAGGTACCCCAAGGTCAGTTACCTCCCGGGGTCCCGGCGCGGTGTCATTCGCTGGGAGCCGCAGGAACGCTTCGAGCGCCTTCTTGGAGACGACGATGCGACGCGGGGTGATGCGGATCGACGGCAGCTTGCCGGACGCCAAGAGTTCGTACGTAGCGTTGCGTCCGATCCCGAGAATGTGCTGCACTTCGGTCGAGCTCAGCACGTCGGGGGCGTCGGCCAAAGAGAGTGATGATTTCATCGTCAGGCCCTAAGGGATAGCTGAAAATCCCTGGGAACGAGCTGGTCCCAAGTCGAGCGTTATCTTGCACCGTTATTATCTCGCTCGATTGATCAGACGTCACCGAGTGCAGGGCAGTCTCAGGCCGTAGTGATCTTTCTGTGGAAGCCGTTCGAGGACGAAAAACGCGCCGGAACCGATCGAACACGATGCACTGAACAGAGCGCGTTGCGCTCAACGCTGTATCGCTGCGCTGCATGCGACGGCGCTCTCAGAAAACTTTTTGATGATCGCCGCGCTGCGATGCGCATGCGTTTTTGCGTTAACTGGTTTGCAATGTCTTTGCTCTGACAGTGCATTTGGAGTGAATTCCCGTAGCACTTCTTGTAGCTTTGCTTGCACGGGTCACGTTGGGCGCCCAGCAGGGCCAGCGCAAGGGGTGCATTGCCTCCGATCAGTCGAGGACGCTCCCTAGTCGATGCTGTGATCGCGGGGATACAAGATGCGGTGAATAGTTGTGGCGCCGACGGTCGAGTAGAAGCAGCTGCGCTACGGACTGGTACGCCGACGTACCGTCGGGTCACTGAGCGATGCTGGCTTGTGGTTAACCGGGGTTTCTGAGATCGCCGAAAAATACGACGCAAGCCGGTGGTTGTGCGCACAAGCGCCCAACCAGAACGGCGGGGTCGCATGGCTTGCGGCAGTGCTCAGCCCTGGAGGGCGAGGTCGCTTCGCTCAGCCCGGGTTCGGGGATTGACCTACCACTGGAAGCCGTTCAGGGCGACGATCTCCCCCGCCAAACCGTTCGGATATGTTGACTCGACGTTCGAGACAGCCTTGAGGATATCTGACGTCTTCATGTCGCTCGGCCTGTTGTCAAGATATATGAGCAGGATGCCCGGATGGTCATCCCGCTGTCGGCCGAGCGCTGCGAAGTCGGCGTTGTTGTAGGTTACAAACGATCCGCTGCTGCTCACACGCGTGGGCGAAGACGGCGGCGTCGTCGACGCCGCCGCCAAGTTCGTCCACGGATCTAACTACGTCGTGGCCTGCGGTCGTTAGGGCATCTCGCAAAGAACGACCGCTGATACATTCATCGAGGAGGAGGCGCACGCATCAAGCTCTTGGCAGCCCGCGCGTCTTCTGCTTCCTCGGCAGCGATGAGCGAGGCGAATTTCTCTCCGTAGTCGATTGCCTCCAACGCGGCCTCGACGGGGAGCTCGAACTCGCCCGCGGCTTGTTCCGGCGTCCAGCCCTCCACGCGCATCGCACCCAGGAACTGCCCAACCGTCAACCGCCGGCCCTTGAACGAGAGCTGTCGGCGCCAGGGATGGGGGCGATGCACGAGATACGCGTATCCCGCTTCGGGCCGCAGGGCACGCGTCAACTCCGGCACCGCATCGGGGCGCTCGTCCTCGGCTGGGACCACGATCAGCTTGTAGCCGTGCTGAATGCGGTCGGCGAGATTCTCGACCACATCAAAGACGCGCCGGGTCGTCTCCGCGTCTCCACCGCTGCCCATGCGCTCGCCAAGCGTGTGGAGAAGCCGTTGGTGCCGGGGCGCCAGTTCGATCTGAAGTCGGCTGCGGGAGAGGCGCTTCATTTGCCAATTATACTCCCATTTCGCTCCACCGGCAAATTGCGAGCAGAGGCTCCTCTACGCATTTACCCGGAGCGGCGCTCGGCCAGGTCGAAGCTTGCGCGCCAATGCGGCCAGGCGTTTACTGTGTTGGAGTGGAGCGTTTTCAGTCCCACCCCTGCTGAAGCACTGGTCCGGTCGGCTCTCTTGAGTGAGGAGCGTGTTGGTGATCCCACGGAGCAGAGGTAGCAACTCTATATGAATTTTGAAGGGAGCGCAAACCTAGAAGCCGCTCGCGATCGAATTGCACGGCTGTTTAAATTCGTCCGTGCGCTATACGAGAAGCGGACCCAGCGCCGCGCCAACTCGGCGACCAACCGTGGTTGCTTCAATTTGATCGAATACCGAACCACGAAGCGATCCAACTCTTGCGCGAGGTTAGTGAAGCGCCGTCGAGTGCCGAGACAGATGGAGATGACGATGGAGGCGCTGCCGAGCGGGTGATCCTGAGTGTGAGGCGGCCGATCCTCAAGCCGCCCCCGAGTCCGCCCGAGGTGATCGCCCAATGGATTACTGACAGCTACAAAGATTGCCGTCGGACCGTCGAGGTCATTCCGTCGAAAAATATAACAGGCGACGACGACACGACGGTGGTTCTTCTTTTTGAAAATGAACCCGACAGAAGCGAAGCACTAGCAGAGTATCGACAGATTTGGGGTTTGTGGGCGGAGGTTGAACGCGTTAGCCTCGCCGCGGGTGAAGTGTTCGGGTCGCTTTACACTCTATATGGCAATCTTCAACGGGACTCGGAGCAGTACCAACTTGTTCTCGGCGACGGCGTGCTCGTCTGGAGACGCCCTGACGGTGGTGTGCGATTCCCGCTGCTAATCCGAGAGCTACGTCTTGAATTCGACGCCGATGTGCCTGAATTTCGGATTTTAGACCCGGGAACTCCAACTGAATTCTATTCGGCGCTATTTCGTTCGATGGCGGATGTCGAAGGAAAACTTATCGGTCAAATCCGCGAGGAAGCGGAAAAGCTTACTCTGCACCCGTTAGGTAGAGACGACGTGAACGGTTTCCTTCGTCGCGTCGCAGCCACGCTATCTTCGGAGGGGCAGTTTATCGACGGCGGAGAGATCGGCCCCGAACGCTCTCATCCCATTATCGGACGTTGCCCTGCAGTCTTTTTGCGAAAGCGAACTCTTGGCATTACGAGAGCTATCGACGCGATAATCGACGACGCGATGCAAGCCTCGGATTTCTCCGAATCGCTTCAAAACATCGTGGGCATCAGCCCGGAAGTAGAGGCCGCTTCCGTCGGTGAGACGGGTCCCGTTGCAGCGCTTATAGACGCAAATGAAGATGCGGATGTCCTTTTCACTAAAGAAGCCAATGCCGAGCAATTGCAAATTGCCCGTAATTTGGAGAACTACGATTGTGTGTTAGTGCAGGGACCGCCGGGAACAGGCAAGACTCACACGATCGCCAACCTCCTAGGCCACCTGCTGGCTCACGGAAAGAGCGTCCTAGTAACGAGTCATAGGACCAAGGCCCTTCGAGTGCTACGCGACAAGGTCGTTGAGGAGCTGCAGCCTCTCTGTCTGAGCGTGCTTGACGAAGACGCAGGCGACGGAGACCGGCTGAAATCTTCGGTTGATGGGATTGTCGAGCGCCTGGGAATGTCAAACGCAGCGCAGCTCGCGCGCGAGGTATCGGAATTTGACCGGGAACGTCGTGATGTACTTGACGCGATCAGGCGGCTGCGCATTGAGATACGAGAAGCGCGCCTCAATGAACAACGATACATCGTTATAGGTGGTGAGGGCACTCGCCCCATCGATGCTGCAAAGTTTGTGGCGGAAGGCTCGGGCGTACATAGCTGGATTCCGGCACCAGTTGTGTTGTCCGAGCCGATGCCGCTCAGCTCGGAAGAAATTGGCGCCCTCTACCGGTCGAACGCCGTGGTGTCTACCGATGACCAACGCAGCATCGACTCATGGATGCCAGAGCCTGGCGAACTCTTGCACCCAGATGATTTCGCAACGCTGATTAAGGAGCGCCGGGCGATCGCAGGGTGCGATCGAACATTCGGCTCAGAATTCTGGATCTCAAAACGGACGCAGAGCGAGACTCTCTGGGAATTGCACGAAAGCATGCGCGAGGCTGCTTCGGCGATCGATCGACTTCCGGCTTGGGCCCGCGTGCTGGTCAACGCAGGGATCGCCGGCGCGCCAGAAACGACGCCGTGGGATAGCCTTATTGGAGAAATCAAGGCGCTCCAAGCCGACAGCGCGGGAGCGCAGGAGACCTTTCTGACGTACGACCCCAAGCTTCCCACGGACCAAGACTCTGAGAGCTTAGTTTCGATCTACAAAGATATCGCCGAAGAATACAGGCGAAGCGGAAAGCTATCAACCTTCAGATTACTTTTCAAGAGAGAATGGAAGGTCACGCTCGATAGCTCCACAGTGGGCAATTCAAAGAGGCCACATCGCCTTGAACACGTTTTAGCGTTGCAGACCCACGCGGAAATAGCGGTTCGTCGCGATGCCCTACGTAGCCGTTGGGGCAGGCAAGTCACTGCCGTGGGCGGCCCTGCCTCCGAAACGCTGGCGAGCACCATCGAAAGCGATTGCTTGCGTCTAGTGCCTGTGATGGTCGAAGCCCTAGCGTGGTCAAACGAGGTTTGGGAAACGCTGCAGCGACGGCTAACCGAATGCGGCTTCGACTGGGCCGCCGTCAAATCCAGGGTCGACACCGTGTTCTACGGCGATGACAGCCTGGGCCGCATAGAGCGCGCCGTTTCTAGTTTCGTGTTGCCGACGCTAATCGCGCGAATCGCGCAACTAAATTGGGAGAGTATCGACTCAAAATTGGCAGACGTTCGGGCAAGATGTCGTGGTACCGAGAGAGCGGCGCAGGTGGCCTCTCTCCTTACGACGGCCGTCGACAAACAGAGCGAGAGAGAATACCGAAGTGCGTTTGAAGAATTAGTTCGGCTTCACGGCGTCGCTGTTCAAGCCAGACGGCGCAACGATCTGCTTGACCGGCTCGCTCGCGTCGCGCCGGCGTGGGCTCGACGCATTCGAGAACGAGACGGGATCCACGCTTTGCCGGAGGCTCCTGGTGACCCGGTTCCCGCCTGGAAATGGCGCCAGCTGCATGACGAACTGATACTCCGCGATCAGACCTCGTTGTCGGACTTGATGACGCAACTCGAGCAGAGGCGCTCCCAACTTAGAGACGTCACCGCTCAGCTCGTAGATCGCATGGCCTGGCGTTCGCAGCAAGGGCGAACGGGATTGACTGAACGGCACGCCCTCAACGGCTGGTACCTGGCCAACAAAAAGATCGGAAAGGGCACGGGCAAGCGCGTCCCGGCTCTTCGCCGTCTGGCGCGCTCGCTGATGGCGGATGCCCAAGCTGCAGTTCCGGTGTGGATCATGCCATTGGTCAAAGTGGCGGAAAGCTACGACCCCCGCAAATCAAAATTTGATGTCGTGATAATCGACGAGGCGAGCCAGAGTGATGTGACTGGCTTATTTGCGTTCTATCTTGCGAAACAAGTGATCGTGGTAGGCGACGATGAGCAGGTGAGTCCTGACGCCGTGGGCGAGCGGCTGGAAGAAACACAGCACCTCATCGACGAGTATCTCCAGGGAATACCTCTTGCCGAACTCTACGATGGGCGGCAGTCCATTTATGATATCGCGAAACTAGCGTTTGGTGGAACGATATGCCTCTTGGAGCATTTCAGGTGCGTGCCCGACATTATTCGCTTTAGTAACGCCCTTAGTTATAATGGCCGAATAAAGCCTCTTCGCGAAGCCTCGGCAACTACCTTACAGTCGGCGACGGTGTCCTTTCGCGTTGAAGGTGCATCCGTTGAGCAAAAAATTAACGAGGCGGAAGCGCGTGCAGTCGCCGCTTTGGTGTGCGCAGCCGCGGAGCAACCGGAATACGCGGACAAAACGTTTGGTGTTATCTCATTGGTCGGCGAGGAGCAGGCTCGGCGGATAGAGGAAATGATTCGTTCCCGACTCGATCCGGCGGAAATCGAGCGGCGGAGACTGCTGGCAGGTAATGCAGCGCAGTTCCAGGGCGACGAACGTGATGTCGTATTTCTGTCTGTCGTTGACGTTAGCGAAGGTGCGCCGCTGGCCATGCGGCAACAGCCGCTGTTCAAGAAGCGCTTCAACGTCGCAGCGAGCCGTGCACGAGATCAGATGTGGGTGGTCCACTCGTTGGACTCAGGTCTGGACCTCAAACCCGACGATTTGCGTAGGCTGCTGATCGAGCACGCAATAAACCCGACGTCGACGGTGGCGATGGAGAGAACGGAGGGTAAAAAGGCCGAGTCGCCGTTTGAACTTGATGTCTTGCGCCGTCTGACTGCGGCCGGCTATCAAGTAAAATCGCAGGTTCGCGTCGGAGCTTATAGGGTTGACATGGTCGTGGCGGGTCTCTCGTCTCGACTCGCGGTTGAGTGTGACGGCGACAGATTCCACAGGCTGGAGGACCTAGAGCACGATCTTGCGCGCCAAGCGATCCTCGAACGCCTTGGATGGCGATTCGAACGAATAAGAGGCAGCCAGTTTACAGGGACTCAGAGAAGGCCCTCAAGCCGGTCTTTGAAGCTTTGACTCAAATGGGAATTTTTCCACTGGAGGGAGCACCCACCGTGGAACCAACGCATGGCGTGACCGCAATTACGGACAAGATACGTATACGTGCCACCGAGTTCATCTCCGATCCGGATTTTGGTGAAAGCGCCTCTTCTAATCCGCTGAGCACTTCGCGCCAAGCAAGGTATCGCCGTGCCCGTGGGTCCGCATCGCCCGACCGCGGCTCCATGCGTCCCGATGAGGTTGTTAGCGAGCCTGCTCAAGCGTCTGAGTTTGGCGATCACGAACAATACTAGGGAGCGGGCAAAAGATTCCCGCTTCGGTGCCTCCGAAGGCGTTCCAGTGGATTGCGCTGATGGGGCCGAGTTCGGAGCGCACGTTGCGAATTGCGGCACGGACGGCTGCCGGGTCAGCGGCGTCAGCCGTGAACCCGGCGGCGACGATCCCTCGGGCCTTCAATGCCGAAACTCCCGCAGCAAGGCGGTCTGCGTTCCGGCCGACGAGTGCGACGGAGAAGCCTTCCGTGCCGAACTTCTCGGCCACGGCGGTCGAGTTGCCGGGACCGAACCCAACGATCACGATGGTTTTGACATGCTGTCCTCTCGACGAGCAGTTGGTATCGACAAGATATGCGATTGACTCCGCGCAGACTATGCGATAGAGTTCGCATTATCTTCGCGATCGTTCAGGGAGGCGGCGATGGACCCGCTGTCAGACATGCTGTCCCTGTTGAGGGTGCGCAGCTACATGTCGGGTGGCTTTGACGCCGGAGGAGACTGGTCGCTCCACTTCGATCAGCATGCGGGCATCAAGTTCTACGCCATCGTTTCGGGCGAGTGTTGGCTCTGCGTCGACGGTGTTCCCGATCCGGTACGCGTACAGAGTGGAGACTGTTTCCTCTTGCCCCGGGGACGCGCGTTCCGTATGGCGAGCGACATGTCGCTAACGCCGCTCGGTGCGGTCACATTTTTGTCGACCGCGCAGAACGGGCGTATAAATCTGTACAACGGCGGCGGTCAGTTCTTCAGTGTCTGCGGACACTTTGCGCTTGCGGGCGATCATGCCGACATTTTGTTGGGGATGTTGCCGCCCATCGTGCACCTCTACAAGGAAGCGGATAGGGCGATGTTGCGCTGGTGCGTGGACCAGATGATGCGTGAACTACGGGAAGCGCGGCCCGGCAATTCTCTGGTGATAGAACACCTCGCGCACATGATGCTCGTTCAAGCGTTGCGACTTCACATGGCAGAAGGTCCCGAAGGCGGCACGGGTTGGCTCTTTGCTCTCGCGGACAAACAGGTGAGCGTCGCGATCAAACGTATCCATGATGACCCGGCGCGCCGTTGGACCGTACGGTCGTTGGCGGAGTCGGCCGCTATGTCTCGGACGGCGTTTAGCCTAAAATTCAAGAAGATGGTTGGGACGTCGCCGATGGAATACTTGACGCGTTGGCGCATGCTGCTCGCCGCGAATAAGCTGTCAAACGCCGGCGACTCCATCGCCGTTATTGCTGCTTCGCTCGGCTACGAGTCGGAGAGCGCGTTCAGCACGGCGTTCAAAAGAGTCATGGGTTGCTCGCCGCGTGCGTATAGCCGCCGTCGGAACTCCCATCCAGATCGTGAGCTACCCGCAACGAACGTGGCACGGCACGCGTAGCAATCAGAGATTGCCGGCAACGGTATCGTGGGACGCGACACCGTGCACCAGGATGTCGACGATGTTCTCCACGATCGGCTTTGCCGGAAACTTCGGCGCTTCGTGACGCCACGTCATCGCCGCGCCCCCGAAGGCTGATGAGATCAGCAGCGCCGTGCAATGCCCAAAGCGGGGCGTGAGGAAATCGGTCAGCTCTGCCTCGAGCGAGCGCTGCAGCAGCGGCTCGAACTCACGGTCGATCCGGCACTCCCGGTGCATCCCCACAAAGGAGAAGACGCTCGTGCCCGCAGCGAGCAACGCCGCTCGCGTGTCGCGCACGGTCAACGGATCGCCGTCTCCGAGCGCTTCAGCCACCTGATCGCGGATCATCGCTTCGAGCAGAGCGAACTTGTCGGTGAAGTGTGCGTAGAAAGTTGCGCGGTTCACCGTCGCCGCTTCGGCGATGTCTTGTACGCTGATCGATTCGAAGTTTTTCGTTGCTAGCAGTGAGGCGAGTGCGTCGCGGATGAGCTTACGCGTGCGAATCACGCGCGGATCGGTCCGGCGCGGGGCCTCCGCGGGGCTGGTGGCCCTGGCCGTCATTTTCTCGCTCTCGTCGGATAAGCGACATTTCGACCGATTTGTCGGTTGACCAATCTTCCCGTCATCCGTAATATAAGCAACACGCGCAAATTATACGACAATTGTTGTGAAACCGCAAGCGCGAAAAAAGGAGAACCCATGGCTACTCAAGCCCAAGCAGTGACCGTCTATAACATCGATCCGGCCCATACCACCGTTGAATTCGTGGTGCGTCACCTGATGATCACCAAGGTGCGCGGCCGCTTCACCAAACACGCGGGTACGCTCACGTTGGCCCCCGGTAGCGACGTCCCGGCAGCGCTCGCCGTCACCATCGACGCCGCCTCGATCGACACGCGCGAGGAGCAGCGCGACGCGCATCTGCGCTCGGGCGACTTCTTCGAAGTGGAGAAGCATCCGCACCTCACGTTCGAAAGCACGAGCATCTCCGGATCGCCCGATAGTTTTACCGTCACCGGAAAGCTCACGCTGCACGGCGTCACACGCGACGTTACCCTCGCCGGCGCTTTCGAAGGCCGCGCCAAGGATCCGTGGGGTGGCGAGCGCGTCGGCTACACCGCGCAGGGCACAATCAACCGCAAAGACTTCGGCCTGAACTGGAACGCCGCGCTCGAGACCGGCGGCGCAGTCGTCGGCGACGAGGTGAAGATCGAACTCAATGTCGAGGCGGTGAAGGCGCAGTAGCTTCGATCAAAAGGCGCGCGACAACCGCCACATCGATTCGCCTACGGGCACCCTCCGCCGAACGGAGCCTGGATCCCCGCGAGAAGCGATTGCTTGAGCGGACTGGCGACCGCGGTGCCATACTCGCTGTCGTCCAGTGCATATGGGTCTTCTCCGTTGTAGGCCCAATACGTCCAGCTGATTGCGGGGTTGGCTTGCAAGTAGCCGACGAGGCTTTGGAACCATTGGCCCTGGCTGCCGTCCACCGTGCTCTCGATATCGGTGCTGGTGTTGTCGGTTCCGAATTCACCGAGCCAAACCGGCGCGGTGCCTGCGGCGCTGATGTACCCCCAGTTCAGGTTCCAAACGGCAGCCAGGCTCGCCGGCGTGGTGCTGGTGGTGAACCACGGTTGTGCATAGAGTTTTGGACCGTAATCGTGCGCTGAATAGACCAGTTGATTCGGTTGGCTCAACACGACCGGGTTGGTTGCGACCCCTTGCAAATTGCCGCCCTGCCAATCACAAGCGGTGGCGCCGGTGCCATAGCAATCGTTGCCTTCGACGAAGATGAGCAGGTGCGGATTGATCGTCAAGATCGCATTGCCGGCAGTCTGCGCTGCCACCGGCCAATTCTGTGCCGTGTTGCTCGTCGCGCAATCGCCGGCCGTTCCGGTATCTCCCGTCCAGCACGCGCCCGTGTGCGTCGATCCGTAATCGGGGAGTACGTGCGGCTCGTTACGCAGATCCATACCGATCACCGTCGGGTTGCCGTTGAAGGTGAATTTCGGATTGCTGTAGCGCGTCGCCATCGTCTCCCAATCGTTGACCCAGGCGGAGCTGGGATACGCGCTGGTGTACCAAAGGCCGCTCGCTTCGTTGCTATTGCCCGCTTCCGAGCGGTGATTGTCGAGGATGATGCGCAGGCCAATCGAGCCGGCATAGCTCACGATTGCGTCCATGATCGTCAACGCAGGCTCCCCGACGAGGCCGGGATTCATGC
>DATJTD010000115.1:0-11692 GCA_035503775.1 Candidatus Acidiferrales bacterium
CGCTCCTCTTCGGTACGACGTGGTTCGTGAACGCGCTGGTCTTCTTCGGTATCCTCGTTGCGGTTCTGGCCGCGATCGAAGTTGCCCGGCGCGTGCGATTGCCGCGCGCGGGCTGGCTGTATGCGCTGCTCTTTGCGACGCTGGCCTTGGGATGGGCCATCGACCCGCAGACGCTCCTCTCGCTGAGCCTTCCACTGCGGTTCGTTGCCGCCGTCTCCGTGGCGTTTGCACCGATCTTTCTGGCGAACTTGGTCTTCGCCGACCGGTTCCGTGGCGTCGGCTCGTCGACGACGGCGTTCGGCGCAAATCTTTTGGGTTCGATGGTCGGTGGTCTGCTCGAATATTCGTCGCTGGTGATCGGCTATCGCGATCTGCTCTTGGTCGTTGCGCTTCTCTATGGGCTCGCGTTCCTCTTCGGTCGCGTCCATCTCAGTGCCCGGGTGCAAGACAACGTGCAGCTCGCGACGTCGTAGCGGAGCGCTCGTTGACGGCGGCACGGCGCTGATGAGCAGGTGGTTAGGAAGACGAGCGGTATGCAGAATATATGCCGATTCCGTTACTAGTCTCGCATGAGCGCACGTTCAGTGGTACCAAACGCCGTATCTACCAGCTGCTGACCGAGATGGGGACGTCGGCCGATGCGATCTGGCCATTTGCCTCGCAGCCGTTCATGCGGTCGTCGGGGCCCATGACCGTAGGTCGTACGGAAGAATGGCACGGCGGGATCCACGCCATACTCGAGGAGCTCGTCCCGGAGGAGCGCATCATCTGGCGCGTCGACAACGAGGGCTTCGACGGCACCCATGGCTTTTATCTCGAGCAGGTCGATAAGAAGACACGCCTGATCCACCGCGTGGAGGCGACGCTTTCGGATACCGAGGGCCGCTTGCTCTGGCGCCGCCTCGAGGACGTCCACGCGCGGACCATGGAGGCCCTCTTCGACAAGATCGCGCGCGTCCTCAAGCGCTAGCCGCTTCCGCCCGGTGGGGCGGCGACTGGCGCATTTGACAAGGTTGGCGTGCCTTGGTATCCTCTCCGGGTTGTGGTCGCGGCCGCGACGCGTTTTCGTGCGTGCGCGGCCGGAGAGCTAGAACGTACGCCAGGCTGCGTGGTCTGGAACCAGACGAGAGAAAGCGGATACTTCAGATGAAAAACATCATCGGCCGCAAGGTCGGGATGACGAGCGTCTTCACCGCCGACGGGCGGCACGTCCCGGTCACCGTCATTGCGGCGGGGCCGTGCACCGTGCTGCAACGTAAGACGGCGGAGAGCGACGGCTACGAAGCCGTCGCCCTGGCGTTCGGCGACATCAAGAAATCTCGCCTGAGCAAGGCGCAGGCCGGTCGCTTCAAGCAGGCCGCCACGGAGCCGCGCGCCATCGTGCGCGAATTCCGCCGCGCAATCGCCGAGGCTCCCGCTGTCGGTGAGAGTGTGACCGTCGCCGGCTTCGCCGAGGGCGACCGGGTCGACGTCGCCGGCATCTCCAAAGGGCACGGTTTCGCCGGCGGTATCAAGCGCTGGAATTTCAGCGGCGGCGGTGCCAGCCACGGCTCGATGATCCACCGTCAGCCAGCCTCCAACGGCGATACCAACGCCGGCCACACGCTGCGTGGTTCGCGCCGTCCCGGCCACTACGGCGTCGATCGCACCACCACGCAAAACCTGGAAGTCGTCCGGGCCGACGTCGAGCGCAATCTCTTGCTCGTGCGCGGCCCCGTCCCCGGTGCCCGCAACGCGATCGTGATCGTCAGCGCCGCCGTGCGGCCGCCGAAGATCGCCAAGCCCGCGCCGCCCAAAGCGGCCGCCGCTGCCCCCGCCAAAGCCGGAGGCAAGAAGTAATGCCGACCGTCATCGACAGCAAGGGCGCGACCCTGCGCGACGTCGCCATCCCCGCCGCCTTCGCCGGCGACGTGCATGGCAAGGAAAACGTGATGTTCCGCGCCGTCTTCCGCGAAGAGTCCAACGAACGTTCCGGGACGCACTCCACGCTGCGCCGCGACGAAGTACGCGGTGGCGGCAAAAAACCGTGGCGCCAAAAAGGCACCGGCCGCGCTCGCCAAGGTTCCACCCGATCGCCGCAGTGGGCGCACGGTGGCGTCGTCTTTGGGCCTAAGCCGCGCTCGTATGCCGTCTCGCTCAACAAAAAGGAGCGGCGCCTCGCGATGCAGGCCGCCCTCACCGATCGCTTCACGACCGACTGCGTCACCTTGCTGGCGGCGGAGAACCTCGAACTCACCAAGACGGCCGAATTGGCTGCGCTCCTCTTCGGCTCAGCGAAGGCCGCCAAGAACGGTCCGCGCACGTTGGTCGTGTACAGCGGTACCGAGGCGGAGCAAGCCGGAGCGCGCCTGGAGCGCGTCGGCCGTAATCTCCAGTGTGTCGAAGTCACGCACACGGGTGCACTCGACGTGCGCGACGTGCTCGGATATACGCGGCTCGTGCTCACCACCGCCGCCTTCGACGAACTCAGCTCAGCCTTTGCGGAGGGAAAATAGTGGAAAACATGGCGGCCCCCCTCAGGGAGGCGTGGGTTGCTCCGCATATTGCGGGGCCTCGTGGCTCGGCGACCCCGTGCGCGCAGCTCAGAGCGGAGCGCCGTTAAATGGAATCGCGCGACGTCATCATTGCACCCCTCATCACGGAGAAGTCGATGGCGGGCTCGGTGCTCTCGCAGTACTCGTTCGAGGTACATCCCCGGGCGACCAAGACGCAGATCCGGATTGCAGTCGAGGAGATTTTCCGCGTCAACGTGGTCAAGATCAACACGGTCAACGTCCGTGGCAAGGTCAAGAATTTTGCGCGCAGCGGCCGCCGCACGTCCGGCAAACAGTCGGACTGGAAAAAAGCCGTCGTCACCGTTCAAGCCGGCCAGAAGATCGAACTGGGCGGCGTGAATTACTTCGAGCAATAAGATGCCAGTAAAACACTTTCGCCCCACCTCGGCCGGAACGCGCTTCCTGACGGTTCTCGACTTCGCCGAGATCACCAAGAACAAGCCTCCCGAAAAAGCGCTGCTCGAGGTCAAGAAGAAGAACTCCGGCCGCAACAACAACGGGCACATCACCACGCGCCATAAGGGCGGCGGCTACCGCAAGCAGTACCGCATCGTCGACTTCAAGCGCGGCAAAGATGCCATCCCCGCCAAGGTTGCGGCGATCGAATACGATCCCAACCGCTCGGCTCGCCTTGCGCTGCTGCACTACAAAGATGGCGAAAAGCGCTATATCCTCGCGCCGCTCGGTCTCACGGTCGGTGATGTGGTGGAGTCGGGCGAAAAGGCCGACATCAAGCTCGGCAACGCGCTGCCGCTCTCGGCGATTCCGCTCGGTACGGTCATTCACAACATCGAGCTGCGTCCGGGCGAAGGTGGGAAGCTCGTGCGTTCCGCCGGCTCTTCCGCGCAGCTCATGGCCAAAGAAGACGAGTACGCGCAGGTGCGTATGCCCTCGGGCGAGGTGCGCCGCATCCTCGTCCGCTGCCGCGCCACGATCGGTCAGCTCGGCAACGTCGATCATGAAAACGTCGTGATCGGCAAAGCCGGCCGCCAACGCCACCTCGGCAAGCGTCCGTCCGTGCGCGGTATCGCGATGAACCCCGTCGACCATCCGCACGGCGGTGGTGAGGCACGCTCAACCTCGGGCCGTCCGCCGACCACCCCGTGGGGTCAGATGACGATGGGCAAAAAGACGCGCCACAACAAGCGCACCACCAAGATGATCGTTCGTAAGCGGAGTTCCAAGTAAATGCTTCTCAACGTGACGGCCCCCTTCGGGGGAACGTGGACTACCTTGTGGCTCGAAGGGCCTTGTGCACTGGGGGACGGTGCGGGCATGGATGCGAGCCTGCCGCTCCTGCACGGACGGACGTTGGAGCGGCCGGAGCCCGGGGCGGAGCGCCGTTAGATGGGTCGTAGTCTTAAAAAAGGACCGTTCGTTGCGGAGCATCTGCTCAACAAAGTCGAGAAGATGAATTCCACGCGGGAGAAACGCGTCATCAAGACGTGGAGCCGCGCGACGACGATCATCCCGCAGATGGTCGGCCACACGATCTCCGTGCACAACGGAAAGACGCACATTCCCGTCTTCGTGACCGAGAACATGGTCGGGCACAAGCTGGGCGAGTTCTCACCGACGCGCACCTTCAAGGCGCACGGCGGTGCAGAGAAGACGTCGGTGAAGTGATGGAAGCCACTGCAGAGCGCACGCATGCCGTCGCGCATCTCAAATTCGCTCGGGTGGGGCCGCGCAAGCTGCGCCGCGTCGCCGACGCCATTCGCGGGAAGACCGTGAAGGAGGCGCTGGTGCTGCTGCAATTCGCGGGCGTCTTCGCCGCAGAGCCGATCGAACGGCTCCTGCGCTCGGCGGTCGCCAACGCGGAGAACAACCACAACCTCGCAACCGACGATCTCTACGTCACCAAGATCACCGTCGACAGCGGTCCGGGCGGCGGGATGACCAAGCGTCTTGATCCGCGTGCGCAAGGCCGCGCCGCATTCAAACGCAAGCGGCTCTCGCATGTCACGATCGTGGTCGGCAACACGGCACCGAAGCATCAGCCCAAGCGCCGCTCGGGTGCATCGATTGCGCTTTCGACCGTCGAGAAGCGTCGTACGGCGGTGGCGACGGCGGCCAAGAAACCGTCACGCGCACGCAAACCCAAGGCAGCCATCGGAGCGTCCGCATCATGAAAAATTATATACACGGGGGCCCCGCACGCTTTGCGTGTGGGGGGGGCGGAGCCGAAGGCGCAGTGCCTTTTCAAAATAACGGGGTCCCCGCGTTGCGCAGCAAGGTGGGGTGTAAGTAATGGGACAGAAGATTCATCCGATCGGCTTGCGTCTGGGCATCACGCGCACGTGGGACAGCCGCTGGTACGAGAAAAAGAACTACAAGGCGTGGTTGCACGAGGATGCGGCGATTCGCAAGTACCTCGGCCGCCTCACGCGCGCTGCGGCTATTGCCAAAGTAGAGATCGAGCGGCGTGCCAATCAGGCGCGCGTCATCGTTCACACCGCCAAGCCCGGTATCATCATCGGCAAGCGCGGCGTCGGCATCGAAGACATCCGCAAGAACCTCGAGCACCTCACCAAGAAGAGCGTGCAAGTCAACGTCGTCGAGATCAAGCACCCCGAACTCGACGCCAAGCTCGTCTCACAGAACATCGTCGACCAGCTCGAGAAGCGCATCGCCTTCCGGCGTGCGATGAAGCAGTCGATCATGCGCACGATGAAGGCCGGCGCACGCGGCGTCAAGGTCATGGTCTCCGGCCGCCTCGGCGGTGCTGAGATCGCGCGCTCGGAGCAGAACCACGACGGAAAAGTCCCGCTGCATACGCTGCGTGCCGACATCGACTTCGCGACGTCGGAGGCGTTCACGACCTACGGCCGTATCGGCGTCAAGGTCTGGATCTACCGTGGCGAAGTGCTGCCGGAGACACCGCGCGGCGGCGACGCGGCCCGGCCCGGCCCGGAGCGTACCGGCGAGCGCGCGACTTTCCGCGATCGTCGCGGCGATCGCCGTCCGCCGCGCCCCCGTCCTGCAGCTCCGGCCGCAGCCGAGGTCGCGCTTCCGACGGTAGGCGAGATCGAGCACGACCATCAATCCGAGGCGACCGCGGTCGACGGCGCGCACGGCGCGACGCCGGCGTTTGCCCCGCACTCCGGCGCGGCGACGCACAGCCAGCCGCCTGCGGCGGAGGAGTCGGTCTACGATTCCAGCCCGGTTGAAGTGATCGAGCAGAACATCTCAGCGCAGAGCGAGACGTCGCTTGGGGAGGCGGGGGAGTAATGCTCACACCCAAACGCGTCAAGTGGCGCAAGGTTCATCGCGGCCGTATGCGCGGGAAGGCGCAAGTCGGCAATTCGCTCACCTTCGGCGATTTTGGTTTGCAGGCGCTCGAGCCGTGCTGGATGACCAATCGTCAAATCGAGGCGGCGCGTATTGCGCTCACCCGCCACATCAAGCGCGGCGGCAAGGTGTGGATCAAGATCTTCCCCGACAAGTCGGTCACCAAGAAACCGGCCGAAGTCCGCATGGGTTCCGGAAAAGGGAATCCCGAGGGCTGGGTGGCGGTCATTCGTCCCGGGCGTGTGCTCTTCGAGCTCAGCGGCGTCACCGAGCAGGTCGCGCGTGAAGCGCTGCACCTCGCATCGGCCAAACTGCCGATCGGTACGAAGATCATCATGCGCACTCCGGAGGGCGAGTCATGAAGCGTGACGAGCTGGGCAAACTGCGCGAGTTGACGGTCGCCGAATTGACCAAGCGGGCTCGCGAGACCAAAGAAGAGTTGTTCAACCTGCGCTTTCAGCTGCGCACCGGGCACCTCTCGGATTTCAGCCGCGTTCGTGCGGTTCGCCAAACCTATGCGCAGATTCAGACGGTGATCAGCGAGAAGCGGATCGCGGAGAACAAACATGGAGCAGCTTAGCGTGGAACGCAACCGCCGCCGCGTCAAACAAGGACGCGTCGTCTCCAACAAAATGGAGAAGACGATCGTCGTCGTGACCGAGACGCGCGTCCCGCATCCGGTGTACGCCAAGATCATCCGCAAGTCGGTTCGCTTCAAGGCGCACGACGAGCGCAATGAAGCCCAGATCGGCGACGTGGTTCGCATCGCCGAGTGCCGCCCGCTCTCCAAGGAGAAGCGCTGGCGGCTCCTCGAGATCGTAGAGAAAGCCAAATGATTCAGCAAGAGACGCGACTGAAGGTCGCTGACAATAGCGGTGCCCGAGAACTCCTCTGCATCCACGTGCAGGGCGGGAGCCGGCATCCCTATGCCTACGTGGGCGACATCATCGTCGGCACGGTCAAGAGCGCCATCCCCGGTGCGGCCGTCAAGAAAGGCCAAGTCGTCAAGGCAGTCGTCGTGCGCCAATCGGCACCGCTGCGCCGCCCCGACGGCTCGATCATCAAGTTCGACGAGAACGCCTGCGTGATCATCAAAGGCGAGAAAGACAACCTCGACCCGCGCGGCACGCGCGTCTTCGGGCCCGTCTGCCGCGAGCTGCGCGACCGTGGCTTTCTCAAGATCGCTTCGCTCGCTCCGGAGGTGCTCTAGTCATGGCACGTCTGCCGAAGATCGCCAAGGGCGATACGGTGATTTTGCGCCGTGGCAAGGAGAAGGGAAAGACCGGCATCGTCAAGGCGGTCTTTCCGAAGGCCGGCAAGGCGACCGTCGAAGGTCTCAACGTCGTCAAACGGCACACCAAGCAAGGTCAGGCGGGCTCGAAGTCGGCGGGCATCTTCGAAAAAGAGGCGATGATCCCGCTCTCGGTGCTTTCGGTCGTCGATCCCAAGACCAAGCTGCCGACGCGTGTGCGCCGCATTCGCAAGGATGACGGTAGCGTTGCGCGGGTCACGGTGCGTTCGGGCGAAGAGCTGCTCGCGCCGGCGAAGGGAGCGTAAGCGATGGCTGCCACGCGTCTTCACGAGAAGTACACGACCGATGTCCGTAAGGGGCTCATCGAGCGCTTCGGGTACAAGAACGTCCACCAAGTCCCCAAACTCGAGAAAGTCGTCATCAACATGTCCGTCGGCGATGCAATTCAGAATTCCAAGATTCTGGATGTCGCCGTCGGTGAGCTCACGCAGATCAGTGGCCAGAAGCCGGTGATCGCCAAGGCGAAGAAGTCGATCGCGGCGTTCAAGCTGCGCGAGGGTGTGCCGATCGGCGCGAAGGTCACGCTGCGCGGCGAGCGGATGTACGTCTTCCTCGACAAGCTCTTCAACGTCGTGCTCCCCCGCATTCGTGACTTCCGCGGCCTCCCGCGCAAGTCGTTCGACGGACGCGGAAACTACAACATGGGCTTGCGCGAGCAGCTCGTCTTCCCGGAGATCAATTTCGACAAAGTCGACAAGGCGCGTGGGATGGATATCGTCATCGTCACCACCGCTAAAACCGACGAAGAGGCGGCAGAATTTCTCACCCGCATGGGGCTGCCGCTACAGAAGGAGCGAACCTAACGTGGCAACTACTGCGATGATCGAAAGCGCGAAGCGCACGGCGAAGTTCAAGGTGCGGCAGCACAATCGCTGCCTCGCCTGCGGGCGACCGCGCGGCTACTACCGCAAGTTCGGTCTCTGCCGCATTTGTTTCCGTGAGAGCGCGCACCGCGGCCACATCCCCGGCATCACGAAAGCGAGCTGGTGAGGTGGGTGTTATAACGGATCCGATTGCCGATATGCTCACGCGCATTCGCAATGCGAATACGGCCAACCATCAGGTGGTGGAGATTCCGAGTTCGCGGATGAAGCGCGACGTGGCGGCGATTCTCAAAGAAGAAGGCTTCATCAGCGACTTCGAGGTGGTGCAGGAAGGCCCGCAAGGGACGCTGCGCATCCAACTCAAGTACGGGCCGGAGAAAGAGAAAGTCATCACGGGCCTGCGGCGCATCAGCCGCCCCGGTTTGCGGGTCTACACCTCACGCACGGAGATTCCGCGCGTGCTGGGCGGCCTCGGACTGGTCATCATCTCGACGTCCAAGGGCATCATGTCGGGCAAGCGTGCAAAACGCGAAGGGTTCGGCGGCGAAGTCCTGGCGTATGTATGGTAAGGAACGCAACGTATCATGTCTAGAATCGGAAAGCTTCCCGTCGTCATCCCGACCAACGTCACCGTCAACGTGGCGGACTCCGTCGTGCGCGTCAAAGGCCCCAAGGGCGAACTCTCGCAGACAATCCTCCCGGTCGTCTCGGTGAAGCTGGAAGATGGGAAGGCGCTCATCGAGCGCAAGGGCGACGACAAGCCCTCACGTTCAGCACATGGTCTCACGCGGACGCTGATCGCCAATATGGTCGAAGGCGTGACCAAGGGCTTTCGCAAGAGCCTGGAGATTCAGGGCGTCGGTTATCGTGCCGCCAAGGCCGGTGAGAAGCTGAACCTCTCGCTTGGCTACTCGCACCCGATCGTCTTCGATGCACCGCAGGGTATCTCGTTCACCGTCGAAGGCACGACGAAGATTCACATCGACGGCATCGACAAGCAGCGTGTCGGACAGACGGCGGCGGAGATCCGTGGCTTGCGTGCCCCCGAACCCTACAAGGGGAAGGGCATTCGCTACGACGGCGAGGTCGTGCGCAAGAAGCTCGGCAAGGCCGGAAAGGCGGCGAAGAAATGATTCGGTCCAAGGGCGAGAGCCGCCTCAAGCGCCACGCGCGCTTGCGCAAGAAGGTCATCGGCAGCGCGGAGCGTCCGCGCCTGCAGATTCATCGTACGCTGCACCACATCTATGCCTTCGTCGTCGACGACACGCGCGGGCACACGCTCGTCGCCGCCTCGACGCGCGAGAAGGAGACCGCCTCGGGTCTCGACTCGAACACGAACATCGAAGCGGCCAAGCGGGTCGGGGAGGCGATCGGCCGCAAGGCCAAAGCCGCCGGCATCAATGCCGTGGTCTTCGATACGAGCGGTCTGAAATATCACGGTCGCGTCGCCGCGCTCGCTGACGCCGCACGCGCGGCCGGATTGGAATTCTAATGCAATATCGTGGAGGTCGCGATCGCGACAGCTCAGGTCTCGAAGAGTCGGTCGTGCGCATCAATCGCGTCGCCAAAGTCGTCAAGGGGGGTAAGCGCTTCAGCTTCTCCGCACTCGTCGTCGTCGGCGATCGCAAGGGCCGCGTCGGTTTTGCCATCGGCAAAGCGGGCGAAGTTCCCGAAGCCATTCGCAAGGGCGTCGAGCAGGCCCGCAAGGCACTGATCACCGTTCCGATGGTCGAGAAGACGATCCCGCACGCGGTGACGATGCAAGTCGGCGCGGGACGCGTGCTGATGAAGCCGGCGGCTCCGGGTACCGGCGTTATCGCCGGCGGCCCGATGCGCGCGGTCCTCGAGCTCGCGGGCATTCACGATATCCTCACCAAGTCGCTCGGGAGCTCGAACCCCATCAACGTCGTGCTCGCGACGTATGAGGCGCTCAAGTCGCTCAAGACGGCCGAGAGTGTCGCGGCGATCCGCGGCAAGACGGTCGCTGAGCTGTATCGCTAGCGGAAGAACGTAAGACAGATGGCAGACGAAGAAACGTCCAAAAAGACGGCCCCCAAGAAGACGACGGCGCGCAAGGCATCGGCAGCGAAGGCTGTCGCCGTCGCGACGCCCGCGGTCAAGACGCCCAAGGCGCAAATCTCGCGCGGAACCGGCCTTGCGGCCGCGACCCCCGGTGTGACCTTAGCGGTGCTGCGCGAGAACAAGGGTGCACGCCCCAAACGCGTGCGCGTCGGTCGTGGTCATGGCTCGGGGATGGTGAAGACCGGCGGCGAAGGCGGCAAGGGTCAGACCGTGCGTTCGGGCGGCGGCAAAGGTCCGGCGTTCGAAGGCGGCCAGACCCCGTGGGCACGCCGCTTACCGCATCGCCGTGGTTATTCGCAGAAGGCGCGCGACATCGGTCATTTCCGCACGCGCTACGCGGTCGTCAACCTCGCCGCGCTCACCGGTTGGGACGCGGCGATCGAGATTACCCCGCAGAGCCTCGTCGAGCGCAACGTGATCAAACAAGAACTCGACGGCGTCAAGATCCTCGGCGGACTTAAGCCGGGGAAGGAATTGCCGCGCGGGCTCAAGTTCAGCGACGTCGTCTTCTCGGCGAGCGCGCGCGAAGCGCTCTCGGCGGCCGGTGCAACCTTGCCCGCCGAAGCCGAAGCTGGAGCCGAGGCGTAGCGCTTGCTCGACAACCTGCGCGCCGCCTTCCTCGTTCCCGACATTCGCAAGCGTGTCGGGTTCGTGCTGTTCGCGTTCGCGGTCTTCGTCTTCATGATCCATGTCCAGCTTCCCGACGTCGACGAAACCCGCTGGCAGGCGCTGCTCAAAGAGGGCACCTTTTACAATTTCCTGGGCTTCCTCTCCGGCGGCGCGCTGCAGAAGCTTTCGATCATCGCCATGGGGATCACGCCGTACATCAATGCCTCGATCATCATGAGTTTGATGACGATCGTCCTTCCGCAGCTCGAGGAGCTGCAGAAGCGGGGCGGCGAGGAGGGGCGTAAGCGCATCGCCCAGTTCACCCGTTGGCTCGCCATTCTGCTGGCGGTCATCCAAGCGACGACGATGTCGCTTGCGATGTCGCGCGGCGGCGTCTTCTACGACAACTCTGCGCTCTTCGTCGCCTACGTCGTGATCGCGATGGTTTCGGGGACGATGTTCCTCATGTGGCTGGGCGAACAGATCACCGACAAGGGCATCGGCAACGGCGTCTCGCTGATCATCTTCATCGGGATCATCCTGCGCTACCCGAGCTACGTCTCGCAGACCGTGCAGCTGGGCGAGTCGAACGGCATCAATTACCTTGGCCTGATCCTCTTCCTCGCGATCGCGCTCATCACGATCATCTCGATCATCTTCATGTACCAAGGTCAACGGCGCGTGCCGGTGCAGCAAGCGCGGCGCGTCGTCGGGCGCAAGCTCTTCGCGGGACGGTCGTCGTACATTCCGTTGCGCTTGAACAACGCCGGCGTGATCTCGATCATCTTTGCGATCTCGATCTTGCTGCTTCCGCAGCAGGCGCTTTCGTGGTTTCACGTGGGCGGCAACGCGAGCGGCCTCGGGGCGCAAGTCGCACTCTTCTTGGAGACGTACTTCAGCCCGAACGCCCTGCTCTACAACGTCGTCTATTTCTTCTTGGTCGTGATTTTCACGTTCTTCTACACGCAGGTCGTCGTCAATACGCGCGACATCGCCGACAACCTCAAGAAGAGCGGCTC
>DATJTD010000116.1:0-21242 GCA_035503775.1 Candidatus Acidiferrales bacterium
CTTTACAAAGGTATCGATGATGCCGACAATCAGCGAAGGGTGCCGTCGAGAATCCCGTCAAAGGGTCCCGAGGTTCGATCACTGAATCACCAAGCAAAATTTGAAAAACCGAGGATGTGCATTGGCTCTTAACGCCGAGACCGTCTCTCCGCCAAACTGGGAACTCACCCGACTCCTCGATATCTTCCCTCTCCCGATCCGGCAAGCGCTCGTCAGGCTCCCGCACCACGAGCAAATCATAGAGGTCGTTCTCGATCTCGGCCGGCCGCCGGAGGCGCGCTTTGAGAATGACTTCGTCTATCTCTCTGACCATCCGGTCACCGCAGAAGACATCGCTCACGTGCATTCGCGCCTCTCGGAGTTCGGGGCCGACAACCGTGCCGGCATCGAGAAGACGCTGCACCGCATCTCCGCGATTCGCAACCGCACGGGGAAGATCGTCGGGCTGACCTGCCGTGTCGGGCGCGCCGTCTATGGGACGATCGACATCATCCTCGACGTGGTGCGCAGCGGGAAGTCGATCTGCCTGCTGGGACGTCCTGGAGTAGGAAAGACCACGATGCTGCGCGAGTGCGCGCGCATCCTTAGTGAAGATCGTAAGCGCGTCGTCATCGTCGATACGTCCAACGAGATTGCGGGCGACGGCGACATTCCGCACGAAGGCATCGGTCACGCGCGCCGTATGCAAGTCGCCGATCCCGCTCTGCAGCACGCCGTCATGATCGAGGCGGTGGAGAATCACATGCCGCAGATCGTCGTGATCGACGAGATCTCGACCGAAGGCGAAGCGCTGGCAGCGCGCACGATCGCGGAGCGCGGCGTGCAACTGATCGGCACCGCACATGGCCAGACCTTAGAAAACATCTTGATGAACCCGACGCTCTCCGATCTGGTCGGCGGTATCAACGCGGTCACGCTCTCCGACGAGGAGGCGCGCCGCCGCGGCACCCGCAAGACCGTCCTGGAACGCAAAGCGCCGCCGACCTTCGATGTCCTCATCGAGATCGTCGACCGCAACAAGCTGGCCATCTATCACGCGGTCGCGGACGTCGTCGACGCCTTCTTGCGCGGCTATGCGCCGCAGCCGGAGGTTCGCCAGCGCACGGCCAGCGGGGAAGTCGCCGTCGTTCAAGAGCAGCAGGCCTCGTCGGAATTTGCGTTTGGCCTGGTCGCGCCGCCGCCCGAGCCCGATGAACGTGACGAACACGAGCCGCCGCTGTTGATCTTCCCTTACGGGGTCTCGCGCAACAAGATCGAGCGGGCCATTCACAACCTGCGCATCAACGCCGCCATCGCCCGTAAATGGGACGACGCCGACGTGGTGCTCACGCTCAAAACCCTGGAGCGCAAGGAGTCGGTCAAACTCAAGTCGATCGCGGCAGAGAACGTGCCGATCTATTCGATCAAGACCAATACGACCACGCAGATCCAAGGCGCGCTCAAAGACGTTTTCAACCTTCCCTCGATCGACGCGGAAGAGATTGCGCTGCGCGAGGCGGGCGAAGCGATCTATCAGGTGCTCTTGGAGAACAAGGCCGTCGAACTCTCGCCGCAATCGTCGTACGTGCGGCGTATGCAGCACCAGTTGGCCGAGCAGCATCGGGTGCAGTCGCGCAGCACCGGGCTCGAACCGAACCGGCGGGTCATGATCTTTCGCGGTCCGGACGTGCCGTATTCGTCAGTCGGGGCGTCGGCTTAAGGCTCGACCGGCACGCACCTGTTCATCACGGTCGAAGGTATCGAGGCGAGCGGAAAGTCTACGCTGCTGGGAGGGCTGGCTGTTCGCTTGCGGGAGACGGGCGTCAACGCCGTGGTGACGCGCGAGCCCGGCGGGACGGTTTTCGGCAACCGCTTGCGCACGCTCTTCGTCGATCCGGCGACGGGCCCAATCGATCCGGTCACCGAGGCATTCCTTCTGAACACGTCGCGGGCGCAGCTCGTGCGCGAGGTCATCGAGCCCGCGCTCGCTTGCGGGCAATGGGTCCTGTGTGACCGTTACGTGCACGCGACGCTTGCATATCAAGGCTATGGACGAGGCCTCGATCGCGAGGCGCTGCGGCGGCTTGCGGCCTTTGCTACCGGCGGCCTGATGCCCGATCTCACCCTGCTGGTCGATATTCCGGTGTCGCTCTCCCGCAAGCGCATCGTCGCACGAGCGAGCGCTTCGGGAATCGCAGCCGATCGCCTAGAGCGTGAAGAAACAGCGTTTCACGAACGCGTCCGGTCGGGGTATCTCGAGCTTGCGCGCGAGGACGAACGCATCACCGTCCTCGACGGAACCCTCTCGGAGAGCGCGCTGTTAGAGGCGGCGTGGCAACTGCTTGCGCCGCAGGTGCGTGCGTGATCGAAGGTCTTTTCGACGTCGTCGGGGCGAAAGGGCCGCTGACGTTTTTCGGTTCGCTGGATGCGGCGCATCTTTCGCACGGATATTTACTCGTTGGGCCGGCTGGTGTCGGCAAGAAGACGTTTGCGCGCCGCGTGGCGCAGTCGTTGCTGTGCGAGGCGCCCAAGAAGACGCTGCTCGGCTACGACGGCACGTGCCGCGCGTGCACGTTGTTTGCGGCCGGGACGCACCCGGATTACGTCGAGGCAGAAGGCACGGTCAAAATCGGACGCGAGGCCGGCAGCGCGCGCCAAGACGAGCAGGTCACCGCTCGCGACCTCGTGCGCGAACTCTCGCTGCACGGGTATGCCGGAAAGTATCGGGTGCTGCTGCTTGGCGACGTCGAGTTCGCCACGCATGAAGCCGCCAATGCACTTTTGAAATTCTTCGAAGAGCCGCCCGACGGTGTGATCGTCTTCTTGACGACCTCGTCGCCGGGGACGCTGCTGCCGACGATTCGCTCGCGTTTCGTCGAGGTCTGGTTTCCATTGCTGTCGGTCGAGGAGATCGTCTCGGTCTTGGCCCGCGCAGGCACCGACTCGGCTGCTGCGCGACGTGCTGCAGAGGTGGCGCAAGGCAGCATCACCCGTGCGCGCGAGGCTCTCGACGGTGAGGAGAGCGGTCTGCGCTCCACCGCCGTTACGTGGTTCACCGAGGCGATGGAAGGCCGCGCCTACGACTTGCAGCTCGACGAGCGCGGTGCAACCGCAGCGCAGCGCCGTTCCTTCGTCGCCTCGTTTTTGGAGGTCGTGCGCGTCGCGGCGCGTGACTGGGCGGCGCTGGCGCTTGTCGGCGATGATGTTCCGATGCTGGCAGACGATCAGCGCTCACGCTTACAACGGCTCTCCAAGCGAGACTCGCAGCAGGCGCTCTCGGTTCTCACCGCCGTTGCTGAAGCGCAGAAGATGGCGAACACCAACGTCACCCCGTCGCTCGTCGTCGACTACTTGCGCATGCAACTCAGCCCGTAGGCGTTGGGCAGGAGCTCGGTCCAAGCCGCTGACGTACCGCGTCCATAGCGGGATCTTTTCCAATAGCATAGTCACGAACCGTGCGCGGCGCGACGATATCCGGTTTCACCGTTTGGCCGTTCGCATATCCGTCGAACGAGAACGTTTTGGTAGTAAGGCTTACGCGCAGGCTGCTGTTGGGAAGGGCGAGTAAATACACTTCTCCTGTGGTATCGACCGGTTCTGCCGTCTCTTCCCCAACTAGTGTCGCGAACCGGCATAAGGACGCCTCGAACGCACACTTGTTTCCCGAGGAGAACGTGTTGGGGCCGATCAAGAAAAATTTTGGAACTGTTGCGCGCAACGGTGTCGTTTCGAGAGTGAATTTTCCGCTTTCCCGATCGGTGATAATCGTCCCGTCCTGTGCCGATAGTGCTCGTTGGCCGTAGATTTCGGCATATCGCTCAGGCCCATATTCGCGCTTGAGACGGTTTGAAACGCGACAACGTATCTGCATCGTGCCCTCGCACGGGCTTCCCCCGAGATATGGCCAGAGCGCGTCGGTAACGTTCGAGTTGCCGCCACCATTGTTCCGGATGTCGATCACGACGGCACGAGCGCAATCGTCGCGCACCCGCGTAAACGCCTGAAGCAAAAAGCTAGCGAAGGCGGTGCGGTCGTAGCACATATTGTAGCGAATAACGGCGATGGCGTCGTGTGTAAGGGTAAAGACGTACGGTCTACGATGGAACGTCGGACGCGTCCCCGCGTCGAGTTGTGCGTGACCGGCTACGCCCATTGGTGTTACGAAAGAGACGTCGTAGTTCGGGGAAGCTCCGTCCAGCAGGTAGAGTATTTCGTTGGGTCGTGCGAAGGCACGACGTAACGCCGGCGTCTGTCCCCCGGTGACCGCGAGCGTTCGGCTGACGAGATCGTCAGCCGAGCGGTTTCCGATCGAGAGAATACGGCTTCCGGCTGGCACCTGCAGGTTATGCGGATTCACCGTAATGAGCGCGTTGTCGTAATCGACAGAGAGCAAGAGCGGGAAGACGGGGCTGTTCCAATCGTAGGGAGTGTTGATGACGCTCACGTGCCCATCGTTTAGTGCCGCGGTTAGCTGCCCCATCGCTAGCGCGAAGGCAGAGGAGCTTTGCGGTTGCGCGCAACTCTCTTCGGCCTCCGTTCGGGCCACGTCGAATGCGGCGCGCGAAGAAGTGTAAAACGGGTCGGGGCCGACCTCGACGAGGGTGTCGGCAAAGGCCGCGATATCCGCCAGCATCTGCGCCGGTGTCAGCATCGTGGGTGGCTCGAGCAAAGGCGAAGGGACGATGCTTGGCTCCGCATCGGCGCGCGCAATCGCTCGACCGGCACCAAAAGCCGCGACTCCGGCTAGGGCCGCACCCGTGAGAACGAACTCCTCTCTACGCATAACGCGCCACTCTCTACGTGCGCTTTCGGAGTTCTTGCCTTCGTATCACTTTTGTTAGTAGCGCCGACCGTAGGAGATGTCGGCATAGACCTTGGCCAGGACGATAGCGATGTAGCCAAAGGCTAGGGCTTGCAGGAAGGCGAGGGCGACGGTGCCTGCGATCGCCGAACCCGTCATGAGGACGACTTGCATGGTAATCGATTCGGCCGCGAAGACGGTGACGCCGATGTAGACGGCGAGCGACACGATCGCAAGGACGACCGTCGTGGCGGGATTCGCCCGCGCGCGTTCGACGGAGACTTGCAAGGCGGCGCCGCCTGGGATGCCTCCGATCGCCGACGCGGGCAAGGTGTAGATCAGAAAACCGAAAGCCAGCAGCTGGAGAACGACACCGACCGAACCCAGCATCCCGCCGATCAGGCCGGCGGCAAACATCACGAAGCCGAAGCCGAGGGTCGCCATCAGCAAGTCGGGAGCCTTGCGCTGCGCTTCCGTCCAGGCTGTGTCGAAAACACTGCGGCCGCGGCGCCAGGCTAGATCCGCCGTGATGATAGCGACGCCGATGCCGAAACCCTGTATTAAATATGCGATCAGACTACTGAACATCATCGCGCCGAAGACTTGGCTGAGCAGTACCTGCGCGAGTGCCGCCGCAAGCGGAGCGAGCGCAACGACCGGATTTCGCGCGTATACCGCGAAGGCCGCGAGGTACGGCGAGAGATCCAGCCGTTGCAGATCGCGCATCGTTGCCTGCCTAGAACCGTGCTCCGGCTAGCGCCGTACCGCAGGCACACCCGCGTTTCGCCGGGATAGCTTCGATGATCTTGAAGATCGCTTGTTTCACGCGTTCGTTGTTGCTCGCGAAGACCTTCATGACTTCCTCGTGGGAAACCGGGGGGACGCCTTCGATCCCGACGTCGTAGTCGGTGATCAGCGAGATGTTGACGTAGCAGATCTCCAGCTCGCGCGCGAGATAGCACTCGGGATACTGGGTCATGTTGATGACCTCCCAGCCGGCGTCTTGGAACCACTTCGACTCGGAGCGCGTCGAGAAGCGAGGCCCTTGAATGACGACGATCGTCCCCGTCTCATGCGTCTTCACGCCGATTGATTTGAGCGCACTGATCGCCAACGGACGAAGTTCGGGGCAATAGGGATCCGCAAAGCTGATGTGCGTCGTGATCGGGCCGTCGTAAAAGGTGTCCTTCCGGCCGGTTGTACGGTCGACGACCTGATCGGCGACGACCATCTCGCCGGGTGCAACGGAGGCTTTGAGTGAGCCGCACGCGGTCGGTCCGATAATCCGGCTGACGCCGAGTTCCTTCATCGCCCACAAGTTTGCGCGATAGTTGATCGCTTGCGGAGGAAAGCGATGATCCTTACCGTGCCGGGGAAGAAATGCAACCTTCTTCCCGGCGACCTCGCCGACCGCCACGCGATCGCTGGGCGCTCCGTAGGGCGTCTCGATCCAGACTTCTCGTGCATTTTCGATGAGAGAGTAGAATCCGGAACCTCCGAAGACTCCGATCTCCGCGCTTTCTTTGGACATAAGCTCCTTTTGGATGGGGGGATACCCCCCAAACCCCCGCGCGCGGCTCCGCGCGCTTTCCACGCTCTGGGCCTGGCTGCTGCGGCTGCGGGTCACCGACCCGCAGCGCAGCTCCTGAGAGAGAGTTGGCTTGCGTGGTGAGGTTTGTGGGTTTGCGCTTTGCCGGGCTTGCGCTTTTGCGCGAATGCTCGCGGGCGCTCGCGCGGTTCGGCGGGGTTGGTGAGGGGTCCCCTCGACTACTTTAGTCTTTGAAGTCGCCGGGCTTGAGTTCTTCGATGAAGCGTTTGAAGCGCTGGATGTCTTCTTGCTCGGCTTTTTTGTCGGGGACCGTCTCCTCGAGGACGATTTTGTCCGAGACGTAGATCGGCGCTTGCATACGGAGCGCGAGCGCGATGCCGTCGGAGGGGCGCGCATCGACTTCTTGGACCTCTCCGTTGGTGCGCACCACCAGCTTGGCGAAGAAGGTGGAGTCTTTGATGTCGTGGATCACGATGTGCTCCAGACGTGCCTGCAGCGTTTCGAGGAGCATGCGCATGAGATCGTGCGAGAGCGGGCGCGGAACTTGCTGGCCTTCGAGCGCGAGCATGATCGCCGTAGCCTCGAAGGGCCCGATGAGGATCGGGAGGTAGCGCTTCCCTTCCAGGTCCTTGAGGATGACGACGGGATCGTGCGTCAGCAGATCAATCCCGAGCTTATCAACCTTCATTTGACGCATCTTTGCTTAAATCCGACGCCCCCAGGGCGATTCCTTGCCCCTCTCGAACGGCACCGGTCGACTTAAGGTATGGCACTCTCTTGCGGTATCGTCGGCTTGCCGAACGTTGGGAAGTCGACGATTTTCAATGCGCTCACACGGTCGGCGGCGGCTCTCGCGGCCAACTACCCCTTTGCGACGATCGAACCGAACGTCGGCGAAGTCGCCGTCCCCGACGGCCGGCTCGAAGTCCTTGCGGAGCTGGTCAACTCCACCCGCATCGTGCCGGCATCGATGCGCTTCGTCGACATTGCGGGTCTGGTGCGCGGAGCAAGCTCCGGAGCGGGGTTGGGCAACGCCTTTCTCAGCCACATTCGCGAGACCGACGCGATCGCGATGGTGGTGCGTTGTTTCGAAGATCCCGACGTGACGCACGTGGAAGGCAGCGCCGACCCGCTGCGCGATATCGAGATCATCGCGATCGAGATGGCGCTGGCCGACTTGGCATCGATCGCCAAACGCATCGACAAGCTCGAACGTGAGGCGCGCGCCAGTCACAAGCTCGCCGGCCATATGGAGGCCGCGCGCCGCCTGCGCGCAGCCCTCGAATCAGGCCGGCCCGCGCGCAGCTTTCCACACGATTCGCTCGAGGCCGAACTCGCGCGCGAGAGCTTCCTGATCACCGCCAAACCGATGGTGTACGTCGCCAACATCGACGAGGATCAGATCGGCAATCCCGGTCCGCTCGCACAGGCGGTCTTTGCGCAGGCCAAAAACGACGGCAGCCGTGCGCTGGCCATCTGCGGGAAGGTGGAGGCAGAGTTGGCAGGCCTCGACAACGATGAAGCGGCGGCTTTCCGCGCGGAGCTCGGGATTGCGCGTGCGGGTCTCGACGAGCTCATCTTAGTCGCCTACGACCTGCTTGGGCTGATGACGTTCCTCACCGCGGGCGAGAAAGAAGTGCGCGCATGGACCATTGACAAAGGCACCAAGGCCCCGCAGGCGGCCGGAAAGATCCATTCCGACATCGAGCGCGGCTTCATCCGCGCCGAGATCGTCTCGTACGACGACTACGCGCGCCTGCGCACGATGGACGCCCTGCGTTCTGCCGGTCTGCTGCGCAGCGAGGGTAAAGAGTACGTAATGCAAGAGGGCGACGTGGTGAACTTTCGCTTCAATGTCTAGTGCCGATGTGTTGTATGTAAGGGCGGTGTGCGCCGCCCGCAGTCCGTTGGACGACGGCGTCGTCAGGAGTGGAAGCGCATGACCTCAGCGGCACGCGAAGTCTCGGTGTTCGGTGACGCAATCACCTATTTCAACGAAGCGGCGTCGCAGCTTGCTCTCGAACCCGGAATGAGCCGGCTCTTGACCGTTCCGTCTCGCCAGATCATCTTTTCGATTCCCTTTGCGCGCGACAACGGTCAGCTCGAAGTCTACACGGGCTACCGCGTTCAGTACAATTTCGCCCGGGGTCCCGCGAAGGGCGGAATTCGCTTTCATCCGGGCGTGACACTGGACGAAGTGACGGCGCTGGCATTCTGGATGACCTGGAAGTGCGCGGTCGTCGATCTGCCGTTCGGCGGAGGGAAGGGCGGGGTAACCTGCGACCCCGAGAAGCTCTCGCTTGGCGAACTCGAACGCATCACGCGCCGCTACGCCGCCGAACTCGTCGAAGTAACCGGCCCCGATAAAGACGTCCCGGCCCCCGACGTCGGGACGACCCCGCAGATCATGGCGTGGTTCATGGACACCTACTCCATGCACACGCGCCAACACACGCCGGGCGTGGTGACGGGGAAGCCGCTCTCGCTGGGCGGTTCTCGCGGCCGCGTGGAAGCAACCGGTCGCGGCGTGGAACTCGTTGCGCACGCACAGATGGAGAAGATGGGCTTGCCTCCGCAAGGGTGCCGTGTCATCGTACAGGGCTTCGGCAACGTCGGATCGATCGCGGCGCGCATGTTTGCACAGCGCGGCTGCACGGTCGTCGGGATCTCGGATGTGACCGGCGGCTACTACAACGCACGCGGCATCGGTGTCGAATCGGCGATCGCGTACGCACAGGAGCATCATTCGCTCGAAGGTTTTCGCGGCGGCGACCGCATCACCAACGACGAGCTGCTTACCTCAGCGTGCGACGTGATCGTGCCCGCCGCGCTCGAGAAACAATTCACCGTCGAGAACGCGCACCACGTGCAGGCACGACTGGTCGTCGAAGGCGCCAACGGGCCGACGACGCCCGACGCCGATCGGATCTTCCAAGAGCGCGGTATCGTCGTCATTCCGGATATCCTCGCAAACGCCGGTGGCGTCACGGTTTCCTATTTCGAATGGTGCCAAGATCGCGCCGGCTACTTCTGGAAGGAGAGCGAAGTGAACGAGCGACTTCGTGACCAGCTCCTCTCCAACTTCGAGATCATCAGCACGATGGCGGCGACGCGGCGCACGTCCTTGCGCACTGCGGCATACATGGTGGCGATCGATCGTGTCGCGCAGGCGACCAGAGCGCGCGGAATGTACGCATAGCGCACCACACTCTCATCGGACGCTAATCGGAGAGACGTTTAAGCTCGCTCGGTAAGCACTTTACTTGGCGTTTGACTAATCCGATAATTGTAGCATTATGAAAAGCTATCGCCTCGCCTTTTCCCTCATGCTGGGTCTCATTTTGCTTCCCTTAGCAAGCGTCAGCGCGGATCCGCGACTTGCACCGGCCGACGAATATTTTGGGCCGACGAAAATGAGCCCGCTCGAAATCACCAATCGCATCTCCGAAGCGGAACGCACCGGTCCGCGACTCAGTTTGTTGCTGCTAACGCAAGCGGCAATCGAAGACTGGACGCGTCAGTATCCCGAAGACACGTGGATTCCCGAGCGCGAATATCGTATCGCGCGGCTCTTTGCACAAATCGGCACCGACCAGGCACAAGCCATGGCGACGTGGTGCCACAGTTTTCTCCAACAACATTTTCCTGGCGACCACTACACGCTTCAAGCGGATCAGGATTTGGGGCCGGTCGACAACAGCCAGTAGTTGGCCCAGAGCGTCAGCGCACCCAGCGCTCCGCCCAGGCAGCGATAGCTTTCAAAACCGGTTCCAATTCACGCCCCGCCTTCGTCAAGGCATACGAGACCCTCACGGGGGGCCCCGTCTCGACATCACGGTCGACGATGTGGGCCCCTTCGAGTTCCCGCAGCCGCTCGCAGAGCAGACGGTCGGAGAGGCCGGGGATGGAGGTCAAGAGCTCGTTGAAACGCCGCGCCCCTCCGGTGAGCTCGCGGATGATGGCCCCTGTCCAGCGGCGCCCGAGCAGTTCTGCGGCATAGTGAAAGCGAGGGCAGTAGCCGTTCGGATCATGTGTCGTGGGCGTCTGGTGCGCCTGAGCGGGAGCTTCAGACTGGACCGAGGGCATGGGACGGACCTCCATGAGCTTCTCTTTGTATTAGTAGGTTATTTTAAATAAGTGCGCTACCGCCAGCATATCAGAACAACATACTAATTGTAAGTGAAGACGGGGCTTCGAATGGGTTATGTAGTTCGTAGTGATCTTAACCTTGACGTCTGGGTGTGGCTTCTTCGATTCCCTCGGGATACGTCCCGGTCGTTTCGTTGTAGCTGCCGCCGGAACGACCGAACTCTTGGCTGGTCTGCTACCGGCCTTCGGATTCCTTGAGGCACTTGGTCCAGCGCTCGGCCTTGCGACGGTGCTGGGCCCGTTCGAGCCGCATCGCGAACCTAGTGGAAAGCCTGCTCCGCGTGGTAGGAGCTGCGTGAGAGCGGGCTCGAGACGACTTGGCGGAAGCCTTTGCTTTCGCCAAGCTCGCGCAAGCGCGCGAATCTCTCCGGGGTGACGAATTCCACGACCGGGAGATGGCGTTTGGTGGGTTGGAGGTACTGACCCATCGTGAAGATGTCGACGCCAACGGCGCGTGCGGCCTCCATCGTCTCCTCGACCTCCGCTTCGCTCTCGCCCAGTCCAAGCATGAGCGAGGTCTTCGTGTAACGGACGCGATCACTGCGCTTCGCATGTGCCAGAATGGAGAGCGACTGTGCAAAGTTGGCACGCTTGTCGCGCACCGTCGACTGCAGGCGCGGCACCGTCTCCAAGTTGTGCGCGAGCACTTCGGGCTGGGCATCGAGGACGACGTCGAGGGCGGCGAGATCGCCGGCAAAATCGCCCGTCAAGCACTCCACCTTCGCCTCGGGGACGAGCTTGTGGATCATGCGGACGGTGCTTGCGAAGATCGTGGCTCCGCCGTCGGCGAGATCGTCGCGGTCGACTGCGGTGAGCACGAGATACCTCCACCCGAGATCGCGTACGGCCTCAGCGACGCGTTTGGGTTCCAGCCAATCGACTTCTCCGCGCGGGCTTCCCGTCTTCACGTTGCAGAAGTGGCAGCCGCGGGTGCAGGTGTCGCCGAGGATCATGATCGTCGCCGTCCCCGCTCCCCAGCACTCACCGATGTTCGGGCACATCGCCTCTTGGCAGACGGTGTGCAAGTCGAGCGTGCGCACGCGATCGAGGACGTTCTCGTAGGCCTCTCCGTGTGGAAGGCGTACCTTAAGCCACTCGGGTTTGCGCTGCGGTGCCGGTTTGGTGAGATCGATCATGAGGCCAAGCGCTCCGGCAGCGGCGCCTGCGCCCGCTCGAAGCGCACGTCGAAACGCACCTCCATGGCGTCGCGCAATCGTGGCTTCACCTCATCGACGGCGACGTCTCTTCCAAGCTCCTTCGCTACTGAGGTGATGCCGAATTGCGCCATGCCGCATGGCGTGATGAAACGATCGTAGTCGAGCGCGGTGCAGACGTTGAGGGCGATTCCGTGCAACGACGTCATCTTTTGAACGGCGAGCCCGATAGCGCAGATGGCGTTGTCGCCGACGTAGACGCCGCGATGTTCGCCCCGCCCGTGCGCTCTGATGCTCAGGCCGCTCAAGGTAGCAACGACCGCTTCCTCGAGAGCCGTCACCAGCGGGACGACTTCGCGAAAGCGCGGCAGTTTCATGATCGGATAGACGACCAGTTGCCCCGGACCGTGGTACGTGACGTCGCCGCCGCGTTCGACGTCGACGCAGTCGACGCCGCGCGCCGCGAGCGCTTCGGGCGAGAGCAAGAGATGCTCGCGTTTCGTGTTTCGGCCGACGGTGACGACCGGCGCGTGCTCGCAGAGAATCCACGTGTCAGGCGCCTCACCGGCCGCGACGCGCGCGTGGATCTCTCGCTGCAGGTTCCATACCTCGCGGTACGGGCGCAGACCCAGGTCGAGCAGGCGCGAGCGTCGTGCCACGATTAGCCGGCGGTGCCGGCCGGCACCTTGGCGGGTTTTGGCTTGGGATTGATGATGTGGATCGCCTTTCCGTGCGAGGCTTCGGCGGCGTCCATGATCCCCTCGGTGAGCGTCGGGTGCGGATGGATCGAGAGGCCGATGTCTTCGAGGGTAGCGCCCATCTCGAGAGCGATCACCCCTTCGCCAATCAACGATTCCGCCTGCGGAGCGACGATGTGCATCCCGAGTAGCTGATCGGTCTTGGCATCCCCGACGAGCTTGATGAGCCCGTCGCTCTCGTTCATCGTGCGTGCACGTCCACTGGCTGCCAGCGGGAACTTGCCGATGCGCAGCTCGTGTCCGGCGGCTTTGGCTTCCTCTTCGGAGAGACCGACGGTTGCGACTTCGGGATCGGTGTAGACGCAATTTGGAATTGCGACGGGATCGAAGGCCGATGCGCGATCGCCGGCGATGACTTCAGCGGCGATAACGCCCTCTTTCATCGCTTTGTGCGCGAGAAGCGGTGCGCCGGTTACGTCGCCGATCGCGTAGATGCCGGGCACCGAGGTGCGGCGCTGTGCGTCGACGGCGAGAAAGCCTTTTGCGTCGGTCTTCAAGCCGGCGCTCTCGAGGTTGAGCACGTCGGTAACCGGACGCCGGCCGACGGCGACGAGCGCCATTTCGAATTCGCGCGTCTCATCTTTTCCGCTGGTGTACTCGCCGTTGATGACGGCTTTGACGCTCTTCCCTGCGCGCTCGAGCGATTTGACGCTGGTTCCAAGGGCGATCTCGACGCCTTGCTTTTTCAGGATACGGCCCAGCGTTTTGGAGATTTCGAGGTCGGTGCCGGTGAGAATCTGTGGAAGCATCTCGACGACGAGCACCTTTGCACCCATGCGCGTGTAGACGGTCGCGAACTCTAGGCCGATCACACCGCCGCCGATCACCAGCAGCGTCTGCGGAATCTTCTTGAGCCGCACCGCGTCGTCGGAGTTGATGATGAACTCGCCGTCACGCGGCCACGCCTTGACGTCAACGGGCTCGCTGCCGGTGGCGATCACGATGCCCTCGGCGGCGTTGTAGACGTCGACGGTACCGTCGCGCTTGCGCAGCTGAACGCTCTTGGGAGATACGAACGAGGCTTCGCCGTATTCGAAGGCGACGTTGTTGGCCTTGAAGAGCGTCTGCACCCCGCCAACATTCGATTTGACGACGTCGGCTGTGAACTGCGCGACGCCTTCACGGTCGACTTCGGGGGCGGCGACCTTCAGCCCGATTTTGTCCGCCTCGCGAATGTGCCGTGCGACCTCGCCGACGTGCAAGAGGGCTTTGGTGGGAATGCACCCCCAGTTCAGGCAGACGCCGCCGACCTCATCGCGATCGAAACAGACGACTTTCTTCCCAAGCTGCCCAAGGCGGATGGCGGCGTGATAGCCTCCGGGTCCCGCCCCGATGACGATCGCGTCGACCTGTGTCTCTGCCAAAACCTGTCTCCTTTGGAATGGGGGGACACCCCCCAAACCCCCGCCGCCGGCTCCGGCGGCTCTCCACTGGGCGTGCTGGGTGTCGCGCTGCGGGTCATCGACCCGCTCGCGCGACGGTCCGGCTGCTGCTGGAATTGGGGTGTGCGCTTTGTTCAGAACATAGCACGGGGTTCGCTTGGTTTCCGCCTGCATGGTCGGGGTTGGCGGGGCAAGTTTGGGGGCTTGGCCCGTCGCTTCGCTCGGGCCGGGGTGTGGTGGGGGGTGCTCTATGGCGTGGACCGGGAGTGCTGGGCGGGGGAATGAACTTGATGCGTATGCAGCTGGCTCTGCGGCTCTCTGATCATCCGCTGACGGACGAGGAGCTCGTCGAGATTGCGCGCGCTAACCCCGACTTGCGCTTTGAGCGTTCGAGTTCGGGGGAGTTGTTGGTGTCGCCACCTACGGGCGGTCGCTCCGGGCGGGCGGAGGTTGAGCTCCTTGCGCAGCTGATGGAATGGAACCGCAAGACGGGCCTTGGGTGTGTCTTCTCGTCTAGCGCGGGATTCAATCTGCCGCACCAGGCCCTGCGCTCCCCCGACGCGTCATGGGTACGTTTGGAGCGCTGGGAGCGGCTCTCGGATGCAGAGCAGATTGCGTTTCCGCGCCTTTGCCCCGACGTCGTCTTCGAATTGCGTTCAGCGAGCGATGATCTCCGGCAAGTTCAGGACAAGGTCCGAGAATTTGTTCGGCATGGCGCGTCTCTTGGGGTGCTCATCGACCCGTACCGGCGTCTCGTCGAAATCTTTCGTTCGGGGGCCGAGCCTCAGGTTGTTGGGCCGCGGGCAGCAATGCCTCTCGATCCCGAACTGCCTAGCTTCGTGCTCGACGCGGCCGCGATCATCGAGTTGGCGAACCCGGCGCAGCCCCGATAGAATCGGCCGTTTTGTGTCCGCTCGCCGGTGCAGGGAACGGAGGCACCGCATCTGCATATCCATCCAATGCGGCAAATTGGATGGTCTTCAGTCATGCCGAAGATCGATCGGGAGAGTATCGTTCCGATCTATGCCCAGATCTATGAGGACTTGCGGGAAGCGATCTTGGCGGGGGCGCTTCCGGAACAGACGCGGTTGCCGGCTGAGCGCAGCTTGGCGGAGTGGCTGGGGGTCAACCGGAGCACCGTCGTGCATGCGTATCGCGAGCTCGTTGCCGACGGGCTGATCGAGCAGCGCGTTGGGTCTGGGTCGCGAGTGGCCCGGGCCATTGGCGGCGGAGGGCAGCCGCGGAATGCTGACGTTCCGTGGTGGATTACGCTGCCGCCGTGGCGGGTGGGGCAGTTTCCGGCTGTGCTCGGGGAGCTCGCGGCGACACACCACGACGACAAGATTTCGTTTGTGCAAGGGGTGCCGCCGGTCGAGCCGTCGCCGCTTCGTGAACTCGCGGTCTCGTTCGAACGCGTGGCGGGCGATCCGGATTACGTCCTTTCGTACGGCGACTCCGAAGGCCACGGGCCGCTGCGTGAAGCGATCGCCGCGCGCATGCGCAAGCGCGGTTGCGAAGTGAGCGCACGAGAGGTGCTCGTACTGACCGGCTCGACGCAGGGCATCTCTCTGGTCGCGCAGAGTTTGGCGGAGCCGGGCGACGAGATCATCGTCGAACAACCGACCTATCCGGGCGCGCTGCAGATCTTTCAGATCGCCGGCTTGCGCGCTATTCCGGTTGCCATCGACGATGACGGGATGCGGGTCGATCATGTCGAGGCGATCTTGCGCACGCGCCGCCCGCGTTTCATCTACACGATGCCCTCGCTGCAGAATCCGACCGGGGTGAACATGAATACCGATCGGCGCGAGCGGCTCATCACGATCGCCAAACGCGCGCGTGTTCCGATCGTCGAAGACGATCCATACGGTGAACTCGGCGAACGTGGTGCGGGCGAGACGCCGCTTCTGGCGCGCTCGAGCGATTACGTTGTGTACCTGAGCACATTCTCCAAGACGATCGCACCGTCGCTGCGCCTCGGATGGCTCACCGCGCCGCGCACGATCTACGAGCGCCTGCTCTTGCGCAAGCAGTCGTTGGATATGGCGACGAGCTTATACGTGCAGGCCAGCGTCTGCGATTTTCTTGCGCGCGCCTACGACGCGCACGTCGAACGGCTGAGGCACGAGTTGACCGAGCGCCGGCAGATCGCGCGCGAGGCGATCGTCGAGCACTGGCCGAAATCGATCCGGCTGGCAAACGGCGCGGGCGGATTCTACCTCTGGGCGACGGCCTCGAGAGAGATGCGGGCGCGAGCGCTGCTCGACAACGCCGAACGTCACGGCGCCTCGTTTCTTTTCGGTGAAGCCTTCTATCCCGGCAGCGGCGGCGATCACAACTTTCGCCTAGCGATCACCCCGATGTCGCGCGAGCAGATGGTCGAGGGGATCAGGCGTATCGGAGCGTCGCTGCGCAGTTGAAGCCGTTTGCGCCGGCGCTTTTGGAATGGTACGCGCAGCACGGTCGCCGGCATCTGCCGTGGCGCCGGAGCCGCGATCCGTATGGCGTCGTCGTCAGCGAGTTCATGCTGCAGCAGACGCAAGTCGATCGCGTCTTGCCCACCTTCGAAGCGTTCATTGCGCGTCTTCCCGACGTCAACGCGCTCGCCCAGGCGCCCACGGCGGAGGTCATCCGTCTGTGGCGTGGCCTCGGTTACAACTCGCGTGCCGTTCGTCTGCAACGGCTTGCCAGAGCCGTCGTTGCGGAGCACGGTGGAACGATCCCGCGCGAGACCGAAGCGTTGCTGGCACTTCCGGGTGTGGGACCCTACACGGTTCGCGCGATTCGCGCCTTCGCTTTCGATTGCGACGAGGCGGCAGTCGATACCAACGTGCGCCGCGTCGTGCACCGCGTATTGTTTGGTATAGAATATCCACCGAAAGCGGGCATCCGCGAACTCGACGCCGCGGCGCTCGCGAGTATCCCCTGCCGCCGGGGCCACGACTGGAATTCCGCGATGATGGATCTGGGCGCGACGATCTGTACGGCGCGCGCGCCGAAGTGTCTGGTCTGTCCGCTGCGCGAGCACTGTGCCGCCGCCCCGATCGATGCCGGGCAACTGGCGGCAGCGGCGGAGCAACACGCTCCGAAACGCTCGCCGCAAGAGCGAATTCCCTTCAAAGAGACGACCCGCTTCGTGCGCGGACGTATCGTGGACCGGCTGCGCGAGCTGCCGCCCGGGCGCGCCATCTCGCTGCTCGACCTGCACCACGAACTGCACCCGGTCGTCAAGCGCGACGCGCGTTCGTTCCAAGCGATCGTGGCGAGCCTTGCGCGAGACGGCGTCATCGAAGAAGGGGAGCTCGGAATCAGCCTCGCCGGCTAACCAACCGGCGAATCACCGCGCATGTGGTGAGAATAGTCGCGCATGTCGAACGGGCTTGCCGTCATGGAGATCGTACGGTTCAACGGGTTAGAGCGGCACTATGGCGCCAAGGAGATTTTTTCAGGCCTCTCAGGCGTGGTGCGCTCGGGGGAGAAGATCGGCCTCGTCGGTCCGAACGGCGCTGGGAAGTCGTCGCTCGCCCGCATTCTGGCTGGGATGGATACGCCGGATGCCGGCACGATCAGTCGCGCGCGCGACGTGCGGCTCGGGTATCTTGCGCAGAATACCGCGGAAACCGGAGTCGGAACCTTGCGTGAGGCCTTTGACGAGGCACTCGCGACGGGTCACGTGCACGAATGGCAGATGCACGCCATCCTCGATCGCTTCGACTTCAGCGGTGACGATCTCGAGCGGCCGATGCGCGCGTTCTCCGGCGGTCAGCGCACGCGCGCGCTCTTGGCTCGCACCTTGCTGACCGAACCCGACTGGCTCATCCTCGACGAACCGACCAATCATCTCGACCTCGCGACGACGCGGCGCCTCGAAGCGCTCGTGGCGCACGACCCGCGAGCGATCGTGGTGATCTCACACGATCGCACCTTCCTCGAACACGTTGCGACGCGCATTTGGGATCTGGACGGCGGCGAACTCGCCGAGTATGCCGTGACGCAGGGGCGAGCCTACACGATGTTTCTCGAAGAGCGCGAGGAGCGGCGCGAGCAACAACGGCGCGCATACGCACTCTCGCAGGCGCAGCGCAGCCGGCGCGAAGCCGTGATCGCCGAACTGCGCACGCACGGGTCGCACAACTACAGCCATGTGCGCAGCCGTGAGAAGGCGTTGGAAAAAGTCGAGTTGGTCGAAGCGCCCAGAGCCGAACGAAAGAAGATTGCAGTCACCTTGACTGCAGCACGCCGTGCGACGAGCGGTATCGCGATCGAGATCGAAGGCCTGAGCAAGGCGTACGATCGTCCGCTCTTTACCAATGTGAGTGCCGTCTTCGCGCGTGGCGAACGCGTCGCCATCATCGGTCCCAACGGTGCGGGAAAGTCGACCTTTCTGCGTATCCTCGCCGGCGAGTTGGCGCCCGATCGCGGCTCGGTGCGGCGCGGTACGGGCCTGCGCACCGCTTCGTACTCGCAAAGCGCTGCCGACGATCTTCCTTCGGGGGTGAGCGCTGCCGAGGCGGTCATGCGCATCGGCGTGACCGACGAAGAGGCGCGCGGCCTTTTAGGACGGATGAACCTCGGCGGTGACGCCGGAGATAAGCCGGTCGAGGCATTTTCGGGCGGTGAGCGGCGCCGGATCATGCTGGCACGCTTGATGGCGCAGCACGCCGACTGTCTCTTCCTCGACGAGCCGACCAACGATCTCGACATCCCCAGCTGTGAGGCACTCGAAAGCGTGCTCGCTTCGTACGAGGGTGCGCTTTTCGTCGTCTCGCACGACCGTTATCTTTTGAGCAGACTCGCCGAACGCGTCATCTCGATCGACGCCGGCGCCGCTCGCATTATTTCCGGAACGTACGAGACGTACGAGCGTCTCGAATTCGAACGAGCGGAAGCCGAAAGTGAAAAGCCTGCGCGGGCCAAAGCGCCTGCGCCCAAGGCCGATGACCGGCGCGCTGCACGCGAAGCCAAGGCCGATGAGGGGAGACGCAAACGCGACCTCGTGGCGGCGGAGCAGCGCGTCGCCAAGCTCGACGCGCGCCGCCGCGAACTCGAACTCTGTTTTGCAGTGCCGGAGACTTACGACGATCCGGCCCTCGTCACGAAGCTTCGCAAAGAGCTCGAAGGCGTGGAGGCGGAGGCCGAGGAGGCTTTGGCGGCGTGGGAGGTCGCGATCCAAGCAGCGGAAGCCTAGCGAGCTTTTAACCTGTGCGCCTACCCGAACCAGGAGGGCAGATCGGCGTAGCGCTGTTCTTTCCAAGGGTCGGCTTCGTTGTTGTAACCGCGGACTTCCCAGAAGCCTTTGACGTCGTGGTCGAGGAATTCCAGACCGGTAATCCATTTTGCGGATTTCCAGAAGTAGAGTTTGGGCACGAGCATGCGCACCGGGCCGCCGTGGATCGGCTCGAGTGGCTTGCCGTCGAATTCATAGGCGATCAGACAGTCGTCCCCGAGCATCGCCTCCAAGGGGAGATTGGTCGTGTAATCGTTGTCGGCGTGCTGGAGAACGTGGGTCACGTTGGACGCGGGCTTCGCTCGCTCGACTAGCGTGCGAAAGAGCACGCCGCGCCAGGTCGTCTCCCGCTTCGACCAGCGCGTCACGCAATGAATGTCGCCGTGCCACTGCGTGGGAGGGAGGGCGCGCAATTCTTCCCAGCTCAGTTCGAACGGATTCTCGACGAGACCGAAAAAGCGCAGGCGCCACCGTTTGGGATCGAAGTCGGGCACTCCGCCGACGTGCAGCACGGGGAAGCCGTCGGTGACGGTTTGCCCGGGCGGAATGGCGGGATCCTTGCTCTTCAGGAACGGCATCTGCGCCCTACAACGCGACCAGGGTGCGCCACGGTTGCGTCGCCAATCTGCCGAATCGTGGAACGACCGAAAGCGCGCGGCATGAACGATCCCGTCATCCCCTTTCCCACCCGTAAGGTGCCCGTCGCCGTGGCCCGGCGCGAACTCGAGATCCTCGAAAAGACCTATCCCAACGCGGTGACGGCGCTGGACTACGACTCGCCCTTCACGCTCCTCATCGCCGTGATGCTCAGCGCTCAGACGACCGACGTGCGCGTGAACCTCATCACGCCTTTCTTATTTGCGAAGTATCCCGACGCGGCGTCGTTGGCGCGCGCCGACGTCGCCGACGTCGAGACGATCATCAAATCCAGCGGCTTCTTCCGCACCAAGGCGCGCAACATCATTCGAACGGCGCAAGAACTCGTCGAGCGCTATCACGGCGAGGTTCCGCAGGAGCGGGAGGCGCTCGAAGCTCTCCCGGGCGTGGGCCGCAAGACCGCCAGCGTCGTCGTCTCGGTTGCTTTTGCGGGCGCCGCGCTTGCCGTCGACACGCACGTCTTTCGCGTCTCGCACCGCCTAGGGCTCACGCTCGGCACGACGCCGCGCGAGGTGGAAGACGACGTGACCAAACTCGTCTCTTCCGAGAAATTACGGCACGCGCATCACTGGCTGATTTTGCACGGACGGCAAATTTGCAAGGCGCCGATACCGCTGTGCGATCGGTGTCCGGTAGCAAAGCTCTGTCCGAGCGCACCGATCGTTGCGCGCTTTTTGCGCGCCAAGGCGAAGAAGCTCAAAAGCGCAGCGGCCCCGGCTCGTCGAGATGCGCCGGCCGCGGCAGCTCGGCGTCCTGCGCGATCAGCTTCAGCAAAGAAGAAGCGGTGAGCGCTTCACCGTAGCCGGCTTCGGTCGAAAGCTTCGAGAGGTTGACCAGCGCCGGCGCCGCTGCCTCTGCTAAGAACTGGTATTCGCCGTCGAGACCCTCGCCTTTGACGATGACGAGCTGGCGCGCGACGTCCGGATCCAGGGCGATGCGCCGCTCGGCGAAGCGCAAACGAAGGCGCAGCGGCTGTTGCAGACGCACGAACGTCACGCCGTTCTTGCCCAAAATGGAGTTGAGCCGCTTGGCGCCGACGGCGAGTTCCCCGCCGAACGCATCAAGTGCAGCGAGCACGTCGGAGCCATCTGCCGGGACGGCCGGGAAAGCGGCGGAGTCGATCGCGCGGCCGAGATCGCGCCGGCCGCGGATCTTCATGGCGAGTGCGACGATCGGGTTTTGATTCAGCGGGTCATCGGGCACGCGCGAAGCTTCGCGCTTCGGCGCCCTGCGCCCGTTCGGCGCGTCTAAGTCGGGCGTGAGGAAGGCCTGGACGGCCGGCCGCTGCGAAGGCAAGGATGTGGATGACGCACTCCTCGCCGAGCTGGACGACCGCAGCCTCCCGGCCTCGGCGACGCGGCGTACGCCGCACATGCCGGATACTCCCGAACGCGCGCGCCTCGAGCGCCAGCGCAGTATTCGTGAGATCGTCTTCGGCGTGCAAGATGGCCTGCTGACGACGCTCGGTATCGTAACGGGGGTCGGAAGCGCGACCGCCGATCGCACCGCGATCGTGCTCACCGGTTTGATCTCGCTCACCGTCGGGATGATCTCGATGGGCGCCGGCGAGTACCTCGGCGGTAAGG
>DATJTD010000117.1:0-5672 GCA_035503775.1 Candidatus Acidiferrales bacterium
GTGCGCGTCGGTCTGCTTACGCCCATCCTTGGGCACGCAGACACTAGCGCATCCGTGCGCGTCGGTCTGCTTACGCCCGTCCTTGGGCACGCAGACACTAGCGCATCCGTGCGCGTCGTCTCGTTGACGCCGGCGTTTGCGGAGGATTTGTTTGCGATTGGGGCGGGGGCGCAAGTCGTGGGGGTCTCGCAGTTTACGGTGGTGCCGCAGGCGGCGCGCCTGCCACGAATCGCCTCGTTTTCGTGGATCGCGAGTGAGCGGATCGTTCGTCTGCATCCCGATCTGGTGGTGGGCATTCCCGCGCAAGCGGCCCTCGTGGCCGATATCGCGCGCGCCGGAATCCATGTGCTGCTCCTGCCCAACGATTCATTCGACGAGCTCTTCTCCGATCTGCAGACGCTGGGTATTCTCACGGGCCATCGTGCGCAAGCATACCGGCTCTGTGCACAACTGCACGCACGCAGCCTGGCCCTGGCGCGACGCGTCGCGGGGCTTCCCCGTCCACGGGTCTTCGTCGTGCTGGGCGTTGCGCCGATCTACACGGTGAGCGATCGTTCGTACATCGCGCGCTTGATCGAACTCGCGGGCGGGACCAATGCGGTAACGGGGACGCCGGAGGCCTATCCACGCTACAGCGCGGAGGCCCTCGTCGCGCTGCAGCCCGACGTGATCATTGCAGATCAAGCCGTCGGCCTTGCGTCCGTGCTCGACCGGCCCCCGTGGAATGCCCTTACGGCGGTGCGCACGAAGCATCTCTTCATGATCGACGATCCCGCGATCTTGCTGCAGCCGGCGGCGCGTTATAATGAAGGTGTCGCCTGGCTCATCTCGCGTCTGCATCCGCATGCCGCGCGTACAGCCGCAGCCCGCTAAGCCGGCGGTCGAGCGGGGGCTCGTCGTCGCTGTCGACCTGCGCACACCTAATCGTCCGCTCGAGCCCGAACTCGCCGAGTTCGAGGCGCTCATCGAAGCGGCGGGTGCGCAGATCGTCGGACGTATCGTTCAGCGGCTGGACGCCGTCGATCCCGCCACCTTGGTTGGCAGCGGTAAGGTGCATGAGATCGCCGAGAGTGCACGCCAGCTTGGCGCGACGACGCTCTTCGTCTTCAACGATCTGCGTCCGCGCCAGCGCACGAATCTCGAGAAGGTCTTGACGATTCCCATCGTCGACCGCACGATGGTGATTCTCGATATCTTCGCGCAGCGGGCGCGCAGCCGCGAGGGGAAGCTGCAAGTCGAACTCGCGCAATTGCGCTTCCGGCAAGCCAACCTCATCGGTGCGAGCGCAGCGCTCTCGCGGCTCGGCGGCGGTATCGGCACGCGCGGCCCTGGTGAGACCAAGCTCGAGGTGGATCGCCGCCGCATTCAGTCGCGCATCTCGGTCTTGCGCGAGGCGCTCGAAGATGTACGGCGCTCGCGTGCGACGCGGCGCGCACCACCAGGGGCTTCGCCGCTGGTCGCACTCGTCGGCTATACGAACGTCGGCAAATCGTCGCTGTTGAATCGGCTCTCACACGGTGATGGAGCGTTCGTCGCCGATCAGCCGTTCGCCACCCTGGATCCGACGTTGCGCCGCGTCTACATCGCGCCGGACCGTTTCGTGCGCATGGTCGACACCGTCGGCTTCATTACCGAGCTGCCGAAAGAACTCGTGAACGCTTTTCGCGCAACACTCGAAGAGCTCGATGATGCCGACGTCCTCGTTCACGTGATCGACGCCTCGAATCCCGACTGGCCGCGGCAGCGCGCGAGCGTCGAGTCGATTCTGCACGACCTCAAGCTCGACGGGAAGCCGACCATCCTTGCGTTCAACAAGGTTGACGTGGCGGAGCCGCCGCCGGCGCTCCCGGATGGGGCGATCGGCATCAGTGCCGTCACCGGCGCGCATCTCGACGACCTGCGCGCAGCCATCGCCGCGCGGCTGAATCAGGCGCGCGTCATCGCGTCGGCATGAAGGCCGCCATCGTGTGTCTGCTCGGCGCGCTCGCGGCCTGTTCGAGCAGCTCGGCCAAGCCAGCGATGAACGTGACCGCGACCGACGCAACGAACGACGCGACGACCGATGCCTTTCCCCGCGTCTTCAAGGCGTTGCGCCCGAGCGTCGTCCTCTTCACGATGCTCGCCCCCAGTGACGATCCAAAAAGAAAGGGCGTCTACGACGACGCGTACGGGAGTGGATTCGTGGTAGAGAGCGGCTCGTGGGGCAGCCGTTTTTTGACCGCCGAACACGTCATCGACGGTGCCCGGCGGCTGCGGGTTACAATCGACAATCACCGAACCGTTGCGGCGCGCGTCGTCGCGAGCGACGTGCAAGCTGATCTCGCGATCGTCGAAGCCGATGAGCGTAACCTCCCGAGCGTTCACCTGGGATCGTCGCACAGCTTGGATCAGGGGATTCAAATCGGCGTCGCCGGCTACCCGATCCCCGATGCGTTCGAAGACGAAGGCCTCGGCGTTGCCACCTCGGTCTTCGAGGGACGCCTCTCGAGCATTCGCAACGACGCGCTCGAGTTGGACATTCCCGTCATCCCCGGCGAAAGCGGCGGCCCGGTCTTCGATGCGCACACCGGCGCCGTGATCGGCATCGCCGAGTCACGCTTCGACGAAGAGCACGCAATTGGGTTCGCCATCCCGATCGAAGATGCCGAACGTTTCCTCGCCAAGCACGCGCGCCTCGCGCCGGCGCCAAAACCTACTGCAGGGTAAACGACCCGTACGAGGTCCCGGCGAAGCAGTTGGAGTTGGCGTTGTTCAAGACGACGGTGAAGTTGTGACCTTCGGGAAACTCGGCAACGGTGGAGGCGCTGCTTTGGTAGACCGCATTTGCAAAGGGGGGCGTCGCCGCTGGGCTCGGCAACGGCGACGACCACGCCGTGACCGTCGCAAACGCATATTCTTGTTCTCCGCTCGTGCTATTGTCCACCAAAAACGCCTGGTCGGAAGCCGACAACCCCGTGCCGGTGCTGGCGAAAATGACCTCGCCGAAGTTATCCGGGATCCCGGTTGCGCCGGGAGCCGGATAGACGAGGACCGTCTGCACGCCGTTCGGGGGGTTGCAGTTGCCCGGCGTTGGGCTCGATTGGGGACCGCAGGCAGCAACGCTGAGCGAGACAGCAACCGAAAAACCGAGCGCTAGCAACGAAGTACGCCGAGAGATCATCACAGAAAGCCCTCCGCTGAGAAGATACGCTACGACCCTACGTGCCAAACCTGGGAAGACGCCCAGAAATGCAAAGAAATTTCAGGTACTTGGCGTTAAGCCGAAAGCCGGCACCGAAACGGCCGTATCTTTTTGGACGTCCACTTGCTGGTCGGGGGCGCCATTGAAGCCCGGCGGCGCGTTGACGTGGACGGTCTGAATACCGACCGGGACCCGGACGATGCTGAAGTTTCCGGTTGCGTCGGTGTAGCCGGTCGAGAGTGAGCCGATGTTGACCAGGACGTTTCCTAACGCCGCGTGTGTCCGCGCATCGTAGACCGTGCCGATCACCGTTCCGTAGTCCTGCACGCCGATAGGTGGCGTCTTGCAGCCGGTCAGCGCCCCCAGCGGGATCAAAGCGGCTGCGACGAGGGAGAACAGCCATCTGTAACGACCCAAAGGTCTCGGCTTCATCATATTGGCGCGTTTATGGCGGAGGACCGTCAGGACCCTTGCAAAAGTTGTGAAGGCGATGACTCCCTATGCGCCGGTCGCCGTCTTCTTGGCCGTGGCGGCCCTAATGGCGTTTGCCTTCGTCTCCGTCCCCGGTTTGGTCGCTCGCCGCAAACCGAATCCCACCAAGTCCGAGGCGTATGAGTGCGGCGTCGAGCCGACCTCCGACGTCGGCGGCCGGCTTCCGATCCGGTTTTATCTCATCGCGATGCTCTTCGTCGTCTTCGACGTCGAGGCGGCGTCGTTCTATCCGTGGGCGGTCGAGATGCACGCGCTGCGCGGTTACGGTCTGCTCGAGATGGTCGTCTTTGTCGTCGTCTTGGGCATCGGCTACGTGTACGTTTGGCGCAGGGGAGGATTCGAGTGGAGATGATGCCCGGCCAGCAGTTCTTGCTGGCGAAAGTCGACGACATCGCGCGCTGGGCGCAGAGTTCGAGCGTCTGGCCTCTTACGATGGGTCTGGCTTGCTGCGCCATCGAGATGATGAGCGTGCAAGCCCCGCAGTATGACATCGCGCGCCTCGGCTCCGAAGTCTTTCGTGCCTCGCCCCGCCAAGCCGATCTGATGATCGTCTCCGGGCGTGTCGCGCAGAAGATGGGGCCGATCATCAAACGCCTCTACGATCAGATGGCCGATCCCAAATGGGTGATCTCGATGGGCGCGTGCGCGAGCAGCGGCGGTGTCTTCGACAACTACGCGATCGTGCAAGGTGTCGACACGATCATCCCGGTCGACGTCTACGTCCCCGGCTGTCCGCCGACGCCCGACGGTCTGCTGTATGCGGTGAACCTCATCCAGCAGCAGATCCGCCAAGGTGGGCGCGGCGGCATCTTCGCCCGCGCCTGAGAGAGGAAGAGCGTGCCTAGTCCACAGACGCCCTCGATCGCCGGGACGGCGACCGACCCAACCAGCGTACGCCCACCGATCGACGACGCCATCATCGAGCGCTGGGAGCCTGCCGCTCTGCGCGATCGCTTGATCGCGCTGCGCGCCGAAGGCTATACGATGCTGCTCGACATCGGTGCGGCCGATTATCCCGAGCGCACGCCGCGCTTCGACGTCGTCTACCACCTCTTGGCGTTGCCGGCGCAACCGGCGACGGTCGCCGAAATTGGAACCCCCAAACGTCTACGTCTGCTGGTCGGCGTTCCGGCCGACGAGCCGACGGTTCCGAGCGTGACCGATCTGTGGAAGTGTGCCGATTGGCCCGAACGCGAAGTCTACGATCTCTTCGGCATCACCTTTACCGCGCACCCGAACCTCAAGCGCATTCAGATGCCCTACGACTGGGAAGGTCACCCGCTGCGCAAAGACTATCCGCTCCGCGGGCCTGCGCGTGAGAAGACGCCGCGGCCGGCCTTTGCGCTCAAGAGCAACGTCCCCGCGGGCGCTCCGCCGTCGGGGAAGGTCGCCCAAGCACTGCAGCGCCAGATCGCGCGCATTCGCGGAGAGGGGAAATAGCGCCGATGGCCTCCGAAGCGCCGGTCACTACCAGCATCGAATTCGACGTCGTCAAGCGCGAAGGCAACGTGATGACGCTCTCGATGGGGCCGCAGCACCCATCGACGCACGGTGTCTTGCAAGTCGTCGTCGAGGTCTCCGGCGAGATCGTCGAGCGAGCCGATATGGAGATCGGCTACCTGCACACCGGCATCGAGAAGTCGGCCGAGAATCTCTTCTGGACGCAGGCGTCGACGGTCATCGAGCGCATGGACTACCTCGCGCCGCAGAGCAACGCGCTGTGTTACGTTCTCGCGGTTGAAAAGTTGCTCGGCATAACCGACAAGATTCCGCCGCGCGCGCAGCAGGTTCGCGTCCTGCAGGCGGAGCTGAACCGGATTGCCTCGCACTGTGTTTGGCTCGGCACGCACGCGATCGACCTCGGTGCGATCTCGGGCTTCTGGTACGCCTTCGACGTTCGCGAGAACATCCTCGATCTCATCGAAGACGCGGGTGGGGCGCGGATGCACCCGAACTATATGCGCGTCGGCGGTCTCAATGGCGACTTGCCGACGGGTTA
>DATJTD010000118.1:0-4318 GCA_035503775.1 Candidatus Acidiferrales bacterium
TCCCTCGGTGGGCAAGTCCAGCGTTCCAGCGGGGTCTCCCCCCTCATCGAGCCGGTCGGTACCTTCGAGACGACCGCCTACCCGAAGGTGGTCTAGCGCAATCGGGGAAAACCCCGGTGCGCCTGACGGCGTTTTTTTACGTCACGAGTGCGGTTCACGCGCTCGCTGATCGACGTAGGGGCGCGAGAGCGCCATTGTTATCGTAGGGGACACATTGGATATCGGGATCGACCTCGGGACGGCGAACGTGCTCGTGTACGTCAAGGGGAAGGGCATCGTGCTGCGCGAGCCCTCCGTCGTCGCCAAAGACGTGCGCACGAACCGGACGCTTGCCGTCGGTGAAGAGGCGCGGCAGATGCTCGGGCGTACGCCCGGGAACATTCAAGCGATTCGTCCGCTGCGCGACGGCGTCATCGCCGACTTCGAAGTCACCGAAGCGATGCTCAACTATTTCATCAAGAAAGTCACCAAGAACCGCTCGTGGTTCGAGATGATCTTCCGGCCCAAACCCTCGGTGATCATCTGTGTCCCCGCCGAGATCACCAGCGTCGAAGAGCGCGCGGTGCGCGATGCCGCCAAACTTGCCGGCGCGCGTACGGTCGACATCATCGAAGAGCCGATGGCAGCCGCGATCGGCGCCGGTCTGCCGATCGACGGCCCGTCGGGGAACATGGTCGTGGACATCGGCGGTGGCACGACCGACGTCGCGGTGATCTCGCTCGGCGGCATCGTCGTCTCGCAATCGATTCGCGTCGCCGGCAACAAACTCGACGAGGCACTCATTCGTCACATCCGGCGCGTCTACAACCTGATGATCGGCGAGCGGACCTCCGAAGAGATCAAGATCAAGATCGGTTCGGCCTATCGCCTCGAAACCGAACTGATCATGGAGATTCGCGGCCGCGATCTGATCAACGGTTTGCCCAAGACGGTGAAGATCACCAGCGAAGAGGTGCGCGAGGCGCTCTCCGAACCCATTCAATCGATCGTCGAAGCGGTGAAGTCGGTGCTCGAGAAGACGCCGCCCGAGCTCGCAGCCGACATCATCGATCGCGGAATGATCCTCACCGGCGGAGGTGCGCTCTTGCGTGGGCTCGACACGCTGCTCGGCGAAGTGACGGGGATCCCGGTGATCATCGCCGACGATCCGCTCTCTTGCGTGGCCATCGGGACGGGGCTGCGCGTTCGCGCCTAGCCACGGCGGGCCGGTCGATCGTCCGGATGGTATACTAAAACTCCTGTGATTCGTCTTGATGCGACGGGCGCCGAGGTCGAAGAGGTCGTCGAGGAAGTTGCACGTGTCGTCTTCGCGGGCGGAACGGTCATCTTCCCGACCGATACGGTGTACGGGCTGGGTTGTGACCCGATGCGCCTCGCGAGCGTCGAGCGCATCTTCGCTCTCAAGAACCGGCCGCGAACGAAGGCCTTGAGCCTTCACCTCGCCAGTGTCGCCGAGCTGTTGGAGTACGCGCGCGGAAATGCCCTCGCGACGATGGTGGCGCGACGCTTCTTGCCGGGGCCGCTCACGATCGTCGTCCGCCGCCCGGATTTCATCGATCCCCACGTGAGCGGCGGATTGCCGTCGGTTGGCGTGCGCGTGCCCGACCATGCGCTCTGCCGGGCGATTCTGGAACGCTGCGGACCGCTCGCGGCGACGAGCGCGAACATCAGCGGAGCGGCCTCTTTTTACGGCGTGGAGGGGGTCACGGAGCTTCCGGAAGCCGACCTCTTCGTGGATGCCGGGCCGACGCCGTTGCGCGCCGAATCCACGGTTTTGGACCTCACGCACCACGATGCGCGCCTCTTGCGCGAAGGAGTGATCACCACGGAGATGCTCGAGCAGCAGATAGGTCACGTTACGCGCCCACTCTTTGAGGAGGCGAAGTGAGCGCACGCGCCGCTTGCGCCTGCGCGCTGCTTACCATCGGGGCGGTCTTCGGTGTTGCGGGAGCGGCCGGCGCGCAGAGCCTCGATACCATCGGCGGTTTCGACATCCGTTCCGATTCGATCGATTACAACTACACCACCGGCGCATACAAAATCCCCTCGCGCTTCACGGCTGTCAACGGGAACACCGACATCTCGGCCGACCGCGCAACGGGGAACAGCAAACAGAAGATTCTTTCGGCCGATGGAAACGTGATCGTTCACCAAAACGGGCCGCTGCAGAATCACGGCGCGCAGGCGCAGAAATTCACGCAGGTCCCCTCGACGCTCACCTGCGATCATCTCGATGCCGATGGGAGCGCGAAGACCTACACGGCGACCGGCAACGTGCACTTCATCCAAGGTCAACGCGAGGCGACCGGCGATCGCGGAACGCTCAACGACGCGACCAATCAACTGCATATGGACGGTCACGTAACGATCAAGGACGGTGACCAAACGCTCAGCGCCGACGCCGTGGACTACAACACGGAGACGGGGATGGGGACGGCGACTGGCAACGTGACGGTCCTCTCCCCCGTGCCGCCTCCGCCACCCGGACCGCCCGGAGGGCCGCCGAAACCGAAGAAGCATCACCCGTGAGCGCACGGCGATCCGCCGCGCTCATCGTGGCCGCGCTTCTCCTCGGGGTGGTCGCACCGGCTCGGGCACAGTTCAGCACGTTCGGCGCGTTCGATACCGTGCACACGAACGCGCTGCAGAGCAACGAGCGCACGGGCGACTTCACCATCCCCGGCCGCTTCACGGCGACGCGTCAAGGGACAGAGATCGAGGGTGACCGGGCGCAGGGCAATGCGGCGACCAAACAAGTCGAGATCGACGGCAACGTGGTCGTGCATTTCACGCGGCCGCTGCAGATCGTCGGTGAGCCGCCGTCGAGTGCCCAAGGCCCCTCGACGTTGACGTGCGACCAACTGCAGATCGACGGGGCGCATCAGGTCTACCACGCCATCGGGAACGTGCACTTCACGCAGAACACCCGCGAGACGACGTCCGACCGCGCGGATCTCGACGGCGCGACCGACCAACTGCGCCTCTCGGGACGCATCGCGATCCGTGAGACCGGAGGATCGCACAGCGGCGTCGGCGGCTTCGATACGATTCAAGCAGCGGCAATCGATTCCAATCCGGTCACCGGCAACTTCACGATCCCCGACCGCTTCACGGCGACGCGCGAAGGCCTGCAGATCACGGGCGATCGCGCGACCGGAAACTCGGTGACCAAACGCGTCTCGATAACCGGCAACGTCGTCGTCGTTCTGGAGAGTGTCCCGGTGAACGGTCCGTCGCCGTCGCCGGTGCCCAGTCCCACGGCGACACCAATGCCGCCCACGCTGACGTGCGATCGGCTCGACATCGATGGGGTACATCGGGTTTATCATGCGATCGGAGACGTGCACTATCAGGAGCCGGGGCGTGACATCACCGCCGACCGCGCCGACATCAGCGAGGTGCACACGCATCTGCACTTGCAAGGCAACGTGCACGTGACCGAGACTGAGCAAAGTGGCGCCTCGTGAGCGCGCGGCGTGGCCCGCGTGACGTCGGTCTGTTCGAAGGCGCCGCCGGCGCCACCGAACCCCTGGCGGCGCGCATGCGGCCGCGCTCGCTCGACGAATTCGTCGGGCAAGAGCACGTGATCGGCGAAGGCCATGCCCTGCGCCGCGCCATCGAAACCGATCGCATCCCGTCCATGATCTTGTGGGGACCGCCCGGTACGGGGAAGACGACCCTTGCCGAAGTGATCGCGCGCAGCACCGGCTCGCAGTTCGTGGCGCTCTCTGCGGTGAGCGCCGGCGTCGCAGACTTGCGCGCCGTCGTCGCCGACGCACAACGCGCGCGCACGCTCGGCCGGCGTACCGTCCTCTTCGTCGACGAAATACACCGGTTCAACAAGGCGCAACAAGACGCGGTCTTGCCCTACGTCGAAGACGGCACGATCACGCTCATCGGTGCGACGACGGAGAATCCGTCGTTTGAAGTGAATTCGGCGCTCCTCTCGCGTTCGCGCGTCTTCGTGCTCAAGGCGTTGACCGACGAACAGATCGAACGTATCGTGCGCACCGCGCTCGGCGATATCGAGCGGGGGCTCGGGGCAGCACAGGTCGTCCTCGACGATGCAGCGTTAGCCGCCCTGGTCAACTTGGCCAACGGCGATGCGCGTGTCGCCCTCGGTACCCTCGAATTCGCCGCCGACGCGGCACCTGCAGATGCGTCGGGAGTGCGGCACATCGACGCGCCGCTCATCGCCGACGCGCTGCAACGGCGTATGATCGCCTACGACAAGAAGGGCGAGAATCACTACGACGTCATCAGCGCCTTCATCAAGTCGATTCGCGGCAGCGATCCCGATGCCGGCGTCTATTGGCTC
>DATJTD010000119.1:0-15496 GCA_035503775.1 Candidatus Acidiferrales bacterium
TTCAAATTGACGGTGGCGCACACCCTGAAGTGTCGAATGCTCAGGCTTTCAACGTAAGCTGGGCTGCAAACTGGGCAGCGAACCAACTCGCATTGTCGATCGCCAATCCAAAAATCGGGACAATCGAGAATGCTTACCACGTCTATAACTCCGGCCAACTCGCAGTCAGCACAACCCCCCAGTCCTGGCCGAGCCCAGGGGACACATATCAACAGTCGGCTATGGCACATCTCGCATTGCTAGTAAAACATCATGCAAACCTCAGTTGCGGCACGCCATGAGTAAGGATAGGAATATGCCGAAGGCAAAGGCCGAAATATCGACCAACGTACTTGCGTTCTTTTGCAAGCACACCGGGCAAATTGCGTGCGCGAGTTTCATTGCGCTTCTCTTCTGCACCCAAATCCTGCCAATCGGTGCCACCGCGAATGGTTCACCTACGCCTACCTACCCTGAGAGTTTTTTCCCGACGGAGCCACCGAATGTGCAGTTATCCACTGCGCGAGGCGTGCTGTTGAGCTACGGCATCGGAGACCACGTAGGAGGACTAATAATTCACACCGCAAGCGGAGCATCGAAGACTTTCTACATTACGCCTCCCGTCACAATAGGCAACGTCGTTGTGAACTGCGACATCCCTCCTCAAGGAGGAAGCGGCGCAATTGGATATTGCATAAACTGGCCGTCAGCGCTGGTCATCGGGAAAACGCCGGTTACCGTCTACTATTGGACTGCGAGCGGCGCTGCGATTGGCCGGGGAACGGTGCCTGTGACAAATCACATCACGTTTGGTTCTGAATACATAACGCCTTGACGTTCGGATACCGCTGGACACAGGCAGAGGAGCCGGCTCGTTTGTGCGAAGGTTGCGTTCGACTCGAAGAACGGCACACAAACGCTCACGTGCCGCTTTGATGCATGCAGAAGCGTTCGCGCCGTGAGGTTCTTGACCTAACGCGCGGCGATGAGATCAAGCACGGCGCGCTGCACCGGCGTAGCTTCGCCGCTCATGCGCACGGCACGACCTACGAGCGTTCCAGTGCAACCCCACACGAACGCTGCTTCGACTCGCACGTCGATCCACGGCTCGCTCGCGTAGAGCATCGCGTCATACTCGGGGGGCATCGGTGCGATGACCGTCACGTTGTCCGCCGTTTTGCCCGCTAACTTGGTGGGATATTTTTTCGACGGTCCCTGGATCAAGGCCCGAACGACCGTGCCGATCTTGCGGTCGTGGTAGCGGCGGCAGGCCGCGTCTTGCGCGGCCGCTAGGCGGCGGAAGCGTTCGTTCGCGATCTCGAACGGCACTTGCTCGAAGTGGGAGGCCGGAGTGCCGCGGCGTGGCGAGTACACGAACATGTACGCCTGGGCGAAGAGCCCGGACTCCGCCAAATCCAGCGTTGCGCGAAAATCGTCCTCCGTCTCGCCCGGAAAGCCCACGATGATGTCGGTGGTGATGGCCCAGTGCGGCATGTGCCGCCGGAACGCTTGCACTCGCTCCATGTACTGTGCGATCGTGTACTTGCGATTCATGCGCCGCAGCATCGGATCGCTCGCGGATTGCAATGGCAGGTGTACGCGCGTACTCATCTGTGGAATCTGCGCCAGGGTTGCGATCATCGGCTCGGTGAAATCTTTGGGATGCGGCGAGACGAACGAGAGACGCTCGAGCCCGTCGAGCGCGGCAACCGCGCGGCAGAGGTCGCCGAAGTCACGGCCATCGATCGGATCGCGCCAGGCGTTGACCGTCTGACCCACCAGCATGACCTCGCGCGCACCACCCGCCAGCTTGGCGCGCACCTCATCGAGAATCGCCTCCATCGGCCGGTGATCGAAACGGCCGCGTACGTAGGGCACAATACAGAACGTGCAATAGTACGAGCAGCCGCGCTGCGCCGTCACAAACGCGCGCAGGTGCGAGAATTCGTCGGTGATTCCGTCGGCTTCTGTCCCGCCTAAGTGTTCGATCAGCGCGCGCTCGTCGGCGTATTCCTCGCCGTCGCCAAACCCGTCGCGCCAACTCGCCAGCGTCTCGCCGAGACGCGCGATCTCACTGGTGCCGAAGACGGCGTCGACGTGGGGGGCGCGCGCCGCCAGACGGTCGCGATCCTGTTCGGCGAGACACCCGCACACCACGACCTTGATCGTGGGATCGGCGAGCTTGAGCGCATGGAAGTGTTGCATACGCCCGTACGCGCGCGTCTCGGCATTGTCACGGACCGTGCACGTGTTGAGCACGACGACGCTGGCCGCCTTCGGATCGGCGGTGACGGTGTAGCCGGCGGCGGTCGCGTGCCGCACAATGTCTTGTGAGTCGGCTTCGTTCATCTGACAGCCGTGCGTCTCGATGTAGATCGTCGCCATCGGCTACTTCGTGATCGTCTCGAGCAAATCGAGTGGAAGATAGAGCTTTCCGTTGATGACCGATGGCGCACTGTCGTACGAGACGTCCGAGCCGTCGAGGCGCAACGTGTTCTCGTCGAGGTGGGCGACGACTTCGTGGCCGAGGTAGTGAATGAGCAGCCGCCGGCCGTCGAGGTCGATGGCATCGGGCGGAAGATAATCGGTCGCCGGGGCGATCACGCCCGCGCGCGCCTCGGTCGTTGGGATATCGTGTAACACCAGTTCGCTGGTGGTCTCCGGCAAGACGGTAAACGAACGGGTCGTCGCGCCTTGAGCTCCATCGAAGGTGACGGTATGCGAGCCGGCCGGGAAGGTCATCGGCCCGGAGACGGCCTGCGGCGGGGCGCCGTCGATCGATATCTTTGCTCCTGCTGCGAGACCGCGCACGACCACCGTCCCGGTCGTCGCCGTTTCCCCGCCGCGCGTCCCCGGGGCGAGCTTGGTGCTCGACAGCGTGATGCCGCCGCCGGGAATGTCGACGTCGACCTCTTGCACGTTCCAGCCGGTCTTGGTCAGGGTGATCGCGTGGCGGCCCTGGGCGAGCGCATCGACCAAGACGGGAGAAGGCCCGCAGTACGTGCCGTCGACCCAGACGTCCGCCCCGCTGGGAAGGGTCGTCACGTAGACACCGCCCGACGAGGAGACGTCGGCCCGCGCGGGCGTCTGCATCGCCGCGGAGCTCGTGATGAGTGCCGCCGCAGCGGTCGCAAGCCCGAGAGAGAAGCGCATCCGTCTCTCAGACTTCGTGCGGGCACGGTACACGCCCCCCATACGGCGAAGCCGGCATACGAGATGACCACCCAACTCGACGACACGGCGCACGGTTCCTCACTTCGCCCCGCCACGGTTGCCATCGTTGGCCGCCCCAATGTCGGAAAGAGCGCACTCTTCAACCGCTTGGTCGGTAAGCGCCTCGCCATCGTCGACGATATGCCCGGCGTCACGCGCGACCGGCTCTACGCTCTGGCGGAATGGCAAGGACGCACCTTCAGCCTCGTCGACACCGCCGGGATCGACGCCCAGACCACTGCCGACGAGATTGCGACCCAGACCCGCGCGCAAGCCGAACTCGCCGCGCGCGAAGCCGACGTGATCGTCTTCGTCGTCGACGCCGCAGCGGGGCTCTCGCCGTTGGATGACGACGTGGTGATGATCTTGCGCAAGACGCGCCGCCCGGTCATCCTCGTGGCCAACAAAGCGGAGTCGGAACGTGTGCGCACGCAAATTCCCGGCGAGTTCGCGCGACTCGGTCTGGGCGAACCGTTCCCCGTCTCGGCAATCCATGGCGAGGGGACGGGCGATCTGCTCGACGAGATCGTGGCGCGCCTCCCTTCAGGCGACGATCAGCTTGCACCCCAGGGAGAACTCGCGCTCGCGCTCGTCGGCCAGCCCAACGTCGGCAAGAGTTCGCTGCTCAACGCGCTGCTCGGCGAAGAGCGCTCGATCGTCTCTTCGGAACCAGGCACGACGCGGGATGCGATCGACACGCTCTTCGATTTCCACGACCACCGCATTCGCCTGATCGATACCGCCGGCATGCGCAAGAAGCCGGCGGCGCACGGTTCGATCGAATACTATTCGTCGCTGCGCTCGCTCAGTGCAATTGCGCGCTGCGACATCGCGATCTTGCTGATCGATGCGATGCGCGGCGTGCTCGCGCAAGACCGGCGCCTGGCCGGGATGATCCTCGAGGAGCGCAAAGGCCTGATCATCGTCGCCAACAAGTGGGACCTGGCGCTCGCGCAAGGAGACTACCAGCAAGCCGAACTCACGCAGGCCATCTACGCCGACATGCCGTTTGCGACGTTCGCGCCCGTGACGTTTCTCTCGGCGCTGACCAAACGGCGCTTGGGTAGCCTCATGCCGCAAGTCATGCAGATCGCCGCGAACCTCGACCGGCGCATTCCGACCGCACAACTCAATGCGACGATTCGCGATGCCGTGATGGCGCATCCGGCGCCCGCCAAGGGCGGCCGGCCGCTGCGCATCTACTATTGCTCGCAAGTGACCTCGCATCCACCCCTCTTCATCTTCCACTGCAACGACCCCGAACTCGTAACGACGGCGTACCAACGTTTCCTGGAGAACACGTTGCGCGGCGCATACGACTTCACGGGCGTCCCCCTGAAGCTCGAGTTTCGCGAACGCCGGCGCGACGAAGACGCTTCGTGACGCCGGCCGCACTCTTGTTGGCGATCGCGGGAGGCTTTGCGATCGGCTCACTTCCGTTTGGGGTGATCGTTGGGCGCGTCTTCTTCCATCGGGACATTCGTGCGTCGGGGAGCGGCAACATCGGCGCCGCCAATGCGTTGCGCACTTTCGGGCGTGCCGGCGGCGCAGCTGTCCTCGTGCTCGATTTGCTCAAAGGCTTTGCGCCGACGGCCTTCGCGCTTCGCGTTGATCCGCTCGTGGGCGTGGCGTGCGCCGCCGCCGCGATCCTCGGACACTGCTTCTCGCCGTGGCTTCGCTTCCGCGGCGGGAAAGGGGTAGCGACGATGCTCGGCGCGCTCATCGCCTTCTCGTGGGAGGCGGCGATCGCTGCCGTCGTGATTTGGCTCGTGGCGGTGCGCCTGACACGGTACTCGTCGGTCGCATCGCTCGCCGCTTGTGCAAGCGCCCCTCTTTGGCTCTGGTTCGCCACGCGGAATCTCGACGAGACGCTCTTCGGGGTGGCGGCGGCGCTCTTTATCGTCTGGACGCACCGCGAGAATATCGAGCGCCTCCGGGGCGGCCGCGAGCACACGATCGGCCTCAGGCGCCAGACGGCCGGCTCGAAGACCGCGCCTCCTTGAGCGAAATGGGCACGCGGGACGCGCACGCCGCAGGGTCAGGGTCTTGGAGGCCTTAAGTGACGGCCGGATATGATTTCATCGAACGATTTCCGCAATGGCGTTACCATCGTGGTGGATGGCCAGTTGTGGACGGTGATCGAGTTTCTGCACGTCAAGCCGGGGAAAGGGTCGGCCTTCGTCCGGACACGGCTCAAGAACGTCAAGACCGGCTCGACGGTCGAGCGCACCTTCCGGGCCGGCGAAAAGCTCGAGCGTGCAACCGTCGACAACCGCGAGATGCAGATGCTCTACAACGACGCCGACGGCTTCCACTTCATGGACAGCGAGTCGTATGAGAACATCACCCTCCAGCGCGAGCTCATCGGCGACCCCGCGGATTTTCTCAAAGACGGAATGAAAGTCGCCGTGCAGTTGCACGACGGCGTGCCGATCGGCATCGATCTTCCGGCGCACGTGGAGCTGCGCGTGGAAGAGACCGACCCCGGCTTCAAAGGCGACACGGCGACCGGAACGACCAAACCGGCAAAGCTGGAGACGGGCGCCTCGGTGCAGGTGCCGCTCTTCGTCAATCCCGGCGACGTGATCCGGATCGACACGCGCGATCGCCGCTACATCGGCCGCGTGCAGTAGCACCCGGGGCGCCACATGACGCCCGTGGAGATCGTCGCATTTTTTCTCATCGGCACACTCGCGGCGATCGTCGGCTCGCTGGTCGGCTTGGGCGGGGGCGTCTTGGTCGTGCCGGTGCTGCGCATCGTCTTCGCCGTCTCGCCGGCGGGCACGGCCGGCGCGGCGCTGGTCATGGTATTTGCCAACTCATTGAGCGCAACGGTCGCGTATGTGCGCCAGCGGCGGGTCGACGTCCGTGCCGGGCTGTTCATCGCGGCGACCGGCATTCCAGGGAGCATTGCGGGCGCAATCTGCGTGCACTACGTCTCTTTCGTCGATTTCGATCTGATCTATAGTGCGCTCCTGATCTACGTCGCGACCGATGCCATTCGGCGCAGCCGCACGCACCAACGGGCTGGGCATTCGCCTCGCAAAAATCTCGGGCAGCGCGTGCTTCGAGACGCGAGCGGGAAAGAGTACCGCTATCGCGAGAACGTCCCCGTGCTGCTGGTGGTTGGCGTCGTTACGGGATTTGCCTCGAGCTTTTTCGGTATCGGGGGCGGTACGATCGTCATCCCCGCTCTCATGTTCTTCGACGTACCGGCGCACATCGTGACGGCCACCTCACAGTTCGCGATCGCGTTCACCTCACCGGTGGGCGTGGCGACCCATCTGCTGAGTCACGACATCCAGTGGGGTATCGCCCTGCCGCTCGCTGTCGGCGGCCTCATCGGCGGCCAGATCGGTCCTCGCATCGCAAAGCGTCTCTCACCGGCGCAGCTGCTCATCGCGCTTGCCGTCACGCTGATCGCTGCGGCGCTCTCCCTCATCCTCGACCATGCGTCTTTGCTATAGCTTCTCGCCGCCGTCGGACCGTAGAAGATCGCCCAGGTCGAAAAATCGAGGAGCGTCGGCGGAGAGCCGCTGCAAGGCCTGCGCAACGCCTCATGGCAGATTGGCACGGTCTACGTCGCTTTCCGCGCGGTCGCACGACGGACCGAAGCACGTAACAACTGTTCTGTCGAGGGCCTGTCACCGTGCCTGCCTCCCAGGAAGCGCGCGAGCGCGAGCTCGAGAGCAGCGATTCCTGTTCCCTTCGCCGCCTCCTTGGCGCACGGTCTGCTCAACGACGCGGGCAGCTTTCCCGTGTCGAGATAGCGCTCGAGCAACGCCGGATGCACGTACGACTTCCGGCAGATCGTCGGTGTGTTGCCGAGCACGGCGGCGGTGACTTCGAGCGCCGATTGCACGATGCGTTTTCGGTCGCGCGCGGTTTTGACCGGTCGAGAAAGTCCGAGCGCGACGAGGCAGGAGAGCGTCCCAAACCACGTACGAAAGTCCTTGGCGCTGAATTCGCCGCCGGTTGCCTCGCGGAGATACGCATTCACATCGCTCGAGTCGATGGATTGCACGGTTCCGTCGTCATCGGCGTAGCTGAAGAGCTCCTGGCCCGGCAGATCTTGCATGCGCTGTATCACGCGCGCGAGCTTGCGGTCACTCACCGCGATGGCGTGCTCTTTTCCGCTCTTTCCGCGGAATCGGAAACGCACGACGGCGCCGTGCACGTCGACGTGATCCGAGCGCAAGGTCGTGAGGCCGTACGAGTCGTTCGTCCGCGCGTATTCCTCGTTCCCGACACGCATCAACGTCATCTCCAGGAGACGCACCACCACGGCGATGGCCTTCTCGCGTGGCAGTCCAGGGAGGCCCAAATCGCGCTGGACGCGCTCGCGTAGTGCCGGCAACGCACGCGCAAAACTCGTCATACGATCAAACTTGCTTTCGTCTCGCACTTCGCGCCAGCGTGGATGGTAGCGGTACTGCTTGCGGCCGCGAGCGTCTCGGCCGGTCGCTTGCAGATGGGCGTTTGGATAGGGAGCGATCCACACGTCGGTGTACGCGGGCGGGATGGCGAGGGCGCGGATCCGGGCAAGCTCGGCGGCGTCGCGAATCACTTCGCCGTGCGGGGACGTGTAGACGAACGCCTTGCCGCGCCGCTTGCGACGGATGCCCGGCCCGGTATCGTTGAGATACCGTAGCTTGGCCGCCTGAGCGGCGCTCCGCTCGGCATCATTCACGCCTATGGCCGGCGGTGCGCGTCGCGCTGATCTTCCTCGTTGGGCTCGAGCGAATCGTCACCATACACGACTTCGGGGTCTCCGGTCAGCCCTGCGACCTCCGCCTCTGCCCGGCTCAATGGGGGCTCGTTATCCGCCTGCGTATGCAGTGGCCGAGGGCGCTCGTCGTCATCGTCACGCCGGTCCTCGACTTCATCGGGGAGGGCGTTCTTGTAGTCTTCCATGCCCCTCACGCTACCCAGGTGCGAGGACGCACAAGCACGCTGCGGCGACGGAAGTGCTCCAGATGGCGAGGCCTGCGATCGGAGGCGGTCTTCCCCGCCGGAGCCAACCCCCAGCGCGATGGGATCACACAGGTGAGGGCGGCGGTATTCGTCCGCTATGCCGGCGCCTTCGGACTCGGCCACGTCGGCTGGGCGTTCGACTGCGACGCGCAACTGGCCGACTGCGGGGCAATCGAAGATCCGGGTAGCGATCCGATCGTCCAGCCGGTCGATATGGGCTTCTGGACGGACACCTCGATCGACCCCGTGCCGTTTGCCATTGACCGGAAGTACGATGAGGTCAAATACGTCGATCTGGAGACGGCCGCTCCGGCGGCCGCCTATGGTACGGTCTTATGGGTCGCGGCTCAACGATACATCGTCGTCACCAGAGATTGCCTCGATGACGTGTACGACGTTCTCACAAGCTACGGCGTTCCGAATCTTCCGCCGCCGGCCCACACCTGGGCGCCGAACCAATGGTTTGCGCAATTCGACGGCACGCAGTTGCCTATTACCCAATTTCATTGGCGGTCCACTCGCCCACCCGGCCAAGTCGATTCGATGAGCCGCCTCCCGTCACGGGCGCAAGCGTTACGCAACCTCTCGTCTGGAGCTCCGCCCTGGCGAATCGAAGGAACTCCCGAATCCGCCACCTTGCAACAGCGCATTTCCGACGTCGAAGCTGGTCATCCCCCCGATGGCTACGGCAATCTGGTGCCACATTAGCAATTTTATCGATGGCTGCTCGTCTTCAGAGAACGCAATTGAACGTCACTGTTTTGTTTCGGCTTTTTTGCGTGATGGCTTCCAGCGGCTCTAAATCTGAAAGTCAGGCACGTACTCGGCTTCAGCTCGTTTGCGTTCGCGTTGAAGATGGGAGCGCACGAGAGAGAGCGCGATCGTCACAACCGCGAGTGAGAGGGCTAGAGAGAAGGCGTTGGTGAGAAGACCGTCGTCGTAGAGGCTCTGGACCTGCAATGGAATCGTCATCGTTTGACCGCTGATGCGCCCCGAGATCACCGAGACTGCGCCGAACTCGCCCATTGCGCGGGCGTTGCAGAGCAACACGCCGTCGAGTAACGCCCATCGAGCCGCGGGCAGCGTTACTCGCCAGAGCGTCTGCCACACGTTGGCGCCAAGTAGCAGAGCAGACTCCTCCAATTCCCGGCCGTGTTCTTGCATGAACGCGATGAGCTCACGCGCCACGTAGGGGAACGTCACGAAGATCGTCGCCAGCACGATGCCGGGTAAGGCGAAGGCGATGCGAATACCGTGGTCGGAGAGCCAGCCGCCAATGGCGGTATGCTCGCCGAACGCAAGCAAAATGGCGAGCCCCGCAACGACCGGCGAGACCGTCAGCGGCAGGTCGATCAGGCTCACGAGCAACGCCTTGCCGGGAAAACGATACTTCGTAACCGTCCAGGCCGCGATGATTCCGAAGGCCGTATTACAGACGACGGTGATCGCCGTCACCAGCAGCGTGAGGCCGATCGCACTCCACGCATCGTTGTCAGCAAATGTGGCAGCGAAGGCCGGTGCGCCATCTTTGAATGCTTCGAAGATGACGCTGACCAACGGCAACGCGATGAAGAGCGCGACGAGTACGAAGGCGAGGCCCACCGGCACCGCTTCAAGCCAGCGAGCCCGGATGCTGCGCGGCGGCGCGTGCGGGATCACCTGTTCGAGCGTCGCCTCGCCGATCATAGTGCGGTGCGCGCGTGCGTGATCGAGCGCTGCAAGCTATTGATCACGAAGAGCATCACGAATGAGACGACGAGCAGCACCACTGCGATTGCCGCGGCGGCCTGATAGTCGAACTCCTCGAGGTGCGTAAGGATCACCAGTGGCGCAATCTCCGTTCGCCCCGGCATATTGCCGGCAATGAAGATGACCGAACCATACTCACCGAGCCCACGTGCGAAGGCGAGGGCAAAGCCGGTCATCATCGCCGGCACGAGCAGCGGCAGACTGACGCGAACGAAGCGCATCACCGGCCCCGCGCCCAGCAGCGCCGAGGCCTCATCGAGCTCCGGCGGGAGATCCGCGAGCACCGGCTGCACCGTCCGAACGACAAAGGGCAGCCCGACAAAGGTGAGCGCAAGGCCGATTCCCAGCGGCGTATAGGCGACCTGAATACCGCAATGTTCGAGGAGACGGCCGGCCCAGCCGTTCGAGCCGTAGAGCGTCGCCAGCGTGACGCCGGTGATCGCTGTCGGCAATGCGAACGGGATATCGACCAACGCCTCGAGCACCGCCTTTCCGCTAAAGCGCCGGCGCACGAGCACCCACGCCAAGAACGAACCCATGACCAGATCGAGCAACGCCGCCACGAACGACGCGCCGAACGTGAGTCGAAACGACGCGAGCGTGCGCGGTGCGAAGATCACCCCGAAGAACTGCTGCGGCGTCATCCCGCGCAGCGTGAGCACCACGCAGAGCAGTGGAATGAGAATGGCGCCGCCGAGAACCGAGAGCGTAATGCCGAGCGACAGCGCCCGGCCCGGGACGATGTCGCGCGGCGTCTTCACTTCGGCTGATACAGCTGGTCGAAGATGCCGCCGTCACCAAAGTACCGCGGCTGCGCGACGGACCATCCGCCGAACTCTTTGATCGACGTGAGGTTGACCGGCGCAAAGTGCGTTCCGCAGGTACCCAGCACCGACGTATCCACCGGACGGTAGCCGAACTTGCACGCAAGGCGCTGCGCGGGAACCGAGTACAAGTACCGCAGGTACGCCTGCGCGACGGCTTGCGTGCCGTGCTTGGCGTCATTGGCATCGACCCACGCAACGGGGGGCTGCGCCAGAATGCTGGTGGAGGGCGTCACGATCTGGTAGCCGGCGCCGGACGAGCGAAGGACGTAATATGCTTCGTTCTCCCACGCGATCAGGACGTCACCCATGCCGCGTTCCACGAACGTCGTCGTCGATCCACGTGCCCCACTGTCCAGCACGGGTACGTTCTTGTAGAGGGCGCCGACAAAGGCTTGGGCTTTCGCGTCGTCGTTGTGGTTACGGCGTAACGCGTAGGCGTAAGCCGCCAGGAAATTCCAGCGAGCCCCGGCTCCCGTCTTCGGGTTTGCCGTGATCACCACGACGCCGGGTTTTACCAAATCATCCCAGTCCTTGATGTGCTTGGGATTGCCATTGCGCACCACGAAGACGACCGTCGAGGTATACGGGCTGCTCTCGTCGGGCAACCGCGTCTGCCAATTTGCCGGAAGCGCACCGCTCTTTGCAATCGCATCGATGTCGGAGGATGCACCCAGCGTGACGACATCTGCATCGAGGCCCTCGATCACGGCCCGGGCCTGGGCTCCCGATCCCCCGTGCGACTGGTTGATCGTCACCGTCTGCCCCGTCTTCTTCTTCCAATAGGCTGCGAAGAGCGCGTTGTAGGCGGTGTAGAACTCACGGGTCGGATCGTACGAGACGTTGAGCATCGTGACGGACGAGGAGGCCGTCTGCGCTTGCACATGCACGGCGCCGAAGGCCATGGCGAAGAACGCGACGACCGTCAGCAGGATGGGGCGAAGGGATCTCACGCTGCCGAAACTCCAAATTCACGCACGCGGGTGGCTTCGATCCAGACCGTGTGACCGCGATCGAGCGCCAGTTCGCGCGCGCGCGCCACGTCGAGATCGGCGGTGAGGTGCTGCCCGTCGGGGAGGCGGATTTCGAGTTGTGACCGATCGCCGAGATCGACGATACGGTCCACGACGCCGGGAAACGCCTCTCCAAAGGGGCGCGCATCGATGCGCAGATCTTTGGGCCGTACGTACACCTCCGACGACGATCCCTGAACCACGTTGGCGCCGCCGATGAATTGCATCACGAAGGCGTTGGCCGGCTCTTCGTACACGTTTTGCGGCGTGCCGTACTGCTGCACGCGCCCCGCGCGCATCACCACCAACTGATCGGCAATCTCCATCGCCTCGTCGGCGTCATGCGTCACCAGGACCGTCGTCACGTGCACCCGTTCGTGCAGCTCACGCAGCCAGCGCCGCAAATCGCGTCGCACATGCACGTCGAGGGCTGCAAACGGCTCATCGAGCAAGAGCAACGCGGGCTCCGCGGCCAGCGCGCGCGCCAATGCGACCCGCTGGCGCTCGCCGCCGGAGAGTTCGCGCGGTAGCCGCCGCTCGTATCCGGTGAGACGCACCAGCGCGAGCAACTCAGCGACGCGGCTGCTTACATCCGCACGGCTCTTCTTGCGCACCGAGAGGCCGAAGCCGATGTTGTCGGCGACGCTGAGGTGCGGAAAAAGCGCGTATTGCTGATAGACGAATCCCACGTGCCGCTCCTTGAGCGGAGCGTCGGTGACGTCGACATCGTCGAAAAGGATCCGTCCGGAATCGGGGCGCTCGAGGCCGGCAATCACGCGCAGCAGCGTCGTCTTTCCGCAACCCGAGGGGCCGACGAGCGCCGTCAGGGAGCCGGCCTCGAAGCTTTGCGTGATCTCGTGCAACGCACTCTTCACGCCGAAGCGCTTGCTGACGCCCTCCAGCCGAATGCTCATGATGCCGTAACCGCCGGCGTCTTGACCTGCGTCGCGCGCAACGCATCGAACCCAACGCGATGCACGAACGCACCGAACGTTTCATCGCCCATGCGACGCTCTCGCCAGTCCAGCAGCAGCGGCCGCAAAGACGGAATCAGTTGCTCGTACCGGACGCCGGCAGCATAGTGCGCATTGAGGCGCGTGTTCTGCCAGTCGCCACCCAAGAAGACGTCGTAGAGGCCGGCGGACCGTCCAACGAATCCAATGTCGCCCATGTACGGCCGCGCGCAACCGTTCGGACATCCGGTAATCCGCACGCTCAGGCGCTCACCGCTGAGCCCGAGAGAGGCGAGTTCCGCTTCGAGCTCCTCGAGCAATTTCGGAAGCGCACGCTCACTCTCGGCGACCGCGAGACCACAGGTCGGCGACGCCGGACACGCCATACTGAACCGGCTCACACCCAGACGTTCGGGATCGACTTCCACGCCATGCGTGCGCAAGATATCCTCGACCTGCGTGCGCTGATCGGCGGCGATATCGGTGATCAAGAGATTCTGCTGGCCGGTAATCCGAATGCCGGGCTTGAGCGTCTCCACCAGCTGGCGCAGACCGCTCCGTAGACGGAAGGTACCATCGTCTTTGATACGGCCGCTCTGCACGAAGACGCCGAGATAGTAGGCGCCGTCAGCCTGACGGTGCCAGCCGAGATGATCGTCGACGTTGTCGAACGCGATCGCGCGCGGGTCGGCGAGCTTACGCCCAAGGCGCTCCTCGACGCGCTGCCGGTACCACGGGATACCGCGCTCCGCGACGACGTATTTCATCCGCGCGTGCTTGCGATCGGTTCGGTCGCCGTAGTCGCGCTGCACGGTAACGATGGCTTCGACGACCGGGATCACCTCTTCGGGCGTCACGAAGCAGAGCGGCAGCGCGGCGTGCGGGTAGGTGTTGGGCTTGTTATGGGTCATCCCCATCCCACCGCCGATGACCAGCGTGAAGCCGGCGAGGCGATCGCCTTCGAGCATCGAGATGAGCCCGATGTCTTGCGTGAAGACGTCGACGCAGTTGTCGCCGCCATGCGCTACGCCGATCTTGAATTTGCGCGGGAGGTACGTCGGCCCGTAGATCGGCTCGTCGTCGTTCGCGGCGGCGTGCGGGTCGACGCGCTCCCCGTTGAGCCAAAGCTCGTGGTACGCGTGCGTATGCGGCGCGAGATGATGCATGATCGCGTTGACCGTCTCGAGGATGTGCGCCTGTGCACGATCGGCCAGCGGCGCGGGGCACCCCATCACGTTACGATTGACGTCACCGCACGCTGCCAGCGTCGAGAGCAACGCGTCGTTGATCTCGCGAATCGTCGAACGCAGGTTGTGCTTGAGCACACCGTGCAGCTGAATGCTCTGGCGGGTCGTGAGCCGCACCGTGCCGTTCCCATATTTACCTGCGAGATCGTCGTGCGCCAAGTACTGCTCGGCCGTGAGGACGCCCCCCGGGATGCGCGAGCGGATCATGAACTGATACGCCTTCTCTTCGCCGGCAGCTTTACGCGCCGCACGCTGATCGCGGTCCTCTTGCTGATACGATCCGTGAAACTTCAGCAGGTTCGCCGCGTCTTCGTCGATGTGCGTGGTATCGGCGGCGAACACCTCGGCGAGATCACCGCGCAGATAGTGGCTCGCGAGCTTGATCGCCTCGACTTTGCTGCCCTTACCGGGTCCAAGCGTGATGAGATCTTTGTCCATGACTCCCCGTTAGCGCGTAGGTTCGGTAGGGACGTGCAAGCCGCACTCGGTCTTTTCCGTGCCGCTCCAGCGGCCCGCGCGCGCCTCTTCGCCCGCCACGATCGGACGAGTGCAGTGCGTGCACCCGATGCTCGCGTACCCGCGCGTCAGCAACGGGTTATATGGAACGTCATGCTCTTGGAGATAGCGCCACACGGCCCGCTCGTCCCAGGCCGCCAGCGGGCTGATTTTAACCATGTTGAAGGTCGTGTCCCACCCAACGATCGGGGTCTCTTTGCGCGTCGGCGACTGCTCGCGGCGCAGCCCCGTCACCCAAGCGTCGTAATCGTGCAGAAAGGCTCGCTGCGGCTCGACCTTGCGCAAGGTGCAGCAACGCTGCGGCTCGCGCGCCCAGAGGGCCTCACCGTGGGCGGCGTTTTGCTCGGCGACGCTCTGCGCCGGCCGGATGGCAATCGGCTCGATTCCGTACCGGTCGGCGATCGTCGCGACCAGCTCGTACGTCTCGGGGAAGAGCAGCCCGGTATCGAGGTAAGCAACCGGAACCGCGGGGTCGATCTGCATGACCATATCCACGATCGCCATTGTGGTGACGCCGCCAAACGAGCACGAAACGACCAAGCGCGGACGATACGTCTGCACGGCCCATTCCAAGACCCACTGCGCCGAGCGGTGCTCGAAATCGCGTGAGAGGTGCTCGATCTCTTCGCGCGTCGGCACGGTCGCCGTACGCGTGGGGAAACTGGACATCTCGCCTCCGGTTGAGATGGGAAAGCGATACAAAAACGACCGCCTCGGGTGAGGACGGCCGCGAATTCTTCCCGAGTTGGGATGTAGACCCGCGCTACCTCACCGCCGCCTCAGGGAGGCGACAACAGCTGGGACACATGGGAGCAAGCGTGGTTTTCACTGGCCTGGACCGTACCATGCCCCAGGAGACCTGTCAATGCCTACTTCCGTGGGGTCGCACTATTGGCAGCCGTCTTTGCTCCGGCGGCCACCTCTCGGGCGCCGAGGACCTCGTAGACCCGCATCGGAAAACGGGCGTCGAAGCGGCGCGGGCTGCAGCGGCCGCAGGAGACGTTGGCCGGAGGAAGGCGCTTGCGGAG
>DATJTD010000120.1:0-3044 GCA_035503775.1 Candidatus Acidiferrales bacterium
CAATTGCAACGCCGATACATGCAGCTCGAAGGACTCAAGGTCGTCAGCGACAATCATCTTCATCGAATCTCAGCCGTGGTCAACAGCTGAGATCGGCAACCCGCCAAGTGTCGTCATACACCACCCCGCGGGACACGATCCTACGGTGAACTCGAACCGATCGTGCAGTGGGTGCACGAATCCGCCGGCAGTGACGCCCCAGCCCTATTACTGGCAGCGGGTCTTCCAGACACCCGGACACACCTGCACGAGGTCAAAACCTACACCGAACGGTGGAAGTATTTCCGCTTAGATCTTCTATCGCCTGACGAGGCAGCGGACGCGCTGAGCGTACCCCTTGAAAAGCGCGGCGTTACGATCGACGCCGCCGCCCTGAAGACGATCGTGCATGAGGTCGATGGGTACCCATATTTCGTTCAGGAATATGGCGCGGCCATTTGGACGGCGCAAGAAGGCAATCGCATAACTAAGGCCATTGCGGACGCGGTCGTCCCAGGCGTGCGCCGAACGCTCGACAGCAGTCTGTACGACGGGCTGTTTCAACGACTCACTGGCCGCGAATTGCGATACGCCTTTGCACTGGCGAAGCTGGGGGCGGGCGCACACCGAGTTGGCGAGGTAGCAGCCGTCCTCGACAGCACGAGCAAGGATGTGAATTGGATACGCAATCAACTCATAAAAAAGGATGTCATCTTCGTTCCGGCACCCGAACTTGTTGAGTTTCGCCTGCCACTTACGGAGCGCTATATCGAACGCCATCGTAGGGTCCTCATGCGACGGATTCCGTCGGCGAGTCCCTCGATTTCGAAGTAGCCGCCGTGGCCGAATCGGGGCAACGCCCGAACGGCCCCGCGAACACGGCTCCGGCGCCCCCACGGTAGGGCCAACCGATGGATTGACGAACGAATGCGCCGTCCCCGGCCATTATGCGGGCCGACGTTGCCATGTGAGGGCGGATGCTGGACGAAAACCTCGAGGCGGCATCCTTGCGCTCCAAGCACGGTGCGCCGGCCTTTGCGGCATTTCGCGCGCGGGTCCAAAGCTTCGTCAATAGTCAGGGCATCCGGCACGAAGTCTTCGCGCTGCTGCTCTCCTATTCGTTCATCTATGCCAGCGCGTGGAACGACGGTCTATTAGGTTTTCCGCCGACCATCGAGTCGCTTTGCGCGGAGATTCTCACCGCCTTGGTCCTGGTCGTCGGCCTGCTGAGCCGGCTCGCCCTCACGCAGCAACGGACGATTCGGTTCTGGGTCGACATCGCGCTCGACTTCTTCTCCTTGCTGGTGCTCATGCCGGGGCTGCAATGGGCCGCGCTGGCACGCCTCGTGCGCATGTTCTTTGCGTCTGGGCGCCTCATCACACTCCTCGACCGCATCGCCGCCACGCGGAAGAATCCGGTGTATCTCCTGTGGGTCTATCCGCTCGCCGTCCCGCTGGTGGCCTCGGCGCTCTACGAAGTCGAAAAGGGGCAGCCGCACTCGCCAATTCGAAACTATCTGGATGCCCTGCGCCTCTGCTTCGAGTTCTCCCTGAGCTTAGGCAACGTGCGCCCCGTCTCGGCCGCCGGGCTGACGATTTGTGGTTTCCTCTTCCTCGTCGGCCTCATGTGCATCGGCATCTTGACCAACAGTATCTCGAACCGGTATCAAGCAACCAAAGAGTAGCCCCTCCTAGTGCTCCCAGAGGAGCTGCAGCCCGAACACATGCTCGAAGACGTGGGCGCGGCTAAAGTCGTCCAGAGGAACACGATACGAGGCCGAGAGATTGTAGCGGTGGCGCACCACGCCCACGACGGCGCCGGCATCGTACGCGTCGTACCGATACCCGCCGGTAACGCGCTCTACGTCTGCGGCAACCGACGCATAAGCGCCATGTGGCCAGAGATCGACGATGGCGCGCGGGCTCAAACGCAGCGTCTGCGCACGTGGTACGGATGGAATGCGCGTGCCGCCGATCCCGAGCGTATACTGAGCCTCGCCAAGGAGCTGTAGCCAACGGAGCGGCGCATACGACACGGTATAGAGGGGGGCTATCTCCGTGTAGCCGCTCGTAAATCCGACGGCTCCGCTCGGAACGATCAACGCAGCACCGACCACCTGCGCAAACGGCTCGTCACTCCGTGTGAGGACGCGGTTGTAGCTGAAATCAGCGTCACCGGTACCGTCCGCGTCGCCCACGCCGGCGATCGCCAAATGCTCGTGCAGCGGAAGCTGCAGGCCGAGCTGATTGCGTTGGCCCCATGCATCCTGCGCAACCAGGGTGTCGTCGTGTTCCGCCGCCGTATCGGTGAGTTCGCTGTCCGAGATGATCAGACCGGCGGCGGTGAGCGGACAGGCCGGATTCAATCCGGTATTTTCAGCGCAAGGTTGCGAATCGGCCAACGCGACCGTCGGGCCTAGCGCGCCGCTCGCGCACAGCACCGTGACGAGCAGGAGGTGCATCGCCCGTCTCATCAGCGTTTTGCGGTTAGGTGGCATACGGGAAGGTCGTGCTCGTGCACCCTGGACAGGCGAAGGTGATGTCGTTGGAACCTGCTTGTAATTGGAACGTGAGAACGACCCCGGCGTGGCCCGCCGGAGTTACGTTGCCACCGGTGATACCGAGGGACGCCGGATCGCTCCAAATCGCGACGCCATAACGAAGTGCTGCCGGCGCCTGAAAATGGAACGTGATCGATCCATCTGCAATGGCCACGTTCGTGAGCGTCGGAGTTTGGGCGGCCGTCAGTTCCGCCAACGGCACGTCGTAGAAAGATTGCGGATCCTGGGAATATTCGAAGACCCGCGTCGGCGCCGTGTGGCCGGCGAGGAAGGTCATGCCGACGGCCGCATCGTGATAATCGATCGTGGCAGGGTAAAGCGTTCCGCCGTTGATGATCGGCGATGGAACAAGGGTGCCTCCGGGAATGTACGGGAATGCGACTGCTCGTGGATTTGCGGCGAACGTTTGGGCGTCGCCGTTCACGGTCGCGAACGTGTCGAGCTTCATGCCGTCTTTCACCGCTTCTTGGTAGAGCGCGGTCATCAGGCCGTCGTCTTGCGGAT
>DATJTD010000121.1:0-4453 GCA_035503775.1 Candidatus Acidiferrales bacterium
CGTGATCTGCGCGACCGTCGCCTTCGGCATGGGGATCAACAAGTCCAACGTGCGCTTCGTCGTGCACTACGACACGCCCAAAAGCATCGAAGGCTACTATCAAGAGACGGGGCGCGCCGGGCGCGACGGGCTCCCCGCCGAGTGTCTGCTCTACTTCAGTTACGGCGACATCGCCAAGACCGAGCGATTCATCACGGCCATCGACAACCCGGCGGAGCAGGCCGCCCGCCGCGCTCAGCTCGAGCATATCACGCGCTACGCCTACTCCAACGACTGCCGTCGGCGCGACTTTCTCGGTTACTTCGGTGAGAGCTGGGAGGCGCCGTCATGCGACGCCTGCGACAACTGCCTCGATCCGCGGCCGACGATCGACGCGACCTCGGCCGCGCACAAGTTTCTCTCGTGCGTCTATCGGATTCGCGCGCACAGCGGTCATGACGTCGGCGTCATGCACGTGATCGACGTCCTGGTGGGCGCGAAGACCGAGAAGATCGCGCGTCTGGGGCACGACCGGCTCAGCACGTTCGGAATCGGAAGCGAGTTCGACCGGCGCGGCTGGCGGTATCTCGCCGACGAGCTGCTGCGCTTAGGGCTGCTGGAGCAGGATACCGAGCGTTTCAACGTGGCGGTGCTCACGCGCTCCGGGCGTCAAACGCTAAGCGAACGAGCACCGATCGGCATTCGCGAGCCGGCGCTGCCGGCAAGCAAGGGGGCACGCAAGGCTTCAGCTCCGGCGACCTCCCCGCTCGGGGCGCACGACGAACGGCTCTTCCAGGCACTCCGCGCCCTGCGGCGGGAGATCGCCGATGAGCGCGACGTTCCCGCGTACGTCGTCTTCAGCGACGCGGTTCTGCGCGCAATGGCAGAACGCGCTCCCACAACGCTCTCCGGTCTGCGCGCGATCAGCGGCGTCGGCGACCGCAAGCTCGAGGATTTCGGCGCTCGATTCCTGGCGACGATCGCGGCGTTTGCGGCCTCCGCGGCTCATTGACCGGCCGAGCCCCCGCCGGGTCAGAAGTCATGGACAGAACGAGGCGGACGTGGAATGCTGGGGTGATGCCCTCCGAGATCACCGCTCAATCGAACATCGCCGAACTCGTCGCCCAGCTCCCCATCGCCCAGGACGTGCTGGCGGAGTTCGGGCTTCACTGCGGCGGCTGCGGAGTCAACAAGTACGAGACGATCGCGGCCGGAGCGGCAGCGCACGGGCTACGGGTCGAGCCAATCGTCGCGGCGCTCACCCAAGCGCGCCTCTCCGGGCGCGTCCCCACGATCCTGCTCGAAGACAAGCGCCCGCAGCGCCGCGCCCCCGGCTCGTTTGCCCGGCGCGCAAAATTCAAATACGTCGTTCCGATCATGTCGGGCAAAGGCGGCGTCGGCAAATCGCTCACGACCGCCCTGCTCGCGGTCGGCTTGCGCCGCATGAACTTGCGCGTCGGTATCCTGGATGCCGACATCACCGGGCCGTCGATTCCACGGATATTTGGTCTGCAAGAGCGCATCGGTATCGCGGACAATCCCGCTGAGGCGCAGCTTTCGCCCGAACAACAACGCCGGCTGATGGTTCCGGTTCAATCGCGTTCGGCGATCGAGATCGTCAGTTCGAATCTCCTTACCGACCAAGAAGATGTCGCGATGATCTGGCGCGGCCCGATTCTCTCGGGCGTCATTCGCCAGTTCTACGAACAAGTGCTGTGGGACGATCTCGATTACTTGCTCATCGATCTCCCGCCCGGGACTTCCGACGCGCCGCTCACGGTGCTGCAGTCGCTGGCAATCGACGGCGTCGTGCTCGTAACGATGCCGCAAGCGTTGGCGACGATGATCGTGCGCAAAGCCGCCAATCTGATTCATCAGCTCAAAAAGCCGATCGTCGGCGTGATCGAAAACATGTCGTACTTCGTCGCACCCGACACGGGGACGCGGTACGACGTCTTCGGCCCCTCGTACGCACAGCGAGTTGCGGAGTTGGCAAACGCGCCGCTCTTGGCGCGCGTCCCGCTCAAATCCGAGATGATGTCGTTAGCCGACGCCGGACGTATCGAGGAGATCGACGACCCAATCTGTGACGAGCTCGCGCACGCACTCGACGCAGCCATGTCCACCCGCGTCAAGCCACAAGAGACGATCTCGCTCATTTAGTGTAAGCGACGGTCCGCCTTACGCCGTCCGAGCGGTCGCTAGGGTACTCGAGAGAGAATCTTTCGCTGCCGGCATTCGTTGCATGCTCATGCGATGTTCACTTTTTCTCGATACGAAACATCCACCCGGAGATGTGGCTCCGCAGGTTGCGAAGCCGCAATTTCCGAGAATGAGTAAGGATATGAAAACGCGATCATTTTTATCTGCTCTCCTGGTGGCGACGCTCCTCTGCGCCGCTGCCCCCGTCCCCTCAAGCGCTCAGGTCTCGGTCGGCGTCGGTATCACCTTCGGGTCGCCCCCGCCACCAATTCCGGTCTACGTTCAACCCGTCGCACCAGCACCGAATTACATCTGGACGCCGGGCTATTGGGCTGGTAGTCCGGACGGTTACTACTGGGTCCCCGGGACGTGGGTCCCCGCACCGGAACCCGGCCTCCTCTGGACCCCCGGCTACTGGGCGTGGAACGGCGGCGCCTACGCTTGGAACGCCGGCTACTGGGCACCTCAGGTTGGCTTTTACGGCGGCATCAACTACGGATTCGGCTACTTCGGAAGTGGCTTCGTGGGCGGACTCTGGGTTGGGCACACCTTCCGCTACAACACCTACGTCATGCACGTCAACACCGCAGTCGTGCACAACGTCTATTACGACAACCATGTCTACGTGAACCGGTCCTCGTACCGGGTCAGCTATAACGGCGGCCACGGGGGTGTGAACGCGCATCCCACTGCCGGCCAGCTAGCTGTCGCGCGCGGACATCATTACGGGTTGACGTCGGTGCAGCGTGAGCACATCACGGCAGCCTCACAAAATCATAGCCTGTATGCACGTGTCAATCACGATCATCCCAGCCAACTCGCCGTAGCGCACCCACTCGGGGTGGCACATCACACTGCGGCGGTCCACCCCATGGCCGCAACTCATCACGTCGCGGCCGTACACCACACCACAGCGATGCATACGGCGGCGGTGCACCGCACCACGGCCGTACATCACGTGGCGGCCGTACATCACGTGGCGGCCACCCGTCACAGCGCGGCCTCTCATACCACCGCGGTTCATCACGCGGCTGCACCACACTATCACGCGGCAGCCGTGCACCATTCATCCGCTTCGCACTTCGGCGGCTCGCCGGTTCACATGCAGATGCACGTGCACGGTGGCGGCGGCATGGGCGGCCATTCTGGTGGCGGTGGCGACCACCACCATTAATTGCCCAAAAACCGCAGAAGGCGGGTCAGGGGCGGCTTCGCAAGGGGCCGCCCTTTTCATACGCACCAGAGCGGCAGCGCAGTAGGCGCAGACACCACGTAAGCACCACGTAGGCGGCGTGCGCCGTGAGGGCGAAGCTTGCGCCGCCGGCACGGTCATCGTGATCGTGCGCACGGAGTGGGAGGCACGCGTTTGAAACCGGGTTCTGCATGGATTCCGCGCTAACGAACTTCTGGAACCGCGCGCTCGGGCGGGCCCCCTCCGCTTCTGCGGGCGCTGAACTCCCCGACGACGTCGCTGCGCGTCTGGACGAACTCTCCGAACGCGCTCAGCAACTTCGCGAGGTCTGGGACGTCGAGCGCGCCGCCGACATCATGCTCTTCATCGAAGAAGGCGTGATCACCGAAGCGAACGAGGCAGCCTTGCGTGCGTACGGCTACGAAACAGGCGACTTCATCGGCCGCCCGGTCGTCGAGCTTCAGCCGCCCGAATTCCGCGACGAGCTACGGCGGATTCTCGATCGCCGCGAACGAGTCACCGATCCCTATCAAACGGTGCACGTCCGGCGCGACGGGCGCACCTTCCCGGCCGAAGTGAGCTTTCGCTCTACCCTTTTCTCAGGTCACCTCACGGTGCTCGCCGTCGTACACGACCTCACCGAGCGCGAGCAGGCCGAACGCCGGCTGACCGATGCCCTGCGCCAAGCTCAGAGCGCTGCCCGCTCCAAAGCAGAATTCATCGCGCGCACGAATCAGGAGATCCTCGCCCCGCTCAACGGGATGCTCGCGATGACCGAGCTGCTGCTCGAGTCCGGTCTTCCCGAGGAGCAGCGCCAGTACGCCGCCAAGGCGCGCGCATCCGGGGAGGCGCTCCTGCACGCCGTCAACCATCTCCTCGATTTCTCGGATATCGAGGCGGGGAAGCTCGAGATCGAAGAGATCGACTTCAACGTGGCGGAATGCGTCGAGGCGACGATCTCGCTGCTCGCCCCCGAGGCACAGAGCAAGCACCTCGTCTTCTCCGCTTTCGTCGACCCGCAGATTCCGCCGGCCCTGCGCGGCGATCCCAAGATCATCGGTCAAGTCCTCACGAATCTCG
>DATJTD010000122.1:0-6696 GCA_035503775.1 Candidatus Acidiferrales bacterium
GGCGCGCTCGATCTCTCGTCGATGATCAAACCCGAGCTCGCGCGCGGCGACCTGCAGTGCATCGGGGCGACGACTTTCGACGAGTACCGCCGTTACATCGAAGCGGACTCCGCGTTGGAACGCCGCTTTCAGCCCGTCATGGTCAATGAGCCGACGATCGAGCAGACGATCGCAATTTTGAGTGGTCTGGGCGCACGCTACGCGACCCATCACGCCGTGACGATCGGCGACGGTGCGCTCGCCGCGGCGGCAAGTCTTGCCGCCCGCTACATCGCTGACCGGCGTCTCCCCGACAAGGCCATCGATCTGGTGGACGAGGCTGCCGCTTCGGCGGCTCTGCGTTCCGGGGGCGCCGGGCCCGCCGAGGTAACCGCCGACGACATCTCGGCGATCGTCTCGAAATGGACCGGGATTCCGCAGGGCCATCTCAGCGAGGCCCAGACGCGCGGGCTCCTCGAACTCGAGAGCGCACTTCGCGCCAGAGTCGTCGGGCAAGACGACGCAATTGCCACCGTCGCGCACGCGATTCGCCGCGCGCGCGCCGGGCTCAAGGATCCGCGCAAGCCCGTCGGTGGCTTTCTCTTCGTCGGTCCCAGCGGTGTCGGCAAGACCGAACTGACGCGGGCCCTCGCGGCGGTGCTCTTCGGCACCGACGACGCCATGGTGCGCATCGATCTCTCCGAATACACCGAATCGCACACGATCTCGCGCCTCCTGGGCGCCCCGCCGGGTTATGCCGGCCACGATCAGCCCGGACAGCTCACCGAGCCCGTGCGGCGGCGGCCGTACTGCGTCGTGCTCTTCGATGAATTCGACAAGGCGAACCTCGATATCGCCGCCGTACTGCTGCAGATTCTCGACGACGGGCGCCTCACCGATGCCAAAGGACGTACGATCGATTTCCGGCACGCGATCGTAATCCTCACGAGCAACGCCGACGCAGCGGCGCTCGAGCTCACGATGCAACCCGAACTCCTCAACCGCATCGACGAGGTCGTCCGCTTTCGTCCGCTGGGCGTGCTCGAAATCGAAGCGATCGTCGACTTGCAGATGCAGGCCGTCGCGCGACAACTCGGCGACCGCCGCGTTACGCTCGTTCTCTCGGAGCCCGCACGCCGTCACCTCGCACATGAGAGCCTCGCCGCCGGGAGCGGGGCGCGCTTCGTCGCGCGCACGATCGCGCGCCTGGTGACGACGCCCCTTTCGAGCGCGCTACTGCGCGGCGAGATCCCCGATGGCGCCACCGCACGTATCGAACTCCACGACGACAAGATCGAGCTGGTCGCAGCCTAGAACGCCCCCATTGGGCCCTACGCGGCGGCTGGTGCTCGCGAAGCTTTTCCGGGGGCACCGGTGCGGCGCGCGCAGAGGACGAGCGCTATCGCGCAGCAGGCGGCGGGGAAGACCCCAATGAGCCCGACGTGCGACTCGAGGATGAGACCGCCCGCGACCGGGCCGACGATCATGGAGGCGTTGTTGAGGGCATCGGCGACCCCGAGTACGGCTCCGCGCGCCTGGGCGGGCGCTTCTTGCGAGAGCAGAGCGTCGAGTGTCGGGCGCAACGCCGCCCCCGCCGCCGACCAGACGATCAATACCGGTACGAACGTGAGCAAGTTACGTGCAAACGTCATCGCCAAAAATGACAGCAGTGCCAGCACGAACGATCCGGTGACCAAGCGCTCTTTTCCGAACCGGCGCGCGATCGGATCGGCACCCACGACGAGCACGAGTGCTCCGACGCCGCCGGCGAACCCGAGCAGCAGGCTCGAATCCTGCGGCGGCAGATTCAACGCCTTCTGAAGATAGAGCGCGAAGATTCCAAAAAAATACGTATAGGCGAGGATGTAGCAGAACTGACGCGCCAGCAGATTCAACACATTTCCCTTGTGTAAAACCTCGAGCACGTCGGAGGTGCGCTGGCGCCGGCTCGACGTCTTCGACGAGATAAAAAATTGCGTCAAGGTCAAGTTGAGCGCCTCGAGGCCGACTGCGACCCAAAACGGCAACGCGGAATTCACGCGAAGCAATTGACCCGCGAGCACGGGACCCACGACAAAGCCTGCTCCGAAGGCGGCGGAACTCCACGCAAAGGCCCGTTCGCGGTCTTTGGCGTCCGTGACATCGGCAATGTACGACTCGGCGACGCCGAGATTGCCGCCACCCAGACCCGAGATCGCGCGTGCGACGTAGACGATGGCGAGGCTGCCGGAGAGCGCGATCAGCGCGTAGCCGACGAGCGAGCACAGCTGCGAACTCTGCAGCACGATTTTACGGCCGAGCCGGTCGCTCAACGATCCCCACAACGGCGACGACAAGGTCGCAAAGAGTGCCGAGGTGGAGAGCGCGGCACCCATGAGCGAGGTTGAAGCGTGGAACTTTGCCGCCAGCACCGGTAGCAGCGGAATGAGCGTCGTAAACCCGAGGACATCGATGAAGACGACGCCATAGATCGGCAGCAGCCGGCGTAGCTCTGGCGGCAAAGTCACCTCGTTTACGCTTGTCTAGTGGACGAGCGAAATACGATCCGCGTGAAAGACGCCGCCGCCCCACCAGCCGTGCACGCGCACGAGCATACCTGCGTGCAGCGTGATGCCGGTCGGATGGATGATCGTGCCCGGGTGGAGCTTCACGTGCGTGTGGTGGCCGGCGAAGCGGAGGCCGAGGTTATACCCACTGTAGTAGGTGACGGTGCCTTGGAGCACGTGCGGATTGGGCGCGGCCATCATCATCTGTGCGAAGACGATCGGGTCGGCGGCGGCCGGCGCCGCCGTGGCAAGAACGACGGGGGCCGTAAGCATGAGGGCGCTCAGCGCGCCGATAATGACGTTTCTCTTCATCTCTGCTTTCCTTTCGGGACGAGAGGAGTACAGTACGGTAACGCATGTACCCAGCTCACCGTCACGAGATGGGTGAGGGCGAGATGAATTTTCGCACGGATATTAAATCGTCCGCTTGATCGCGTCCTCGATCTCGCTCGCGTTCATCTCGCCGAGCCGGTAGGTGCTGATGTTGCCGTGGCGGTCGATGAAGACGTGAACGGGTAGGCCGAGCGCGCCGTAGGTCGGACCGAGGGCACCGTCGCTATCGATGACCACGGGGAATTTCCACTTGTACTTGCGTGCGAAGGCCTTCGCTTTTGCGACCGTCTCGAGCTCGTCGATGCCGATCGTCTGCAGTCCGCGTGCATGATATTTCGCATAGAGCTGGCCAACCGCGGGCGCCTCCTGGTTGCACGGTGCGCACCATGAAGCAAAGAAATCGAGATAGACGGGCTTGCCCCGGTAGCGGGCGAGCGAGACGTCCTCTCCGTTGACCGACGGCAAATTGATCGCCGGCGCGGGAGCACCGATCTGCGGCTGGTCCGCCACGGCCGGCATCAGCGAGCAGCAGACCAAAGCGACGACCCACCCGTAGGCGCTCAACTTCTTCATGGTACGAATCCCCTCAGTTCACAAACGACGGGAAGGTTGCATGCGTCGCGTCTTCGCGCATCTGCGTAAGTAGCTCTTCCACCCCGGCAAAGCGGCGCTGTTCCCGCAGGAAACGGAATTCCCGCAGGCTCAGCTCCTCGCCATAGATCGTCTCGTGGAAATCGAGCATCCAGACTTCGATGGCTTTGGCAGCACCGCCGAAGGTCGGCTTGTCGCCGATGGAGACCAGACTGCTGTAGTCGCGCCCGGCATGCCGCGTTAGTGCGGCGTAGACGCCGTCCTTGGGAATGGTCTTCTGTGCGGGGACGACGATGTTTGCCGTCGGGAAGCCCAGATCGTGTCCCCGGCCTTCACCCAAGACCACGCGCCCGCGCAGCGTGTACGGTTCGCCCAGCAAGCGGTCGGCCTCGGCGAGGTCGCCTCGCGCAATTGCCGATCGAATGCGGGTGCTCGAGACGCGCTCGGACCCCTCGCGCAGCGGCGGGCAGACGACAACCTCCACCCCGTGAACGCTCAGGACCGTCTGCGCAAGCGCCGGATCGCCCTGCGCCCCGGCGCCAAAACGAAAATTCTCACCGACGACCAGTGCGCTCAGGCGCAGGCGCTCCACGAGGAACTCTTCGAGAAAGGTGCGTGCTTCGAGGCGTGCGATGCGTTCGTCGAAGGGCAGCAGATAGAGTTCGTCGATTCCACTACGGGCGAGCAAATTGACGCGCTCTTCGAGCGTCGTAATCAGCGGCGGCGCCTGGTGCGGACGCAACAGCGCCGACGGATGCGTCTCGAAGGTGAGGACGGCGGCCAGTGACCCGGGCCTGCGCCGCCGCAGCAGCGCGCGCAGAATCTCACGATGCCCGCGGTGCACCCCATCGAAGAAACCGATAGCGAGCGCGAGCGGTCGCGCGTTCGTCCGCAAGGCGGGGAGTTCGTGGTGAACCTTCATACAAAAACCTTGCGCGGCGCGAGCAAGACCCCGAGGTTTTCACCGACACCGACGAGCTGACGTGAAGCGTCGCGCACGAAGACGTGCTTGCTCGACGCCCCGCTCGGCAACGGAACGACGCGTCCGGCGCGAAAATCCGCAGCGCTGCGTCCGTCGAGCACGATCGTCGGCAGCGCGATCACCCGTTCGGGCGGAACGAGCGCCTCCTCCGGCGATGCCACGATCTCTTGCAGTGTTCGGCTTTCGTAGAGCACGAACGGCCCCGAGGCTTCGCGGAGTAGCGCACCCATGTGTGCGGCGACACCGACGGCATTCCCCAGATCCTCGCACAACGTGCGAATGTACGTCCCTTCACTGCACGCGATACCGAGCCGCACCTCGCGCCCCTCGATCCCGAGCACCCGGAGTCCGTAGATACTCACGGTGCGCGGCGGGCGCGCCACCGTTACGCCTTCGCGCGCGAGTTCGTAAAGGCGACGCCCCTCGTGATGCAGCGCCGAATACATCGGCGGCGTCTGTTCGATCGTCCCCAAAAAGCGCGGCAGCACCTCTTCGAGCAATGCGCCGGCGCCCGGTGGAACCGCCGTCTCGCGTGTGGTTTCGCCCGTTGCATCTCCCGTCGTCGTTGCCCGTCCGAGTACGAGCGTGCAGACGTACGCCTTACGCCGGTCTTCGATCAGCGGGATGAGCCGAGTCGTCTTCCCCAGTGCAACCGGAAGCACACCCGCCGCAATGGGGTCGAGTGTCCCGACATGCCCGGCGGCGAGCTTGGTGCCGGTCAAGGCAGAGAATATCCCCCGCACGCGCGCGCCAACCTGGGCCGACGTCGGCCCCGACGGCTTGAAGACGTTGACGAACCCGAGCATCAGCTCTCTGCGCAGCGTGCCGGAACCGGACGCATCGCGGAGGCGGCGCTACAGACCCTCGGCACGCAGAGCCTCGCGCACCGCCCGCTCCGCATCCCCGAGGGATCCGACGTAGGTCAGCCCCGAGGCACGAAAATGGCCGCCGCCGCCGAGTCGCGCCGCCGCCGCTTGGACGTTCACGCGCCCATTGCTGCGCAGGCTGATGCGAATCTCACCGCTGAATGCTTTGAAGAGCGCGGCGACATCGACGCCGTCGACCGAGCGCAGATGCTGAATGATCTCCTCGGTATCTTCGCTATCGGCGCCGCACTGCGCCAGCATCGCATCGTCCACGACCGACCAGCAGAACCGGCCGCCTTCATCCAACCGCGCGCTCTCCAGCGCGCGTCCCATCAGCCGAATGGCCGCCATCCGTTTGTTCGCAAAGATCTCGTTGGTGATCTCGTCTTTGTCGGCGCCCAGATCCATGAGCTCCGCGGAAAGCCGCAGCACCTCAGGGGTGGTGTTGGAGTGCATGAAGCCGCCGGTGTCGGTCATAATCGTCGTGAGCAGACACGTCGCAATCGGCGCGGTCACCGGCACCCGCATCGCGCGCAACAGACGCAGCACGCACGTGCCCGTCGAACTCTCCTGTTCGAGTACGTAGTTCAAGGCGCCAAAGCGCGTATTGGCCAGATGATGATCGATATTGAGAATATTGCGGCGCTCGACCGCCGGCAAAAACTCACCCGCGCGCCCGGTATCGCTCATGTCGCAAAAGACCCACAGCGCGTCAGCCGGCAAATCCGCCGGAAGGGTGCGCGAGACGCGCTCGGTGTCCGGCAGAAACCGCAGATTGCGCGGCACGGTGTCTTCCTGAAAATAATAGACGCGCTTCCCGAGCGCGCGCAGTGCGAGTCCCAAAGCGAGTCCCGCACCAAGCGTATCGCCGTCGGGTTTCACATGGCTCACCATGACAAAGGCGGAGCGCCGTTGCAACTCCCCGACGACTTCCTCGGTCGTCGCGCTGCGCACTTCACTTCCGATCATCAGCACCTCCCGGGCTCTGAGCCTTGGCTAGCGTCTTGCTCAACGCGATCGCGCGCTCCGTCGTCCGGTCCTCGACGAACGTCAAGTCCGGCGTATGCCGCAACCGAACCGCATGCCCCAGTTCGCCCCGCAAATACCCCGCCGCCGACTGCAGCGCCTCCATACTCTGCGCCGCCACATGCCGGTCCCCAATGATCGAAACAAACACTTTCGCATGCTGCAAATCATCGGCCACCGTCACGTGCGTAACCGTAACGAACCCCAACCGCGGATCTTTGAGTTCAGTCGAAATCAGCCGAGCAATCTCACGCTGCACTTCATGATCGATCCGCTCCCGCCGCTCACGTTTCATAGAATACACTGCCTCAGCCGATTCCCACCCAACGGGATGGATTGAGCTGCGGTGGAGTTGCCGCGCCCTAGTGCAGGA
>DATJTD010000123.1:0-7460 GCA_035503775.1 Candidatus Acidiferrales bacterium
TGTATTCCGTTTTTGAGTCCAAGCGGAAGATATTCTTGCGCGTCCTCCATGCGTACGCAGAGAGAAAGGGCGCTCTGACCGCAAAGGCGCTTCTCGAGCCAGCCACTCTGCGCGACTCGATCGCAAGCTTTCTCAGGTTCGCCGTCACAAGTGCGACAGAGAAAGGAAGCGCCTCGGGCTGTCTCATCATGTGTGTCGCGCCGTTGGTGAACGACGTCGAGGTTCGGCAGTTCCTACGGAAAGCTGCGGCTGCCGCTGTAGCCCTAGTAGAGCGCCGTTTCCAATCCGGGGTCAGCGCGGGCGAAATCCCATCTGACTTTCCGGTCGCAGCGCGCGCAAGCCAAGTTGTTGACCTATCCCGCGGTTTAACGATGCGTGCACAGATGGGCGTATCACGTAAGGCGCTCCTCAAGGACGCAGAGGAGGCAGCGGCCTTGGTGCTCCGCGCCTGACCTGGAACTGCTCTAAAGCGAGTTAGAGTGAAATCTCCTCGTTGGGACGAAGTTAGATGGAAATAAGCCTAAAACGTGAGACAACGCCGTTCTAGGATCTCATAAATATGTAAACGTCAAGGTCGACGCGCATAAGGCGCAAAAGGGCTTGATATTAAAGGTTCGCTGCAAGGCTCGATTTTTTTTAATCGGGCCTTTTTCTGTGCAATATTGTGTCGTACAAAGGTTCCCCGTAACAGTCAAGATGATCGCTAGTTCACGCACGAAATCGGGGGATCCAGGAAGACGTGACGCATTGTTGGCCGCGCTTCAGCGTACTCGTAAAAGCCTCGAAGATTGCAAAGGCGGAAGATTCGGATGGAACTTACGGGCTGCCAGTTGGGGTTGCGCGCAACTGCCGAACCGAATATACAAGAGGGCTGGCCAGCGTGTGCTCGACCTTCAACGGGAAGTCGAAGGTCTACTTGCCTTCATCAAACGTTACGACGAACGATGGCCTCACTGTGCTGGAAATGCTGCGCTCCGCGGGAGCGATGAGAACTCCTCGACGAGCCAATGGACCCACCGGCTAGCGCGGACGCTCGTTCACCGCGTCGTAAGGCTTCATCGGCGTTTTCGCACCGGTCCTTTGCCGGGAGATGACGTGGATCGTTGCGATGCCGCACGTTCGGTTATTTAGTAGGCGTGTCTGAAGTCTGCGTTACGCTGCGAGACGGCACAGCGCGAGATCGGTTAGGGAAGATATATCAAGTCCGGGCGAAAATTGCATTCGGCTGTGCCCGCCAACAGGGGCGCTTCTTGCTCGTCCCAGAAACGAGCTTTCTATGAGATGGTTCGCGTGGGCTTTCGCCTCTATAAGAGCGTGCATTCTGGTTATCGTGGCCTTGAACGCATGCCATCCCAACGGCTGCCAGCCCGGGTTGTCGACACCGACAGAAGCGGCGCGTGACCTCGCTGAGTTTTAATCGGATATTGCAAAGCGATAATGGGGATCGTCACTCGCAATGTTGCCTCCCCGCGCGTACAACGTAAAGATTATTGATATTCAGGTCGCGAATTCGGGAGGAAGATGGGTTATGGGGATTTCTTCCGGCGACTGCCCGACTCTCTAATATCGGGGAAAGGTGAACGCACATGAAATGGATTTGTGTCTTCGTAGTTGCGGTCTGGATGACTCCCATCTCAGCGTCCGCCGACGCCACGCGGCAAACGGTGAACCTCACTGTGGTTTCGAGCTGCGGAGTGTCGGTGGTTCTCGGCAAAGCCACCATGAGCACAGACAATGGCTACCAGGTGGACGTACCGCTAGCCCGGGTGGGCGCTCATTTCTATGCCGGGCATGCCGGCGTTGCCCCCGGGCGTTATCACGTTGGGGTCCCGGTGATCCGCGGCGCAACACCTCGCAGTGACTGTTGGGGCGGTACGGAGGTCACGGTTCTGCCCGGGCATGATCGCGACGTCGGCATCCAGGTAGTGACCTTAGGCGAGCATTATGATGCACACGCGTTTCTCAATGGAACGTTGCCATTCCCCGGTTTTGTGCGCGGAAGTCTTATCGGGAAGAGCTATGATAGTCCGGTTGAAATAGACGATGGCGCTTACTTCGTCGAACACCAATTCCCCGGCAGGTATCTTCTGAAGTTATCGTACGGCGATTCGTTGGAGTGTCGAATCGCAGTCGTTATTCCAGAGCAAGGCATGCGCTTCGATGTAAGTGTGCAGCGGGCCCAAGAGTGCCTTGGCTTTCCTTACCACTATCCCTCGACCGGCGAGAGGGGATTCGTCCGTCTATTTCCTTCGCCGTCGCCTAGCTCGACGGCGCCGGAAAAGCAATGATCAACGAAAGCATACCGCGGTGGGCGCCGCTACACGATGCTTATGAGCGGTTCACATCTTCCGTTTGCGATCGTACCGTAAATCTGTCGGTACACATCGGCCACCTTCCTGATGATCCCCAAAATGGAAGGGGTTCGCGCTTCGAGATACGGTTGAGCCTCGTTCGGGGGGTCCACGTCGCGGCGTAGGAATCATGTGGTCCGCACGAAGTTACGGCCGACCTAGACTCGCAACAAAGCGCTTCTGTCAGGCAGAATGGTCAGCATCGAGGTGCGGGATTTTGCCGACCGGTCTCAGGATAACCAATGCTACCGTGTACGATATATTAGCTAAGGACCTCGTCTGGCCGTTCACGACATTCACGGAGCCGGAGACGCCCCTTTTGACCTTCTAACGATAGAACACGGTACCGTGGGCGATCAGCGGACCGTTCCAGCCATCGGGCCACGCGCGATTCAGGTCGATCGAACGTGAGTCCAGAGTCATCGCTCCGGTGCGAAGGTCGATCGAAGCAAACGAGATGCGATGCAGAAGCGACCCATAGCCATTGATGACGATGTTCCCCGTACCGGGCTCGATCGCCAGCCAGTGCGGCCGCGAGGTTGGACCAAGGTAGAGACGCGACGCTTCGACGGGGTGAAATGGATCGCGAACGTCGAGTGCGATCAATGCATGCGCCGACATTTGCGCCTCGACCCAGTAGTGCCCAGCGAGAACCGGAACGCCGGAGCATAGGCGCCCTCCGAAATCGTAGACATAGGTCACATGGGGGTCTGCGCCATCGATTCCGGTCAGCGCAAAGAGGCCGCATGAGGCCGTCTTGACGAGAACCGTCTTTCCGTCGTCGAGCAGCAGCGCGTCGTCGGAAGACGTGGCACCGCTGAGCGGCGGCCTGGAAAGCGGAATCGTCTCGAGCAACGCGAGATCGGAGAGGCGCCAGATCTGCACGACGCTCGTCGGCGCCTTTATCTCGAGCGGCGGCATGGGTGCGCTCGTGGTAACGACGCGGTCGAGCGACTCGATGGCGAGAACGCTGTAAGGCCGAATGTTTACGTCGACGTTCGGCGCCGCGGCACTGGTCGCATTGACCACGTTTCCGCGATCGTCGAGTTCAACCAGCGCGCCGGCTTCATCGGAGCTTCCTCTGATCTGATAGGTAGCGAGTACGTTGCCGTTCGAGAGCGTCGCAAAGCTATGCGGATGGGTATAGCCGGCAGCATCGGTAAACGACTCGGCAAGGAGCGGATGGCGAACGGCAGTAAGGTCGAAGATTTGGCTCTGGTCCGCCATAAAATCGTTCGCGAACAACCGAAAGTTCGCGGGCATAACGACATTCGTGTGATGCGCCATCTCCCCACGAATCTTCGTGGGAACGTACGCAACGAGCTTACCGAAATTGGAGCCGTCGCCGATGTCGAAGACGGCAAGAACGTCGCGCCCCTCGCCGTGCGCAGGATGCTCTCGCGCCTCCATCGCCCAGGCTATCAGATACCGAGGGGGCGCGCCCGAGGCGGCCACCAATAGCAAACCCAGCAGAGTGAAGAACGCGCGCACGAGTCAAGGTTCTTCGGGGTGTTCGAAGCGCCCTACTCTCGAAGTGTGAATAACGAAAAGCGCGAGCTATTCTCGCTCGGGCCTTCACGTTGAGTGCGCCGGTCCTCTTGCACGTGCATGGTGCCAGCGGCGCCGCAAAACCCATATGACGTCGGCTTCACGGACAAACCCCCCGTCCCTCGTCCCACGGTCTGAAAGCCGGGCTGACCGGCCAATCCGCGACGTCGAAGATGACATTTGCAGGATTTGGCGCAAGAATACGGCGTGAACGGCAGTCGTTGGAAGTGGCCGCTGATCGCATTTTGTGGGTTCGCCGCGTGCTGGGCAATCGTCGCCGTCCCCGACCTCTTCGGCGTCGGCCAACTGTCATGGTATGGCTGGTGGCAGGCGGATCAGCCGGCGACGGGGCGCCCCTACGAAGCGCGCTTCGAGTCGGTCGAGCCCGGCGGCGCACCCGCAAGAGCCGGCATACGGGACGGAGATACGTTCGATCTGCGCGAGCAGAGTTTCGAAGCGCGCGCAGGACTCGCATTTCAGCCTATCGCTCACAAATCGTTGACGCTGGTCGTCCATCGCGATGGCCGGCGACGTTCGGTGACCGTCGTGCCGGGTGCCGTCTGGGACGTCGGGCGCCTGGGATTGCTGTGGGCCGTACCGACCGCAATCGCGTGCTTGTGGTTTGCTGCGTGCGCGCTGCTGATTGCGGTGCGGCGCGCGCAGCTCTTCGAGGGTCGCGTTCTCGCGCTGACACTGGCAGTGTGCGCGATCGGCACGGTGCCGCTCGTCACTGCCAACGCGGCGCTCACCTGGGGGCTGTTGGGCCTCACCGTCGCCGCATGGGCGTTGGAGTGGCTATTCCTCGCGATCCTGAGCGGCGCGTTCGGCACGCGCTCGAAATGGAGGCGCGTGCTCGAAGGTGCGCGTATGCGGCGGCCGCAATCAATCTCGCCGTCCTCATGACGTTCGTCGTCGGTCTAGCGACGTTGCGCTTCGATCCAATGCCGTTCGCCTTTCTCGCCCTTGCCGGTTCGCCCGGGATTCAGACGCTGAGCTCCGCCGTCATGGTGGTGCTGGTCCTGGCAACCGTCGCAGCCGCGCTGGCAACGACGCCGCCGGTCCAGCGCCCCCGTGCGGCTTGGCTGTTGCTTCCGCTTCCCGCCGGACTGCTTGCCGCCGACGTCTGCCTTCAACTCTAGTCGCTCGTTTCAGGTTCGTGGACGCTGATCGTGCTGTTGCAGGTGCTCGTGGAGGCGAGCTTGCTGCTCGCAGCCCTCGCCGTATCGTACGCGCTGCTCAAACGGCGCGTCTTAGATTTCAAGTTCGTGCTCAGCCGTACGCTCGTGGTCGCGACCGTCTCTCTGATCGTCGTCGCGGCTTTCGTGCTGCTCGAATACGTGTTGGGCTCGGCGCTCAGCGACGTCAGTCGCACGACAGGCGTCGTGGCAAACGTGCTGCTCGCGCTGTTCTTAGGCGTCTCTATGCGCTACATCCACAAACGCGTCGACGTCGTCATCGATTCGTTGCTGTTTCGTAAACGGAACGAGGACGAACGGGCGCTGCGCGAGTTTTCGCACGAGGCAGCCTACGTCACCGAGCGCGAGGCCCTGCTCGATCGCGCCATCGATGCCGTGCGGCGCCACACCGACGCGCGCGGAGCGGCGTTGATGCTCGACGGCAACGGCACGTATTCGACCGTGCGCGCGTTCGGCACCGGCGCGCAAAGCGCCGTCGACGAAAACGACGCCGCGCTTCTAGCACTGCGTGCCTGGCACAAACCCATCGACCCGCACCACTACGCCACGGCGATAAACGGCGCGCTCGCGCTGCCCATGCTTGCGAGAGGCCGCCTTGCCGGAGTATTGACGCTCGGCGAGCGCGCCGGAGGCGAAGCCTACGCGCCCGATGAGGTCGAGGCCCTCGCGCAGCTCGCGCATGGCGTCGGTACCGCGCTGGAAACACTTTCTACGGCAAACGGCGAAGCCGACTCCGTGCCGCTTCTGAAAGCGATCGCCCTGCAGCAAGCGGAGATCGTCGCCGAGCTTCGAGCGGTGCACGACGCCCTGACGGCTCGCAATCAGCTTGGCGTCGCCGAGCTGCCCGATAGTTAACGGGCGACCGTCCGAGCGGCGAGCAATCGCACAGACCGCACCGTCGAAAGGAGACGATCTGCCGGCATCGACGTCGACGTCGTCGCCGAAGCGTACCCGAATGGGCGGTTTGCTCGGCTCCGGGATCCCGAAGGCAATCCAATCGAGTTGTGGGAGCCGGCGGAATCGTAGCGGCGGCGCGTTTAGCTGAGCTTGCCGGCGATGACGTCGAGCTTCTGGACGATTTTCATCTGCGTGTCGACGATCGTCGCGATTTCGTCGGTGCGGCCCGTCGCAAGCGCCGTGCCCACTCCCTGGGCTACCTCGAGCAACGCTCGAGTCTCGTCCGGAGCGTAGGCTTCACCCGTACGCTTCGCTCCGCATAGCAGCACCCCGACGAGCTCACCGCGAACCACCATCGGAAACGCCAGTTCTCCGCTAAGCTTCGTGTAGCGAATTGCGTGCAAATCCACGGGCGTCTTCCAGGTGCTCAATTGCACGATAGCTGGATCGTCGGCGTCGACGATTGCGTTCGCGTCGTCGCCGCCGTTGGCCAGGTTGAAAGCGGCGCCGCTTCGTACCAGGATCGATGCTGCGTCGGTTCCGGCATGATCGCGAACCACGATTGCCGCGCGCTCGAGCAATTTCGCGGGATCGCGTACGAAAGCGGCTTCGTGCGCAAATCGCCGCAACGCTTCTTCGTCGTCGTGCCGCTTACGGAAGAAGACGTTGTCTACGAAGCGATCGGCGAAACGGTGAATGTATCGTAGCGAAACCCCCAGTATCAGAGCGACGGCCATACTGATTGCCGTGCTGGCACGCGGATTGGTCCCGGCAAACCACTCGCTTGCGGCCCATTCGACCAGAACGAAGGCAGCCACCACGATCGCCGAGATCGTGGCGAAGACCACGGTCCGGTTCAGCACGAACCCGATGTCGATCAACCGGCGGTTCAGGGCGGCGTACGTTAAGGCAAGCGTAGCAACGATGAGGACGAAGGCTCCCAAGAATCCGATGACGAGCGCCGCCGAGTAGGAGAGCGACCCGAAAGCGTAGATATCGAGCTGCTCGACCACGAACATCAGCGAAAGCGGAGCGAGCGACCACCACGCGCGCTGACGCTCTACGCCGCTCGACGCAGCGACCGCGAGGGCGCTGCACGCGAGTGCCGCAGCGAAGGCACCGTAATTGGGCAAGCCCCAAAGCATCCCGAAGAAGCGAGTCGGGTCGAACCACATCGTAACCGTGCCGACGATGGGAAGAAGGCCGAGCGTTATATCCGGAATCCCGACGCCGGCGAGTACGTCGATCGCAACCAGGACCCAACATGCGGCCAACGCGACGCGGCGCGCGGGACCGAGCGGTCGCGCGTAGGTGCTCGCGAAGGTAGCCCAAGCACCGATCGCTAGCGGCGCGAAACAGCTTGCCACATACGTGAGGATCGTCGTCCACGTCCACGGTGTGGTAAACGAGACGGGCCAAAGCTGCGCGCCGATTCCAACCAGCGCCAGGCTCGTAGCGAGAAGCAAGT
>DATJTD010000124.1:0-14890 GCA_035503775.1 Candidatus Acidiferrales bacterium
ATCGAATCGCAAAATCGTTCGCCGTGATGCTGCTGTTCTGCGTCGTGGTCCTGGGAGCGGACACGATCGGCCTTGGGGGCGCCGTCAGCGTTGCGTTTGACAAATTTGCCGTTCTCGCGTTAGTGCGTAATTTAAACCACATTTTTGCCTTGAATGTCTTGGCAATGGCTATTCTAGCCTATCCCCTGATCCGCTGGTTTTGCGAGCGTTGGCCGGGGAAGCCTTGGCCGTATCTGCCGGTCGCAGCCTTCGTGGTTTATTTTGCGTGGCCGTTTTGGGGCGGGAACTTCGCTGGGCAACTCGTGCCGCTCGCCGGACCGAATCCGGTTCCTGCCGTCGTCGATCCGCTCGAACGCGATTTCGTCGTGCCGTTCGGCCCTGTTGGTGACGAACGCAGCCCGATGCCCGGTGGGTCGAACATTTCGGCCACGCAGGTATTGTCTCCAGCCTTCGTCACCGAAACGCACACTGGGCCGTATATGGCAGCTCTGCTGGATCGGATAACCAGTCGCGAACCGACGTCGAACGACATATTGGAATATTTCCGGATGGGTCGAGTAGCAAACGTCGTCGTACAAACGAGCCTCGTCTCGCAATTCGCACGCTACGTAAACTCATATCGTGACCAGTGGCTCTTTGACACTTTTCAGCCACCGTCGATGATTGAGCACTTGGCGAGAAGTGTCGTTCCGCAGACCATCGAACCGGGGCTGACGATCTTTCCTACCGACGGCGGAGATCCGATCGCGGGTGCCGATCGCGTCGTCGCTCTCGATGGTTCGCTGGCCGACGTCGCCGCGGTCTCTCACGCGACGACCGATGGGATATACCTTCAGCAGGAGCTGCTGTCGGATGATTCCCTCCGCAACGACGCCGGTGCGTACGTGCGTGCAGCTCTCCAGCCGGACCTGGCCATTGGGCCGGATGACGCGAAAAATGGAGACGAGATGGATGCGGGGCAATTCGTCGGTGTGAAATCGGCCGATTTTCACAGAGAGTGGGTCAGTTTGATTCCGAGCGCCAATTGGTGGCTCACTCCCCGTATGCTCGGAGCGTCGAGTCCCGCGGTCACGGACGCCGCGGATGTAGAGTTCACGGTACCCGTGCCGCCGGGGCCACGGCATCTTTATGTGCAGTACTTCGCTTCGTCGAGCGGCGGCAGGATCGTCGTTCGGTGTGGTGGGACCGATCACGTGCTCAATACCAGGATCGATTCGCTGGGATTCTTCGATTGGCTGGATTGCGGTGAAATCGGTGAGAGCGCGGATCACGCGTTAACGATAACCAATATCGATGGGCTCAATGCCGTCGGGCGCATTTTGATGCTCGACGCACCGGCTGCGCGGCATGCAGCGTGGCGGTATTCCCAATTGACGAAGCTCCCTACGGCGACCGTACTCGCAGACGTTACGTTACCAGGACGCCAGCCTTTCAACGTTCCTGCCTCACGACAGCCGTTGCTTCTCACTGCGTCGGCCGCCGGAAAGGACGTTCGCTTCTCCGCGAGTGCGGCGCTCATCGACGATGGTTCGAGTTGTGTCATTCGTCTGCGCGAGATACATCTAGCCGACTTTCGGGTGATGATCGACGGCTCACCGCCGCCACCGCTCAACGTGTCGACGGATACACCTCCGTTCCCATGCGCTGCAGGCGACCTGGTGTATCTGGGCGCAACTCAGGTGCAAACCGTACCGACGCGCGTCCTCTTCGACGGTGAGAACCCGTTGCTCCAGGTCTTTACGCCCAATATGGAATCTCTACTCGCCTCCCAGACGCTATCGCTTCAGCAGATTCCACTTTCGGATCGAATGCCGCGTGAGGGATACCACACGCTCGACTTCGTGGAGGCCTGGGAGCCTCTTGCACCGCGAGGGTGGTCTGTTCCGATGCCGACAACGGCCGACGACGCTACGAGCAACCAGGGCGCAAGCCCGGCACCGGACAACCCGTTCGCGCGCGGCAGCGTCAGCGTGCATGGATTTCAGTCCGAGGTCAGGTTGGATACCGCTGACGCGCCTGCGGAGCTACGCGCCGAGTTACCGCTTCGATCCGGCAACATCTATCGGGTGGAGGGAACCTACGTCTCTCCCGTGGGTGAAGCGCGATTCCGTTTCTGGGATCCGGCTCGGGCGCAGTCGTTCGGTGGGCTGCTTCTCTCGAAGACGAGTAGCAGGCGCCCGTTTTCGTTCAGTGTAGCGGTATCGAAGGGCGTACAGCGCTTAGAGTTGCTGATCGACGCGATCCCTGCGGCAACAGGCGACGCGTCGAGATCGGCTTCCCTCACGGCAAGCGTCGGGGTCAGTGCGACCGAATCCGCGCCGATTCAGCTACGCAATTGGTCTGATGTCGGCGACGCCGCCAGCGGAGCGCCCGGGATATTTTCGGGTACGCGCACGGTACTACGTGAAGGCTATCAAACGGTGGTCTCGATGAGCGTAGCGAGCCACATCGGTTCCATAAATACGCCCTTTGGCAGCCTGCAGGCTGGTGATTCGTACGAGATCGCCGGGACCTACGTTTGCCCGGAGGGAAGCCTCAGAGTTGTTGTTTGGGACCCAGCTGCCGGGCAAGCAATTGCCGAGACGACGCTCGACTCGACCGAAGTGACGCGTTCGTATACGCTGCGGTTCGTGCCGATGAACGATGTCGATTCCACGCTGCTCTACGTGTACGCACAACCGGCGACCTTGGGAGAAAATGAAGCAGCATCAGCGACACTGACGCTTCGTGCGCGGGTATCGAACTTTGCGTCGGCCAATTTCCTGATCGCGCCTCAGGGATTCGATGTCCCGCACGCGGACCCGTTGCAATCTCACGAAAGGGGCGCGGACGATCTCGCGGTCAAGGCCGATAGGCGCAGAATCGTCGAACTCACCGAAACGTACGATCCGCTCTGGACAATAGACGATTCGCGTTCCCACCTGGAGAGCGCCGAGGGGTTCAACGTATGGCTCACATCGCAACGATCGCGGCCGTTCAGTGTCTACTTCAAGACCCGGCTCCCTTACCGGCTTGGCCTTGCGCTCGGGTGCCTTTGGCTTCTTGCCCTCTTGGGGACGGCGATCGCGCTCCGATACCGGGGCTCGCGCCGGCCAAGCACCAACTCAGGGAGCCGTGGCATCGTGGGGATTCCAATATGAATCGAAGTCACTCGGAGCGATGTCACCCGAATGCGGAAACGTATAGTAGAGGCCGTCGGGGCCCACATACACCGTCCAATGGGTCCGAGGATCGACGCCATAATAGACGATATCATTGCTGAGAGCCGCAGATCTCGGCGTCCAGTTATAGCCTGCCGGGCGATGTGAGTAATCGAAAGCCGAGAGCCGGTCGCGGTGTGCACACCCGGTAAGGATGAGCAGAAGCAGGAGTGTGCCGATGGCTTCTCTGCACTCTGTATTTCGTAGGCGTATCTTCCCCATCTCCATTCTCTTCGCGGACCGGTTCGGACAAGCTTGCAGGCTCCGCGCGAGACCAACTCGATGTCGACGACGGGCGGCGATTTCGCCGTGTGGTGTGGGCTTTCGGGTCAAAGGGGACGCTTGGCCAGCTCCGCACCCCGACATGGGCCCATATGAGCACAACGGCCTAGCGACGCGGGATTAAGTCTAATAGATGAGAAACCGCTCCGCGCATGATCACCAGAGACGCAATCTCCTACAAAATAGCAATCATCGGTGCGGGCTACGTCGGCCTGGTCACCGCGGCATGCTTCGCCGAGCTTGGTTACGATGTCGTCTGCATCGAAAAGAGCCCCGAGAAGATCCGAGCGCTCGAGGGCGGCAGCATCCCCTTTTTCGAGCCGGGCTTGGAGGATCTCGTGCGTCGGAATGCGGCCGACGGTCGCCTGCACTTCACGAGTGATCTAGCACGGGGGATTCGCGGTCGCTCCGTGGCCTTCATCGCCGTCGGGACGCCCTCCGATCCAGAAGGCCGAGCCGATCTGCGCTATGTGCGAGAGGCAGCGGTCGAAATCGCGAAAGAGGCCTCCAACGATTTGGTGGTGGTCAACAAGTCGACTGTGCCAGTCGAGACCGCAGACCTGGTGGCGCGGCTCATACGGCAGCACTGCGGCGGACCCCACCGCATCTCAGTCGCCTCGAATCCCGAATTTCTGCGCGAAGGTTCGGCCATCTCGGATTTCATGCATCCGGATCGCGTGGTCATCGGCGCGTCCAGCGACGACACCGTGCGCCTGCTCTCCGACCTTTATGCCCCGCTCAACGCTCGCATCTTCGTGACCGACGTGCGCACCGCCGAGATGATCAAGTATACGGCCAACGCCTTTTTGGCGACGAAGATTTCGTTTGTCAACGAGATCGCCAATATCTGTCAGAGCGTCGGTGCCGATGTCAAAGAAGTGGCGCTGGGCGCGGGACTCGACAAACGGATCGGAACCGCATTCTTCAACGCGGGCCTTGGTTTTGGCGGCTCCTGCTTTCCCAAGGACGTCCGCGCCCTGGTTCGTATCGGCGAAAGCTCGGGGGTCGCGCCGCGCCTCCTTAGCTCCGTGTTAGCGGTCAACTCGGCGCAGGTGGCCGCTTGCGTTCGAAGTCTGAAGCTCACGGTTCCCGAGGGCCTGCACGGGCAAACCATCGCCGTCTTAGGTCTCGCATTCAAACCAGAGACAGACGATGTCCGTGAATCGCCAGCGATTGCCCTCGTTCGCGAACTGCTCAGTGCCGGTGCAATCGTTCGCGTGCACGATCCCGAAGGGACCGTGAACGCGCGCAGCGAGCTCGCCGGAACCGTTTACTACGGCGATGATGCCTATGACACGGCTCGTGACGCCGACGCTGTGGTAGTGGCGACGGAGTGGAGTTCCTATCAATCGCTCGATTTCACGAAGCTCAGGGAGACGATGCGCGGGAACGTCTTCTACGATGCCCGGAATGTCTTCGATCCACTGAGTATGGAATCGCACGGTTTCCGCTACCTCGGTGTGGGCCGGCGCGTGGGCGCTTTCGGCGTAGATTCGGTCTCGGCGGCCGCAAAATGAACGTTCTGTTGACCGGTGCCGCTGGATTTGTCGGCTCGCACATCGCCGAGCGGCTCATCCGCGACGGATCGCAGGTCGTCGGCGTCGACAACCTCATCACCGGCGATCGTGAAAACCTCGCCTCGCTTGCGAATCACCCCAACTTCCGTTATCTCGAGGCCGACGTCTCCTCCGAAGGAGAAAAAATCACTGCGTTCTGCGACGGGCTCGGCTTTCGCCCACGCATCGTGCTGCATTTCGCCTCTCCGGCCAGCCCCATCGACTATGCAAAACGTCCCTTTGATACGCTAGCCGTCAACAGCCGCGGAACGGAGTACTGTGCCGCAGCGGCTCTGCATTGGCGAGCAGCGCTCCTCTTCGCCTCAACCTCTGAGATTTACGGTGATCCGCTGCAGCATCCCCAACGGGAGAGCTATTGGGGCAATGTGAACACGACCGGGCCGCGGGCCTGCTACGACGAGGGGAAACGCTACGGCGAGGCCGTGGTCACAACCCACGTGCGCGCGTCAGGCTTAGATGGACGGCTCGTGCGCATCTTCAATACCTACGGCCCCCGCATGCGCGCCGACGATGGCCGCGTCGTGCCGAACTTCGTGATGCAGGCTATTCGCGGTGAGGACCTGACACTTTACGGAGACGGTTCGCAGACACGTTCGTTCTGCTATGTCGACGATCTCGTCGACGGCATCGTTCGTTTCGCGCGCCTGGAACACGCCCCCGGACTGGTCTTGAACATTGGGAACCCCAACGAGTTCACCATCTTGGAGTTCGCACGCATTGTTTGCGAACTCGCCGGGACCGAACTGCGCGTACGCTCGGATGCGCTTCCCAAAGACGATCCGACCCGGCGCTGCCCGGACATCGCGCGGGCCAAGGAGATGTTGGGCTGGGCGCCCCAGATCGATGTTCGCGAAGGTCTACGCCGAACGATCGCCTGGTTTCGCGCGAAAAACGCCGCTGTGGGGGTAGCCGGCTCCTAGTGCAGGCTCAATACACGCGGACGTTGGCGACGGAAGCCTCGCGAAAGATCTCTTGGGCTTTGGTGAGCGTCTCGGGCTTGGCGAAATAGGCGACGATGCTGCGACCGCGGCGCAACGCCTCGGCATAGCTGTCGGCCTCGGAATCGGGGATGTCGAAGTCGGCGAGCCGTTCACTGAGGCCCTCGTCGGCCGACGTCTCCACCGGCGACGCCGACGAGAGACCCGGAACGCTCGTCCCAGGGTCGCCGAGAAGCGGAGCGTCGTCGGCGCGCACCAGGATGGGCGTTTCCTCGAAGTCGTCAGGCGTGATGACGTCGATCGACTCGAGCGGTAAGCCGGCGGTTTCGAGTTGCTCTTCGAGTTTGTGGACGGTCTGGGTATCGGCTGCGATACCAACGACGACGAGGCTCACGGTGCTTCTCCCCTAGGCGCGATGACGCAACGGCGTATCGACGCCCTGCACTTACGTGCGTACCCGCACTGCGCCTGGCCGAACTCATGCCGTCTTCATCGGTGGGCCGCCGACGGGCGGCTGCGGGCCGGGGCCCGGCCTCGTTGAGATGAACGGCCCAAATGTGGACTCGCGCACGAAGGCGAGGATCGCCGCTCCGAGGCCGACCAGCCACACCGTCGCCGTCACCGCCCATCCGGCGACGGGGACGATCTCGGCAGCACTCACGATGACCAGGCCCAAGACCAGCGCCGCGAGCGGCGACGGCGTCGCATACGGGCGTACGAGTTCGAACAGACGGCGTCCCACGAGAATTGCGACGGCCGCTTGCCCGATCCATATCCCCGCCAACAGCGCTGCTGCCTCCAGCACCACCAGCGGAATCCCAATGACGCTGATGACGAGCAGGAGGGCGAGCGGCGCCACGGCGACCATCGCGAGTGCCCCAACGGCGGCCGAAAGCCCGGGATGGCGTTCCACCCGCTCGAGTGCGACGCGCACCCGCACCGGGAAGAGCAAGAAGACGACGAGCACGATGACGCCGTAGGCGAGGTGGTACCAGAGGCGCGCATTCTCGTTGAAGAAGTCGCGTGGCGTCGAGACGCTCGGGAGCCACGGGACGTATGCTTGCACCGAATCGCCCTGCAAGAGGTTCACGACCTCCCCGTCGACTTGGCAGCCGTCGAGCTCGGTGAACGTCCCGCCGATCGTGCTGACATCGCCATGGATCACGGCGCCGTCGCAGGTCGCGCTGCCGAAGATCACGTTCAGGTCGCCGTCGACTTCGTCGTCAGGTCCGAGCGTGAGGTTACCGAAGAAGACCGACGTCGAGTGACTGTAGGTGCGAGCCTGCGCGATCGAGGCGCTGGCGACAACCAAAAGCATCGTGACGAAGGCGACGGCGAGGGAGGGGCGCAGCCGGTCGGCGTTCACGAAGGCACCTCGGAGCGGGCGACGTGAGCCGCAAGGCGCGGCAGCACGAAGACGTACGAAGCGACCAAGGCCGCTGCGGCGACGATATCGAGCGCCAAGACGCAGAGCATGGCGGCCGTCACTCCAATCGTCTGGTGACCGAAGAGATGCGCCGTCGCGTTCATGAGCGGTTTGGCGGCCGAGAGGTATTGCAGTGCGACCGTTTGCAGCAGCGCCAGCGACGCGTGCGCGACGACGCCCCCGAAGCGGAACCACGCGAAGAGGAGACACCACGCAAAGACGAGGTACGTCGCGCCGACGGAGAGGAAAGATGCATGCCGGGCGCGATGTGCGGGCAGCGAGCGAACCTCCGCCATCACCCGGAACGTCAGGTTTTCCGCAGGTTCCGGCGGATGCACGGTGAGCAAGAAGGCGTCGACGACGCGCAGCTCCTCGAGGATGTGCCGGCAGATCGGGCAGGCTTCGAGGTGGGCGCGCACCCGCGCCGTCTCGTGCGCGGTGAGCGTCTCTTCTATGTAGCCGACGAGCAGCGCGTTACAGGACGAGCAGCGCACGTTTGGCTCCCTGCACGTCGGGTTTTGCTCGAGCGATCTTGCCGAGCGCAGCTTCTTCACGTTCGCGCATCTTCTGCGTCAGCGCGATCTTGCCGCGGTGGATGAGGGTTTTCACGTTCCCCAGAGAGAGGCCCATCGTCTGCGCGATCGTCTGATACTCCATGTTGTTGTAGTAGCGCAGCGAGAGCACGGTGCGCGTGCGTTCGGGGAGTTCGGCGAGTGCCGCACGGACTTCCGCCTCCGCCTCGCGGCGCAGGACCCCGCCGGTTGGGTCGGCCTCACGTGACTCGTCGGGCAGCACATTTTCGAGCGTGCGGTCTTCGCCGAGTTCTTGGGTCACCGGGCGGCGCAGCGATTTGCCCAGATGCGTTCGTACCACATTGCGCGCGATGTGATAGACCCACGTCGAGAATTTGCCCAGGCTCGGATTGAAGGTGTGGAGATGCGCATAGGCGCGCAAAAACGTCTCCTGCGTGAGATCCGCGACGTCGGTTTGGCTGCGCACGCTTGCGCCGATGAAGCTCGTAATCCCCCGCTTGTAACGATCGACGAGCTCGGCGAACCGCTCGCGGTCGCCGGCTAGCACGAGCCGGACCAACGACTCGTCGGTCTGCCCTTCGATCGTCATTCCTCCTCTGTTCGTTCTTGCACGCTGCCTACCCGGGGCGTTCCCGAAAGTTACAGCCGCTGTCGAAGAGAGCGGCATGGAGCTTCAGATCGACCATTCGCTCGTCGCGCAAGCGCGTGCGCGTGCCCGCCGGATCGTCGCGCCGGTCGGTACCTTCGTTGCTGCGCACTCGACCGTCTCGGTGGAACGGGCCGTCGCGCGGCTTCTCGGCATCAACGGTGCCGGGCCCGACGGCGTGCCGTTGCCCAACATCTTGGTCGGTTCGCTCGATCCAGCGGTGCGGGCACGCGGAGTGGCGCACGTGATCGGCGCGGCGGTCGCCGAGACCGGGGAGACGCCGGCGCAGCTGGCGGGGCGGGCGCTTACGGGCGAGCTCGACCTGCGCGTGCACCGGGAGACGCCGCGCTCCGCCGTTCGTGCTGCCTTACGCCCCTTCATCGACGCGGCATTGATGCGGCTGAGCGACGCCCGCGCGGAGCGGGCCCGCTACCTGCACCGCTTGCCGCAGGCGCCGCCGCCGCTGCTCTACGTGATCGTCGCGAGCGGAAACATCTTTGAAGACCGCGTCGCCGCCGTCGCGGCGGCGGAAGCGGGAGCGCAGATCATCGCCGTCATTCGGTCCACGGCGCAGTCTCTGCTCGACTTCGTCCCCGAAGGAGCAACGACCGAGGGGTTCGGCGGCACCTATGCGACGCAGGCGAACTTTGCGATCATGCGCGAGGCGCTCGACGAGGTCTCCGAACGGCTCGGGCGCTACGTGATGCTGACCAATTATGCGAGCGGCCTCTGCATGCCGGAGATCGCCGCGCTCGGTGCGCTCGAGCGCCTCGACATGCTGCTCAACGACTCGATGTACGGCATTCTCTTTCGCGACATCAACATGCAACGCACGTTCGTCGATCAGCACTTCAGCCGCATGCTCTGCGCGGCCGCCGGCATCGTGATCAACACCGGCGAAGACAACTACCTGACCACCGCCGATGCCGTCGAGCAGGCGCCCGCGGTGCTGGCTTCGCAATTCATCAATGAAGCCTTCGCCCATCGCGCGGGGCTGCCCGACGAACAGATCGGCCTCGGGGATGCGTACGAGATCGACCCCGATCGCGAGGATTCGTTTCTCTATCAAGTTGCTCAGGCGCAGCTCGCGCGCCAAATCTTTCCGAAGGCCCCGCTCAAGTACATGCCCCCGACCAAGCACATGACCGGAGATATCTTCCGCGGTCATCTGATCGACGCGCTGTTCAACCTCACCTCGGTCATGACCGGGCAGAGGATTCACCTCTGCGGGATGCTCACCGAAGCGATTCATACGCCCTTTCTCGCCGACCGGGCACTCTCGCTCGAAAACGCGCGCTACGTCATGGGGGCCGCACGCCACCTCGGCGACGAGATCTCGTTCAAGCCGGGCGGCATCGTCGAGAGCCGCGCCGCAGCGGTCCTGCACGCGACCCACGATTTGCTCGCCCGCATCGAAGAGAGCGGCTTGATGGCCGCGATCGAAGGCGGCGTCTTTGCCGATGTGCGGCGCACGCGCTCGGGCGGCCGCGGATTCGAGGGCGTCTTCGCACGGGCGCAGGACTATTGGAATCCGTTCGAAGAGGCGCTCGCGCCGCAGGCGGAGGTCAGGCCGTGATCCTTCGTCCGTATGGCGATACGCGCGACGACGGTGCCGTGCAGCTCTCGTTCTCGCTGCCCGTGGAGTGGAGCGAGGCGGCCGACGAAGCCGCACGCCGGCTGGTTGCAAAGATGGGATTCACCGACGTGGCGGTCGTCGAAGGGCGCGCGATCGCTCGCGGGTTCTCGTTCTTCGTGATCTATGCGCGCACGCCGGTGGGCGTCGAGATGGAGCACGTCCACGCTCCGGTGGAACGCGAAAATCTCTCGATGGAGGAGATCGACGCGCTGGTGCGCGACCGGGTCGGGCGCAAGATCCGGGTGGCCGGGGCCTGCATCGGAACCGATGCACATACCGTGGGTATCGACGCGATTCTCAGCATGAAAGGCTACCGTGGAAACTACGGCCTCGAACGTTACAAGATGTTCGAGACCTACAATCTCGGAAGCCAGGTCGCCGTCGAGGAACTGGTGCGCTTCACGCAAGAACGAGAGATCGATGCACTTTTGGCCTCACAAGTCGTCACCCAAAAGGGAAGCGATATCGCCAACTTCACCGCTCTTGGCGAATTGCTCGAGGCGCAGGGGTTGCGCGAACGCGTGATCCTCATCTGCGGGGGCCCGCGCGTCACCAGTCTGCTGGCAGCAGAACTCGGCTACGACGCCGGTTTTGGCCGTGGGACGCGGCCCAGCGAGGTGGCCGCCTTTATCGCGCGCCGCATGGCTGAGCGAGGTCTCGCCTCGTGATGCGGGCAGCAACACGGGTGGTCTTTGGAGTCTGCGCGTTCTGCCTGGTCGCCGCGCAGACGCACGCGGCGGATATGTCTTCGACGGGGACGCTTCCCAAGCCGGGCGTCTCCGGAGCCGCGTGGAGTCCGTCCGATATCGCACGCCTCGCGAGCGACATCGACGGGATGCTCGCCGGCGAGCCGGCGTTGCGCGGCGCGCACGTCGGGCTCTATGCCGTCGACTCGCGTAGCGGAGCCGTGCTCTACGCGCGCAACGTAGACGACGACTTTACCCCCGCTTCGAACGTCAAACTCGTTACCGGCTCGACGGCGCTCGCGCGTCTCGGCGGCGACTTTCGCTTGCGCACGACGCTCTTTGCAACCGCTCCGATCCAAAGCGGTGTGGTCGACGGCGACCTGGTGCTGCGCGGCGGCGGGGATCCCTTGCTGAGCGCAAGCGATCTCGATGCGGCGGCGGCGTCGCTCGCTGCCCAAGGGGTACGCGACATTCGCGGTGGTATCGTGACCGACGCATCCTACTTCGACGACCAGAGCTACGGCCCGGGCTGGGCGTGGGACGATCTCGCCTACGACTACGGCGCGCCGATCAGCGCGCTCTCGCTCGAAGACAACGCGGTGCAACTGACGGTCTACGCAGCGAACTATCCGGGCACACCTGCGTCGATCGTCGCGGCGCCGGTGTCGGGTGCGTACACCGTCCGCAACTCCGTCACCACCGGGGCGCAGGGTGCCAGAGACACCGTCGCCCTCACGCGCGAAGCCGACGGTAGCCTCCTCCTGAGCGGCGTCATTCCGCTGGGAGCAGCGCCCGACCACTTTGCCGGCGCGGTGCCCGACCCGCCGGCGTTTGCGGCCGACGTCCTGCGCGACGCGCTGGCCGGACGGGGCGTCGTGGTCGAACGCGGTACCGCGCCGGGGCTCGCGCCGGCGAATGGCGTCGTCCTATGGCAGCACGATTCGGAGCCGCTGCGGCTCTTGCTCGCCGACTTCTGGTATCCCAGCGACAACCTCGTCGGCGAGGCGCTGCTCAAACTCTTGGGGATCGCGCGCACGGGCGTCCCCGGTACCGACGCAGGTGGCCTCGATCTCGAGATGGAGTTCTTGCGTGAGGCGGGCGTGGATACACGCACGGTCGCGCTGGTCGACGGCTCGGGGCTCTCGCGGTACGATCAGCTCACGCCGCGCGCGCTGGTCGACGTGCTGCAGTACGATTGGAATTCGTCCGACCGCGACGTCGTCCTCAACGCCCTTCCCGTCGCGGGGGTTCGCGGCACGCTCAAGGATGCTTTTGCGAACTCCGCGGCAAGTGGACGGATTTTTGCGAAGACCGGCGGGATGCTCAACGTCACCAACCTCTCGGGATACATCGCGACGATGCATCACGGGGCGGTGACGTTTTCCTTTCTCATCGACGACGCGCTTGGAGACGACGGGGCGATCTCGGCGCTGCGCGCACGCGTCCTCTCGCGCTTCGTCAGGGACTAAAAGCCGTGCTCGCCGTGCTCGTCGCTGCCCTCGTGATCGCGACACCGGCGCCCGGGCCGACCGCGACCCCGGCAGTTCTCTGGTCGAGCGCTCCGGCCACAAGCCTCTGGTTGCAGACGCAGCCGCTCGGCGTGAGCCCCGACGGTGCGGGGCGCTGGCTGGTCCGCACGCGGTTTCGCGATGCGCGCGGCAAGCCGACGAGCCTCTTGAACGGAGGCGACGTCGAGTTCAGTGCGACGTCGGGCGAGGTGCAGTGGCAAACACGTCTGCGCTTTGGCGGCCCGAGCGCAATCGTCTCAACCTATACGGACGATCCGATACGGATCAGCGCCGTCGCCGATGAAGAGCTCGGCGCATTGCGCGCTGATGCCGGGACCTCTCCGCGCCGGTGGCGCGTCGCGCACGTCGTGGCGGCTGCACTTGGACCGCACCTGGTCCAACTCGGCTGGTTCCCCCGCATCCAACGTGGGACGGTCGTCATTCGCCGTACCGGCCGCGACGGGAGTCGCGTCGTTGGCCTCGTCGCCGCCCCGTCATCGACCTATCGCGACGTTACCGTGGTGCCGGGGAATCGCTACCACTACACGGTCGTCTCCCCCGGTGGAGCGTCGCGTGCGTTTGACGTGCAGGTTCCATTCGAAGTGAATGCGCCAGAGGTGACGATGAGCGGGAAGGGGATGTGGCTTTCGTTTTCACCGCGTGAACGCGACGACGATGCCTACACCAAACTCGATCCGCAGGCGATCGTCGCGCAGGCGGTGCGCGCCGGACTACGTTTCATCGAGCTGCGCATGGCGTACGGCGAGTACTGGGAGGTGACGCCGCAGGCGCGCCCGACGATCGACGCACTGATCGACCTCGCCGCCGCGCATGGCATCGCGATCGTCGGCTGGACGGTCCCGCGCGCCGCCTCTTTCGACGATCTCGCGCTGGGCGTGAAGACGGCCTATTACACGACCGCGCACGGGACGCGCCTCGCCGGAGTCGCCGTCGATCTCGAACGGGGCGATGAGTTTCTCGGGGAGGGTGCGCGTGGGTACGCCGCCCTCACCGATTACCTGCGACTGCTGCGGGCGGCCCTGGGAACGCGGTACCCGCTAATTGCCACCGTGGAAGATCCCTCGCTCGAGCACCTCACGCGCAAAGACTACCCGTACGACGCCATCGCCGCCGCGGCCACCGTCCTCCAGCCGATGGCCTACTGGGGCATGCTCGCCCCGTCGGCAACGACCCCTGCGGCGGTGCGGGCGATCTTCGACGCCTCCTACGCCGCAGCGCAGGCCGAGGCGGGGCGCCCGATCCCAATCAACCTGGGCGGTCAGACCGCCGCGGACGGAGGACGAAGCGGGCCGCCTCCTGACGAGATTGCCGCCAGCCTCGCCGAGGCGAAGGCACTCGGCGCTTGCGGCGTGACTTTCTTTGATTGGAAAGGCACGCTCGCGCCTCAGTGGGAAGCAATCGAGAGCTACGCGTGGTAGCGCTCGGAGAGCGTTAACTTTTCTATACAGATACGTGAGACGTAATACTTAACAATAACGGCGTCGATAGAGAAAATAAGCGGCTTACTTCAGCAGCTTTTGTCACTCGCCCACCCTTGGTCCCCCTTCCAGTTTAGAGGAGAACCCCGTGCTCAAGAATCTCATCGCCATGCTCAGCAACGACGAAGGTCAGGGCCTTGTCGAGTACGCGCTGATCATCGCTCTCGTCTCTATCTGCGCGATCGCCGCGCTTCAGGTCCTCGGCAAGAAGGCCAGCAACACGCTGAGCAACGCCGCCGCGTACCTCAGCTAAACAACCTGCCTCTCGGTCTGCGCTCAGGGCAAGGAGGCCTTGGGCGCAGACCACTTACGCCACGCGTTGCGCAGCTAGCTCGGCAAACGTCTCGAGCGCCGACGCAACGACTTGATCCATGTTGTAGTACCGGTATTCTGCCAGCCGCCCGACGAACGTCACGTTTGTTTCGGTCGCGGCTTTTGCTGCGTACTTCCGGTACAGTGCCCGGTTTTCCGGATGGGGGATCGGGTAGAACGGAGCTCCGTTCGCACACGGAGACTCGCGCGCGATCGTCGTGCGCGGGTGCACCTGCCCGGTCAGGTGTTTGAACTCCGTCACGCGCGTGTATGGTTCGTCCCCCGGATAGTTGACGACCGCGACCGGCTGGTAGCGTTCGACGTCGAAGGTCTCGAATTCGAAGGCGACCGAGCGATATGGAAGCGCACCAAAGCAGTACTCGAAGTACTCGTCGATCGGCCCCGTGTAGATCGTGTGATCGAAGCGCACGCGATCGGCGACCTCGGCAAAGCGGGTGCCGAGCGCGAGATCGATATTCGGGTGCGTGAGCATCCGGGAAAAGAGCGCGGCATATCCGTCGCGCGGCATCGCTTGAAACCAGTCCGAAAAGTACCGGTCGTCGCGATCGGTGCGTACCGGAATGCGACCGCAGACGCTGGCGTCGAGTTCGCGCGCGTCGACGCCCCAGTGCTTGCGCGTGTAGTTC
>DATJTD010000125.1:0-20232 GCA_035503775.1 Candidatus Acidiferrales bacterium
ATCTGCTCCTATTCTGAAGGTTCTTTCGCCTTCGGTGGAGCGGAGTCACCACTTAAGCCCTCGTCCGACTACCCGGGGCCACCTCTGACGCCACAACGGGGAGCTCCTCAGCGCTCAAAATGCTTCGGCGGGCGCGCGTGAGCTTTGAGCCGAGCCGCGTGTTCGGACGCCCTCGTAAGGTCGCCCCCACATAGGCCGGCGCGGCTAGGCCGCAGCCGTCGCTCGGCTGGGCGCGCCTTGGCGCAATCGTCGATCTTGTAAAGTGTTGCTGCAGCTCAGCGCTACCGGTTGTCTAACGGTCCTCGGCGGCGGAGTTGCTTTGAAACGCGCGCTAGAGTCTTGTGCCTCTCCGCAGGGTCCCGGGGCACAAGGACTGCCACAATATCGTACCCGAAGGCGTTCGCCATCTCTCGAACTCGCCCGAGTTTCGCCGTGCTCAACCCTCCCGCGAGGTCACGAGAAATCGAGGCGGGCTTCCGTTTCGTGCGACGCGCAAGTTCCGCTGCCGTAACGTGCTTGAGGCGCATGGCATCGAGAAACTGCTGTTCGAGCCGCAATTCATCGACGTAAGCGTCGATTCTGCGAGCCATCTCCGGACTCTCGCGAAGGCGCATTGAAAGGTTTGGCTTGCTCTTCTTCTGCCGTACTTTCCCGGCTTCAATCGCGTTCATAGTATTCCGCACGCTTGATGCGCTCTTCGTACTCGTGCTTCTCCGCGATTGTCTTTTGGATAGCGGTCTTCCCGAGGTTGTCGAGCTTTGCTTTTCGCTTTTTGTAGTAGCCACAGATTATCCAGACATTTTTACCAGCATGAAACATCGCGAAGCGGTGGACGCCGGCCTTGAGCGCGAGGATCTTGGGATTCGAATGCTCCTCGTTGACTCGTGAGGTCGAAACGTGCCTGCCAAGCTCAAGATTGCCCCAGTGCTCGAGCGTCGCGATGACGGCGGCCTTACCGTCGTCGTCCAACAACTCGAACGCGTCGAGCCCGGGCATTTCACCTTGGCTGTTCCAGAACCACTCGAAGGTGCGCGTCGCGCCCGCGTACAGCTCCAAGTCGTCACTGGTCCGGATCTTTCCCACATGCACCTATGGTAACACTAGTGTTAACGCCTGCGCAAGAGCCACGTTGCGCCCCGGCCGTTGTGGTGCAGCGGAGATCTACACGCGTTTCTTGCTCATCCTTCCCTCACTACAAGCCAGCGGCAAGGTCGCGATGCCAGCGAATCTGCATCTCCTCTGCCGCGGTGGAAGGCTGGGCGTTGACCATCCAGTAGGCGGCGTTAAAACGCACGTGGTCTCCGTGTAGGTAGGGATCAAAAGCTGGCGGACCGTTTGGATGACCTGGGCGCGCGTGGGCTCTTCGGCGGTGTCGAACATTCGGCCGAGGGAACCGAGAGGGGTGAAGAATCCGACGAACTCCTTTGACATGACGCTGGTCCGCGAAAAGGAACCATATAACCCAGCTGGACAAAACCCAACTGATGGGTTTATACTATGCCGGCTGCCGTCGATCAAAGCCGGAGCATGGCGCCTGGTCGTCATTCCCGGCGATCATGAGCCGCGACACGTTCACGCGCGCTTGGGAACCGGCGATGCGCCGGAGGCTGTTGTTCTGCTCAACGTCGCCAGCTCGGTCACGTTACGTGAAGCCGACCGTGGACTTTCTAGAGCCGAACTCTGGGAGCGTTACTGCTGATGCCTGGAAAGCAAATGAAACTCACGGACTCCACAATTGATGCCGCGTATCGTCGGCGTGATGCTAGGCTTGCCGTAGAGCCCCTTGCGACGGGCGTCCGTTACGATCGTATCGGGGATACGGTCATCGTCGAGATGAACAACGGCGCCGCGCTCGTAATCCCACGACGCTTCATGCAAGGCCTTTCAGACGCATCCGTAGAGCAATTGCAGCAAGGAACGATTGCGAGGCGAGGGACGGCACTCTCATGGCCCGACCTCGATGCAGATTTTACCATCATCTCACTCCTCGGCGGTGTCTACGGCGGCAAGCAGTGGATGTCGGAATTGGCTCGACGCGCCGGCTCAACGACGTCGAAAGCAAAAGCGGCCGCTGCCCGACGAAACGGCACAAAGGGTGGTCGGCCACGCAAAATAGCAGGCTCAAAGGCTCCAAAAGCCACGCGCTGATTGGAGTTGACTGGTTCCCTGGATGCTTCGCGTGGACAGAGTAGAACGCGCAAGGAGGAGGATTTGCAATGTCTGAGCGGCTGGGAAATGCCTTCGACGAGGCCCTGGTGTACGCTGCTGAAGCGCACCGCACGCAGAAGCGGAAATCGACGGAGATTCCCTACGTCGGGCATCTGCTCGGCGTCGCGAGCATCGTGATCGATAACGGCGGAGATCAGGACGAGGCGATCGCCGCGCTGCTCCACGATGCACCCGAAGACCAGGGAGGCCAAAAGCGCTTGGACGACATTCGCGCGCGCTTCGGTGATCGGGTCGCATCGATTGTCGAGGCATGCAGCGACTCACTGAGCGAAGACCCCGACGCGAAGGCGGATTGGCCAACCCGCAAGCGTGCATATCTGGGACATTTGGCGACGAATAAAGACGCCTCGGTATTCCTCGTCAGCGCTGCCGACAAACTTCACAACCTCCGCTCGATGGTCGCCGACTACGCGGTGGTCGGCGAGGAACTCTGGAGCCGGTTCAACCCCGCCGCGGGCAAGGTGGGAAGCATTCGATATTACCGTTCGCTAGCGTCCTCGTACGCGACGGTGTCCGACCCGCGCGTGTCGCGCGTCGCAGCGGAACTGCGTGCAACGCTCGACCGTTTGGAGCGTGGGTGCGGTGCGACGACCGATCCCGCCCTGTCGGATGGCGCCGGACTGATAAATGAGGCGACGAACAGGGATGCTCGGTCCGCCATTTCGTAGGATTAGCGCGCGATCGCAGGCCGGGATCGATCCTGACGCTCCGGATTGCCTCGGGCAGTGAGGATTAGTACGGGCATCTCGCGAGGTCGCGCCACACGGCTAGGCCGTGGCCAGTCGCGTGGTGTATTCCCCCTTCGAGCTAACGGCTTTTCAATTTTTGTTTTGGGAGGGCGTCACCGGGCATGCCGAGGGGAAAGAATAAAGCCGCCGCAGGCAACGGAAAGCCGCCTAAGGCAACTAAGAATGGCGGTGGCGACCTCGGGTTCGAGGCGACCCTGTGGTCCGCGGCCGACACACTCCGAGGCTCGGTGGATGCTTCCGAGTACAAGCATCCCGTGCTGGGGCTCATCTTCCTCAAGTACATCTCCGACGCGTTTGAAGAACTCCACGCGCAGCTCGCGAGTGATCCGGAGTCGGACCCGGAGGATCGCGACGAATATACGGCATGCAATGTCTACTGGGTACCGCCCGACGCGCGCTGGTCTCAGATTGCCGCGAAAGCAAAGACGCCCCAGATCGGCGAGATCGTCGACAAGGCGATGATCGCGATCGAACAAGACAATCCACGCTTACGCGGCGTGCTCCCGAAAGAATATGCAAAGCCGTCGCTCGGCTCGACGCGCCTGGGCGCAATCGTCGATCTTGTAAACGGCATCGGCCTCGGCAACGCGGAGGCGCGCAAGCACGACGTGATCGGTCGGGTGTACGAATACTTCCTTGGCCGCTTCGCCAATGCCGAGGGGAAGGCGGGCGGCGAGTTTTACACACCGCGCTCGGTGGTCCGGTTGCTCGTCGAAATGATCGAGCCGTACAAGGGGCGGGTATTTGACCCGTGCTGCGGCTCCGGCGGCATGTTCGTGCAATCAGAAGAGTTCGTTCTCGCACACGGAGGTAAGCTCGGCGACGTCTCGATCTACGGCCAGGAATCGAACCATACGACCTGGCGCCTCGCGATGATGAACCTGGCGATCCGCGGCATCGAGGCCGACATCACCTGGAACGAAGGCGGCTCGTTTCTTCGAGACGCCTATCCCGATCTCAAAGCCGACTTCATCCTGGCGAATCCACCGTTCAACGATAGCGAGTGGGGCGGCGCAGGCCTGCGCGAGGACAAACGCTGGAGATACGGCGTCCCACCGGCCGGGAACTCCAACTATGCGTGGATCGAGCATTTCGTGTATCACCTCGCGCCCGCAGGTGTGGCTGCGTTCGTCATGGCGAACGGTTCGATGTCGTCAAACCAGAGCGGTGAGGGCGAGATTCGCAAGAACCTCATCGAAGCCGAGCACGGTGGTCTCATCGACTGCGTGATCGCGTTGCCCGGACAGCTCTTTTACACAACCCAAATCCCCGTCTGCGTTTGGATTCTCGCGCGCGATCGCCGCAACCATAAGTTCCGCGATCGGAGCCGAGAGATTCTGTTTATCGATGCCCGGAAAATAGGCGAGATGACAGATCGAACGCACAAGACTCTCCGCAATGACGACATCGCAAAGATCGCCGCAATCTATCATTCCTGGCGCGGGAAAGATGGTGGCTACGCAGATGTTCCCGGTTTTTGCAAAGCAGCATCGCTTAACGAAGTTCGTAACCACGGCCACGTGCTCACACCTGGGCGATACGTCGGTACCGAGGAATTGGAAGACGATGGAGAGTCGTTCACCGATAAGATGGCGCGTTTGACATCGCTACTCCGAGCACAGCAGACGGAATCAGTGCAACTCGACGACGCTATCGGCACGGCGCTAAGGCGAATAGGTTATGGCGAGTAACTGGCGCACCGTTCGCCTCGGTGATCTCGTGACGGTCAAGCATGGTTGGCCCTTCAAGAGCGACCGATATTCACACGATTTAACCGGCAGACCAATTGTCGTCAGCATTGGCAATTTTGATTATAGTGGTGGCTTTCGATTTGATTCCACCGTAGCGAAAGAGTATCGTGGCGATTACCCCGCCGAGTATAATCTTATCGCTGGCGATATACTGCTTGTTATGACCTGCCAAACAGCCGGCGGAGAGATACTCGGTCTCCCAGGCCGCATCCCAAATGACGGTCGCAAATATCTCCATAATCAGAGGCTCGGGAAAGTAGTCGTCAAGTCGCGAGATGTCAACGATCGATTCCTCTATTGGCTGTTCCTATGGTCCGAGTTCAACAGAGAGCTTGTCAATAGCGCCAGCGGTACGAAAATCGTTCACACCGCGCCCGCCCGCATTGAGGCGTTTGAGTTTCGCTTGCCGCCGTTGCATGAGCAAGCCGCAATCGCGGCGAGCCTCGATGCACTCGATCACAAGATCGAACTTAATCGAAAGATGAGTGCAACGCTTGAGGCGATGGCGCGGGCGCTGTTCAAGTCGTGGTTCGTCGATTTCGATCCCGTTCGCGTAAAGGCAGAGGGCCGCGACCCCGGCCTCCCCCCGGATATCGCCGTGTTATTCCCCGACTCGTTCGAGGATTCGGAATTAGGACCGATTCCTCATGGTTGGGCTCTGAAGCAAATTGCCGATATAGCGTTTGTTAGTCGCGAAGCCGTCAATCCGCTGGATTTTCCAGAAGAAATTTTCGAACACTACAGTATTCCGGCTTTTGACAGCACCGGGGGAGCAATACTTGAGCGCGGCATATCGATTAGGAGCAACAAGTTCCTTGTGTCGCATCGCGCAGTTCTACTGTCACGCCTGAATCCGCGTACTCCACGTATTGTGATTCCGTTGGCCCAGGGACATCATCGCGCCATCTGTTCAACTGAATTTGCAGTGATGATCGCAAGGGCATACTCGAGGGAGTGGCTCTATTGCCTTTTCTCCAACGAACAGTTCTGCGATAAATTTGCCACGATGGTCACGGGAACATCTGGAAGCCATCAGCGCGTGAAGTCGGAGTCTTTGTTGGCGATGCATACAGTGGCTCCATCGGAACCGATCGTCGCGGCATTTACTGACATGTCAGCCTCAATGTTGGGACGCATTGCGTCTGCTCGGTCGGAATCGGTCACCCTCTCGAAAATCCGCGATGCGCTTCTTCCGAAGCTTATCTCCGGTGAAATTCGGGTTGCTGATGCGGAGCGCGTACTGGAGAAGTCTGCCTGATGCCGGTTTATCTCAACGAGGACGCCGTCGAGCAATACGCGATCGACCTCCTCAAAGGGCTCGGGTATGCCTACCGTCACGGCTCGGAAATTGCGCCCGGCGGGCCAAGCGAGGAGCGGAGGTCCTTCAAAGATGCCGTCCTCGTAGACCGCCTCCGAGCGGCAATCTCTCGTCTCAACCCGACGCTGCTGCCGCCCTCCCGCGAAGATGCGTTGCGCAAAGTTACGGTTCATGAGACGACCGACCTCGTCCTCAATAATCAGCGTTTCCACCGCTTTCTCATCGAAGGCGTCGATGTCGAGTACAGCGATGGTAGCGGTAGCGTAAGATACGCTAAGGCGCGGCTCATCGACTTCGACGATGTCGATGCGAACGATTGGCTTGTGGTCAATCAATTCACGATCAAGGAGGACGCGGGGGAGCGGCGTCCCGACCTTGTCGTTTTTGTCAATGGACTTCCGATCGGGCTCTTCGAGTTCAAGAATCCAACGGATGAGAAAGCAACGATCCTCAGCGCTCATCGACAGACTCAAACATATAAACGCGAGCTTCCAGGATTACTAGCGTACAATGAATTGCTCATCGTAGCCGATGGTACGCAAGCGCGGATCGGTTCGCTCACTGCAGACTGGGAGCGCTTTAGCACCTGGAAACGTGAAGACGGGGCGAAAGTCTCCATCGAAATCGAGCCCCTCGTTACCGAAATCTTCGAGAAGCGTCGGCTGCTCGACATCATCCGAAACTTCATACTCTTCGAATCGACAACCCCGGCGAACAAGATTCTTGCCGCCTATCACCAGTACTACGGTGTGAATAAGGCGGTCGATCGGACCGTTGCGGCCGCTTCAGCCGGCGGCGATCGGCGAATCGGCGTCTTTTGGCACACGCAAGGCAGCGGCAAGAGTCTGTCGATGGCCTTCTATGCATCGAAGATCGCCCGGCAGCCGGAACTGGAGAACCCGACCCTCGTGCTCCTCACCGACCGCAACGATCTCGACGATCAGCTCTTCGGGCAATTCATGCGCTGCACCGAATTCTTACGGCAGACGCCGGAGCAAGTCGAGAGCCGGGACGGACTTCGGGACGCCATTGCCGTCGCTTCGGGTCATATCATTTTCACGACGATCCAGAAGTTCTTGCCGGAGACGAACGGCAAGCGGCATCCGGCGGTCACGGAGCGGCGCAACGTCATCGTCGTTGCCGACGAAGCTCATCGAAGCCAATACGGCTTTGGCGGGAAGCTCGACAGCGAAACCGGAGAGCTGGCCTACGGCTTCGCGCGTCATCTACGCGACGCGCTCCCGAATGCGTCGTTCATCGGCTTCACGGGAACCCCCGTCGAAACGGCCGACCACAATACGCGCGCCGTTTTCGGCGATTACATCGATATTTACGACGTGCGACGAGCGGTCGAAGACGGCGCCACGGTTCCCATCTACTACGAGGCGCGGATCGTCAAGGTCGATCTCGACCCGGTCAAGGTATCGTATCTCGATGAAGGGTTCGAGGAGATCACGGAAGGTCAGGAAGAGGATCAGAAGCGCCGCAGCGCTAGCCGCTGGTCGCAAATTGAAGCGTTGGTCGGCGCCGAGGCGCGCGTTGAGGAAATCGCGGGCGACCTGGTGCAACATTTCGAACAGCGAAAACTTGGATTCGATTTTGACGGGAAGGCCATGATCGTCTGCATGAGCCGTCGCATCTGTGCGAGGCTCTACGACGCGATCGTAGCGCTGCGCCCGCATTGGCACGATGACGCCGATGAACGCGGGGCGATCAAGGTCGTGATGACCGGAAGTGCCGCCGACGATCTGCCGTTGCAGCCACACATTCGTAATAAGCCCCGACGGCGCGCGATCGAGAAGCGATTTAAGGATCCCGCAGACTCGCTCAAACTGGTGATCGTGCGCGATATGTGGTTGACCGGCTTCGATGTGCCTTCCCTGCACACCCTGTATGTGGATAAGCCGATGAAAGGCCATAGCCTCGTGCAGGCGATTGCCCGTGTCAATCGTGTCTTCAAAACGAAGGCCGGCGGCTTGGTCGTTGATTACTTCGGCATCGCCGAGGATCTCAAGCGCGCCCTCGTAACGTACGCCGATTCCGGCGGCACCGGCGAACCGGTCCTTGATGAACGAGACGCCGTCGCCGTTCTCCAGCGGGATTACGAGATTGTTCGCACGATGTTTCACGGCTTTCCGTATCAAGCTTATCTTGATGGCGATACGGCTAAGAAGATGGCCGGCCTCAACTATGGCGCCGACCATATTCTCGGTCTCGAAAGCGGAAAGTCTCGATATTTGCGTTCGTGTGCGAGCCTCGCGAAGGCGTTTTCGCTGGCCTCCACCTCGGATTACGCCCGAGGCATCGGCGACGACGTCGCCTTCTTCAAGGGCGTGCGCGCGACGATTGTCAAGATCTCCCCGACAGGCGCCCAAAGTCTCGAAGAGGTCGACCTCGCGCTTGCGCAACTCGTCTCCGAGGCCGTCGCCTCGCGCGGTATTGTGGACGTCCTCGAACAGGCCGGGGTGAAGCGGCCGGACATCTCTGTTTTTTCAGACGACTTCCTCGCCGAGCTGGCCGGTATGGAGCAACGCAATCTCGCCCGTGAAATGCTCGAGCGACTCTTGCGGGATGAGATCAAGGTCCGGTCGCGTCAGAACGCCGTCCAGGCGCGCAAGTTCTCCGAGATGCTGTTGGAGGCGATCAACAAATACGAAAATCGATCGCTGACGACGATGCAACTCATCGGGCATCTCATAGAGTTTGCCAAGGAACTCCGGGACGAGCCGAAGCGTGCCGAAGAGATGGGCCTATCGAACGACGAGCTAGCCTTTTACGACGCGCTCGCTCAGAGCAAGAGCGCTCTGGAGGTTCTCGGAGACATGCAATTGCGCGCAATTGCCCGCGACCTCGTGAAGAGTGTACGAGAGAGCGCAACGATCGACTGGAACCTGCGAGAAGGCGTACGCGCCGGAATACGCCTAAAAATCAAGAAACTGCTCCGAAAGCACGGCTACCCGCCTGACGCAACCGAGAAAGCCACAGAGCAGGTCCTGGAACAAGCCGAGTTGCTGTGCAGAGCCGCTTGACCGGACCCGCCTGCATCCGCGACTTGGCAGCAATCGACGCCTAACGTGTGCACGCCGGCAGGCTCTCAATAAGAGCGCCCGAGGACGTTAGAAGATCGCTCACTTGCATTGCTGAAGTAGGACGGAGTGAGAGCGATGGACTATAGCGGCGCCGCGGCTCGAACCCGGAGCCCTGAGCTCGGAAGGCCTGCGCTCTCACAGAATGAGCTACGCCGCTTCGTTGGGATACGAGAGCGGCGTATTCGAAACGTGGCCCATTCGTCGACTCGACGACGCGACACCGATCTAGCGACGCGATCGCTTGAGGTAATCGGAGAGTGACGATGCGTTCTCGTTGCCGAGTACCGTCTCAAGCTTTGCGTCTGAGCGGTACCCGCGGGCGAAATCGTCGCCGTAGATGTCGCGCAGTGTCCCCACGCGGGTGTTTCCGTTTTTGCGGCGCGTTTCGCCGCTGTCATCGCGGTGTCGGCCATCGAGGCCAGGCTGCTTTGCCATGTGTGGAGCCCCTTCTACGAGAGCGCAAGGACTCTCGTCGTTGTATCAGTCCGAGCTTGCGCCCGTTGGTAAAATTTTTCGTCGTTTTGGAAAGATACCCTGCCTACTGGTCAAATAAAGCCGATAATGGTAAAAAAAGCCATTATAGGGGAAATTTGAGGAGACCCATGGAGCATTTTGAGATCGTGCAGGCGCTCTGCCGAAGCGCCCTACACGACGCATCCCCCGCCGTCCGGCGACAAGTCGAGCGCCTGCACGAAGCGCTTGCCGAAGGGAAAGACCCCGACCAAGCCCGCGCCTTGGCGCGACTGCTGCGCGATGAGGCACGCTCTGTTGAGCTCCAGCCCAGCCGCCTGCGGCGCTCAGCGGCGGCACAACAGGCACTCTTGCCCGGCGAAATGATCACCAAGGCAACCCCCGCGCCCGTCGACCGTGAGACCTCGGTACCCCTCGCTCAATTGATCGAGATCGACGAATTGCCAGACGAAGCGCCAATTTTCGCCTCCCACCTGACCGAGGCCGTGGAGGCGTTGCTACGCGAATGGCGCCATGCCGATCAGCTCTCGGCGCGTGGAATACCGCCGTCGCGCACATGCCTGCTCTATGGCGAGCCGGGAACCGGAAAGACGGCTCTTGCCTTGTGGATTGCCCGACAACTGGGCCTTCCCGTGGCGCTGGCCCGCCTCGACGGCTTGATCTCATCCTTTCTGGGAACGACCTCGCGCAACATGGGGGCTCTCTTTAGCTTCGCCTCGCGCTACCGGTGCTTGCTGCTGCTCGACGAGTTTGACGCGTTTGCGAAGGTCCGCGACGATCCCCAAGAAGTGGGTGAAATAAAACGCGTCGTTAATACGCTCTTGCAGAACTTAGACCAACGAAGCGCCGCTGGCTTAACGATCGCCGTAACAAATCACCCGTCACTCCTTGACCCCGCGATTTGGCGTCGCTTCGAACTGCAAATCTCGGTCCCGATGCCTGCCTTTGAACAGCGCCTTGCGATCATAGAACGCTACTTTGCACCGTTAAAACCTGACGCCGCCGAGCTGAAGTTCATTGCCTGGGTCGCCGAAGGCCTCTCAGGCGCAGCGCTCGAGTCATTTGTCCGCAACATACAAAGACATCTCATCATCGAGGATGCCTCTTATCGGAACGCGACGATGCACGGATTTCCAAAGGAATTCAGCCTTCTCGATGCCACCAAGCGCTACTTTAGCCTCAACAGCCATCGGATCGATAGCCAACGCTTCAATATCCTCGTCGGCCCGTTGGACCGCCTTATCACGACGCTAAAATCGTCGGGAACGCTTAATCAAAATGACATTGCGCGGATCATGCGCCTGAGTCCGGCTGCGATTAGTAAGCGAAAAATGCACGCTCGAGAATTGAGCACGGTCTAGTCCGTGCCTAACAGGCCTGTTCAAGTTATACTCAACGCGCAAAATTACGCCGAAGCGTCGCGCGAAAGTCAGGGAGGCGGAGATTCCAAGGACTTCTTCGCGTTTCGTGATTCGGAGTTCGTTCAACACCGACAAACGTTGCTCGCCCAAGTCTCCAGGATACGCCGACTGTTACCCAGAGACGAAATGGCATACATGAAGGTATCGCTTCATAAATCGGCGCTTGCGAAATCTCATCGACCTTTTAGGAAGCTCATAAATCCCGATCGTGTTTCCGTCGTCGCGGGTGCCGACCTCGGTCAGCTTATCGTCGAAGTCACAAACGAGGAACTGCAACGTATGGAAGGCGAGATTGCACTAGCTGAGCCCGTCACGTGTACGATGGTAAAGCCCGACGGAAAACGCGTACCGAATCCACCTCCACGGCGCCGCGAAGTCGGCGTTATCGACCGCTTTGAACTCTACGGTCCGGAAGATCGGCGCCGATTCTCGGCTACAGAGGCGGTGGCGTTGCTTCAAGATCCGCGTCGAGGTGGCGCTTATCTCGTCGAACTCTTCGAATTTCCACCGCCGCAGCGCGCTCAGTGGGCGCAACTACCCGTGAGGAAGCGGCACCTTTTTGAGTCCTTTGAAAGTGCGCTTCGTACCCTGCAATACGGACTGGTCGTTGAACGTCTTGAGGAGACGAATCTGATCACGCCCCTTCTTAGTGTTCGTCTTCTCGCAGATCGACCGCTGCGCGTTTCCCTTGCGATCGAACCAACTGAAGAAACAGTCGAGAACGCGCCGGTACAAGGGCGGCGCGGGGCCTCTTTGATTGACCTCCGCCCGGAGCGTCACGCAGCTTTGCTTGAGATCCTGACGACGCAGACACTTGTAAAGAGTATCGGGGTTGCGCCCCTGCTCAAGCAAGCAAGCGTGGGTGAGCCGCCGCCCGAGCGCCCGGCGCGCCTGCGCATTCCCGATCGGCCGCCAAACGGCAGGTTTCCACTGATCGGCGTTATCGATGGCGGCATCGCCGACGTTCTTGCTCCCTGGGTTGTGGGACGATGGGGTCTTCTCGCGCCAGACGACCGCGATCTCGATCATGGAACATTCATAGCGGGCCTGCTGGTCGCTGGCTCCGCGCTCAATGGTGCTCAGGTCTGCGCGGAAAACGACGGGTGCGAGCTCGTAGACATTGACGTTATGCCGCGCGAGGACGACCCCGGGGTATTCGCCGCCTATTATCCGGACGGCTTAAAGCAACTCCTGGAAGAACTCGAGAATGCTGTATTGGCGTGCAAGCAGCGTTACGGTGTCCGCGTCTTCTGTTTTAGTTTTAATGAGGATCAGGTCATTTCTGCCGTGACGCAGGGCGCCTTGGCACAGCACTTCGACGCTATGGCCGAAACGACGGGCGCTATTTTCGTACTGTCCGTCGGCAATCTCGACGGCATTGAACGGAACGAGTGGGACCGCGATCCTCTTAACGCTATTCGGCAGCTCGCGATGCCCCGAGGTGATGAGACCGTGCTGCGACCAGCGGAAAGTACGCGGAATGTGGCCGTCGGCGCTGTCAATCCACCCGGTCTTCTGAACAGCGTAGCCGATGCACCGGCTCGTTACACGCGCAGGGGCTTACGCGTCGGGACCGGTGTGAAGCCGGAATTCGCGCACTACGGCGGTTCGGGGACGACTTGTCCGCGCCGAGACTCGGGACTGTTTTCAATCAATTCTGCCGGGCAGGTGGTCGCGCAGGCTGGCACAAGCTACGCCGTGCCCCTTGTTGCGAAGACACTAGCCTGCCTTGATGCGGCCATCGAAGAAGATGTCCCCCGCGAGACGCTGCTCGCGCTTCTCGTCCACAGCGCTCGCGTTCGAGATCCTCTGACCAATAGGATGTTTACCGGCATCTCGCGGTGGCTTGTAGGCTTTGGTCAACTCCCTAGCTCCGACGCAATGCTTGCGGGCGATGATTATGAGATAACACTTCTGTTTCACGGCGTTCTCCATGAGGGCAAGGCGATGCGGTTCCCATTCCGATGGCCGCAGTCTCTCGTGGGCCCCGAGCAAAAGTGTCGCGGCATCGCCCGGATGACTCTCGTTTACAGCCCTCCACTCGATGCTCTGTACGGAGCAGAGCGAGTTCGCGTGAATCTGGATGCGCGTCTTCAACAGGATGTTGGAGACGGCCATTGGGCGGGACGCGCAAAAGAAACGTTTCTCGACACGGAGGAAGGTGCGAGCGCTAACGAGCAAAATCTCATCGAGCACGGACTCAAATGGAACCCGGTAAAGACATACCAAACGCCCGCGATGCGTGGCAAAGGTGCGTCCTCGACTTGGCAAATCGCCGTCGACTATGTAACTCGATCGCTGACGGCGTTTCCGGAACGAGGGGTTCCTTTCACGCTGATTGTCACCATTCGTGACCACCAAGACGAGATACCAATTTTCGATGAAGTTCGTCGTGAACTCGGAGATATTGGTGTGCAGCTCGCGCCAATTCAAGCTACGGTGCGCGCCAGAACCCGGCTCGGGTAAGGAGATACGCTGTAGTGCCTATCGACGTGAAGAAGCTCGCATAGACGCGTTGGACGAGTTCCCACGCTCCCAATAAATCGAATTATGGGCGAACGCCGGCGCTGCCTTGCTGGAACCTACCCGACCTTATGTATCACGTCTGATGCTGACTACCGAGCCAGACGTGGATTGGTGGCTCGCTCTTGACGCGCATCGTCCGGGGAGAAGGATATGCTATTGGGAATGCTGCCGCTCGATCGTCGTCTTCAGTTCCGTCGCCGTCGAACGGCTTATGCCGAACTCGTTTGCAATGCTCGGCAATTTCGCGACGGCCGTAGCGACACCGTCGATAATCTCCGCCGCGCGCCGACTGTTGATGCCTTGCGCCTGCGCCACGGCAAGAAGATCGCTGCGCTCGATATCCCGGCCGCGACCGTTGATCGTGAGGTAGTGTTCGTTACCCGGTCCCGCCGCGAGTGTGAGATCGAACGCCGGCGAGAGGCGCCACACGCCATGCTCGTCCATGAGGAACGCGTGTTGCTTGGTGTGATCGTCGCGATTCCCCGCGAGCACGTTGAAGGCCATCCGTCGAAACATCTGCACGACCGCCTGCTCATCACGTGTTACGCCGCGCACCGCGTCGAGCAACAACTCGTAGCTGATCGATGGAAGATTCCAATCGACGTCGAGCATCCCGGCCACCGAAAGCATATGCAGGCGTCCGCCTTGCGCGGTGCGGTCGAATCGTTCGGTCGCAAAGTATCCCGGCCCATGTTTCGCCGGGATGAGCCGCGTTCGCGGCATCTCGATGTCGGCGACTCTTGCCGCCTCGGCGTACGCCGCTTCAAGCGGGCCGATGTCGTCGAACCGATCGACGCTCCCATGAAACTTCACGATCCAACTCGTGAAGCCGGCGGGCAGAGTCGCGCGTTCATCCGCGCGTGCATGGCCTGAGTCATCGAGCGCGACGTGCACCTTTGGCCTCGCTCCGCCCGACGATCCCCCGAGCCGCTCGATCTCATACAGCACGTCGTCGGCGCTTCCTGAAAGAATCTCACGTGTCTCCTCGGCGAGCCGGTCGAGATCCAGTTCGTGCAGCCCGCTCCCTTCGTTTTGGCTTGGCTCGTACACGAGCGCGCCGCGCCCCTCGCGCCCGACCAGTGCGAGTCGGTCCAACACCGTAAGCTCCGTCGTCGAGCGTTCTGCGTGCCGCAGCCGACGCTCAAGCAAGAGCTCCCCCCATGCATCCGGCAAACTGTCGCCAAAAACGCCGTGCAGGCCGTCGAACGCGCGCGGATCGCGCGGCCGAACGAGCCCCGGTGCCGTGCGCCACGTGGGATTCAGCGCGAGCCCGTTTCCAAATGCCGAATCGTATTCGAAGACAACCGAGTTGCCGTCGAGCGCGAGCCGTCCCACCGGCACCTCATGGCCTGGAGAAAATGCGAAGCTCACGCGAAGGGGTGGGCTCACCTGCTGCGACCGCGCTTAGGGCGTGTCCGGCGCTCGATGACATCGTCAATCGTGCGGAGATCGGGAAGGGGGAACAGATCGGCGAGTTCGCGTTCGGCGTGCAGCGCGATCGCGACGCGCACCAACGCGTCGGTGCTCACGATTGCTCCGCTCTCGAAGCGTTGCACGGTCGGACGCGAGACACCGGCCGCATCGGCGACGTCACTTTGCGATCGGCGCGCTGCCAACCGTGCCTCGCGAGCACGTTCGCCGATGCGCTTACGCAGCGCCGTCGGCGATGTGCCGCCAAGCTTAAGCATCAGTTCTGATATATGGCTGGCCATTTTGCCAATTATTATATCATATCTGATGCCGATTTCCAAGCCGAGTGAAGATGACGTCGTCGATCCCTTGACGCGCGCCTCCGACGGTGGTATATACATTGTATGAACGCATCTTGGCCCCCCGAGGGGGGCATGCCGCAAGAGTCGCGCGTTTTCAAGGCGGGGAACTCGCTCGCGATTCGTATCCCCGTCGCGATCGCGAAGCACTGCGAATTCGAGGATGGCTCAATCATCGAGATGGCTGCGGACCACGGAACGCTCCACTTGCGGAAAAGGCCGGCCGTCGATCTCGCGGGCCTTATCGATCGCATCACCCCGGATAATCTTCACGCCGGGGAGTTTGATGAACCGACAGGCGCCGAGATTTGGTGAGCGCCGCTCCGTACGTTCCGGATGTCGGCCATATTGTTTGGCTATCGCTCGATCCGCAGCGAGGCCGTGAGCAGGCCGGTCGCCGACCATTTCTCGTCCTCTCTCCGCGCGCGTACAATGCGAAGACATCGCTCGCCGTGGGCGTCCCCGTTACGTCGGTTCGAAAGGGATATCCGTTTGAGGTTCCACTCGATTCGAACGGCCGTATTTCCGGCGTTGCCCTCGCCGATCAAGTAAAGAGCCTTGATTGGCGAGCGCGTCTCGCCGACTACGCCGAAGATGTTCCGCTGACAACGCTACAGCGGGTGCGAGCATTGATCGCAACACTCCTGGACGTGCGCTAGAACGCAACGGGGATCTCTAAGCGACGACGAGATTGAGCAGCTTATCCGGAACAAAAATCCGCTTGCGTACGTCGTTTCCGGCGAGATAGGAACGGACGTTGGCGTCGGCCAGCGCGAGCGCGTAGACTTCGTCTTCCGCGCAGCCCGGTGCGAGGGCGAGGCGCGCGCGGATCTTGCCGTTGACCTGGACGACGACCGTCACTTCGCTCACGGCGAGCGCGGTCGGATCGTACGCGATCCAACGCTCCAGGTGGACCGAGCGCTCGTAGCCGAAGCGCGACCAGAGTTCTTCGGCGATGTGCGGTGCGAACGGTGCCAGCAGCAGGGGCATCATGTGCACGGCATAGAGCAACGCCGGATCGTTCTCGCTGCCCTCGTGCTGCGCAAATTTCGTCAGCAAATTGACCAGTTCGTCGAGGCGCGCCAAGGTCGTGTTGTAATGAAAGCGGCGCGTCTGCGTTTCGTCGCTGCCCGATTTGAGCGCTGCATGCACGGCGCGCACGATCTCGCGCGCTTCGTCCCCGGAGATCTTCGGAAGGCGATCGACCGGAACCGACGACGCACGTGCCGCGAGCGGTTCGCACGCGCGCCACACGCGATCCAAAAAGCGCACGCGCCCGGCGATGCCGTCGTCGGTCCACTCCATCGTGTCTTCGGGGGGCGTCGCCTTGAGCAAGAAGAGGCGCATCGCGTCGACGCCGTGTTTGTCGGCGGTCTCGTCGATGCCGACCACGTTTCCACGGCTCTTGCTCATCTTCTCGCCGTTGCGCAGCACCATGCCCTGATTGAAAAGGCGCTCGAACGGCTCGTCGCGTCCGCTCACCCAGCCCTTGTCGTGGAAATACTTGTAGAAGAAGCGCGCGTACAACAGATGCAAGACCGCGTGTTCGGCGCCGCCGATGTACTGATCGACGTTCATCCACGGGTCGGCCTTGGCACGATCCCACGGCTTCGCGCGATCGTCGACGTCGAGATAGCGCAGATAGTACCACGACGACTCGAAGAACGTATCCATCGTGTCGCTCTCGCGACGCGCGGGGCCGCCGCATTTCGGACAGGTCGTCTCCACGAAGGCGGCGTCGCGCGCAAGCGGAGAGCCTTCGCCGGTGATCGGCACGTCGGCGGGCAGCATCACCGGCAACTGCGCGTCGGGGACGGCGACTTCGCCGTGCTCCGGACAGTAGACGATCGGGATCGGCGTCCCCCAATAGCGTTGACGCGAGATCAACCAATCTCGCAGTTTGTAATTCACGGTCCATTCGCCCATGCCCAGCGCCGCAAGCCGGTCGCCGATCGCCTTGCGCGCGCGCGCCGATTCCATCCCCGAGAAATCGTCGCTGGCGACGAGCCGCCCATCCTCGACGTACGCCGCCTGCATCGGAACGTCGCTTGAAACGCCGTGTTCCTCGATGACCCGCGCGATCGGCAAGCCGTGCGCACGAGCGAAATCGAAATCGCGCTCGTCGTGCGCCGGAACGCCCATGACGGCGCCGGTTCCGTACTCCGCGAGCACGTAGTTGGTGATCCAAATCGGAATGCGTTCGCCCGAGAGCGGATTGCGTGCGTATGCCCCGGTGAAGACGCCCGACTTCTCCATGAGGCTCATCCGTTCGAGTTCGGATTTATTGCGCAGTGAGGCGGCAAACGTCTCGATCACCGGACGATGTTCGGGATGCACCGCCGTGAGTTCCGCGACGAGCGGGTGCTCGGCGGCCAGCGCAAGATACGTGACCCCAAACAGCGTGTCGATGCGCGTGGTGAAGACGGAGATTTTTTCGGCAAGCCCCTCGACGTCAAACGAAAACGTCACGCCCTCGCTGCGTCCGATCCAATTGCGCTGCATCGTGCGAATCTTTTCGGGCCAGCCGACGAGCGTTTCGCTTGCCTCCAGCAGCCGATCGGCAAACGCGGTGATCTTCAAGAACCATTGCGAGAGATTGCGCCGCTGCACCAGCGATCCGCAGCGCCAGCAGCGCCCGTCTTCGACTTGTTCGTTGGCGAGCACGGTCTGATCTTTGGGACACCAATTGACCGGCGCTTCGCGTTTGTACGCGAGGCCGTCTTCGTACAAGCGTAAGAAGATCCACTGATTCCAACGATAGTACGAAGGCTCGCACGTCGCCAGCTCGCGCGTCCAATCGTATCCGGTGCCCCTGAGCCGAATCTGGCGTTCCATGTTGGCGATGTTCGAATGCGTCCACACGCTCGGATCGATGCCGCGCTCGATGGCGGCGTTCTCCGCCGGCAACCCGAACGCGTCGAAGCCCATCGGATGCACCACGTTGTAGCCTTGCATGCGCATCATGCGTGCGTAGGCATCGCCCAACGTGTAGTTCTTCGCGTGACCGACGTGCAAATCGCCCGACGGGTACGGCAGCATCTCGAGCACGTAATATTTCTCGCGCGGATCGTCGTCGATCGCGCGATAGATGCCCTCGTGCTCCCAGCGTTCTTGCCAAGCGCGTTCGAAGGATCGGAAATCGTAGGTTTGGGCGGGACGCTCTTCGAGCATGTGTCTTGCTTCCTAGCCTCCTTGCCGCGCGCCTCCGAGTGCGTGAAGGGAGGTCATGAAATCCTCACTGCTCTTCGCGGGCGCCGTGATCGCCGTCGCCGGCGCCGCCGCCCTCTCCCGATCCGCACAGTCCTCCCCGTCTTCGCGCCGTCGGCACCGGCGAGCGCCGCAATCGCCTTCAGCACGAGCGACACGTCCCTCGCAAGGCCCGACGACGTGACGACGAGCACCGCGAACGCAGGCCCGATCACCGTCTACGTCGCCGGAGAAGTGCGCAGACCCGGTCTCTACGCACTCCCGGCAACGGCGCGGGCACAGGCCGCGCTGCACGCTGCCGGCGGCCCGACCAGTCGCGCCGATCTCATCGCCGTCAACTTAGCCGAACCGTTGCACGACGGTGAAGAACTCGTGATCGTGCCGCGCGGAGCATTTGGCGACGCCGCCGACGGTTCCGGCACCGACGGCTCCGGAATCGACACCTCCGGTTCCGACATCTCCATCACGCCGGCACGCGCGCATGCCGGGCGACATCGCCGTCGGCATCACCGGCGTACGAAGCACAAATTGCCCAGCGCACCGATCGATCTCAACAGCGCCGACGAAACGCAACTCGAATCACTCCCCGGGGTCGGTCCGAGCCTCGCATCGCGCATCCTCGCGTTTCGCGAACTCAACGGACCGTTTTCGTCGGTCGATGATCTGCGCGACATCGCCGGAATCACCGAGCGCAAATTCCAACGCATCGCGCCCTACGTGCTGCTTCACTAATAGTACATCGATCTCAGCCGCCCATAGGAGCGCAAGACGAGCGCACACAATATGCAGAATCCTTAGCAGCGATGCTGCTCGGAGGGAATCGATGATCGGCTCTTTGCGCTACAAGGGGAAACCGCATCCCGAAGCCGGCTGGACGCTCATCGAACTGGTCATCGTCATCGCAATCATCGCAATGATCATGGTCTTCGCAATACCGTTCGCCCTAAGCACCCAACCCGGCGCCCTCGCATCGGCAGAGGCAAGTACGCAAGTACTGGTCAACGAGACGCGTGCATTGGCCGCCTCAAATTCAGGAGCCGGGAACACCGGTGCGACGCTGCAGTTCACGTTTGACGCGACGACGGGCGATACGATCGAGCAAACCTTTCTGAACCGGCCGATGACCGAGTTCCGTGTTCCCCTGATCCTCGCGCCGAATGTTCCCGAGGCTCGTTTTCACGGCACCGTTTCGTTGACGCTGCCGGACGGTGTTTTTGCGCCCCCATTTGCGATTTTCATCGGTAGTGCTGGCCACGCGGCCGCGGCTGTCGGAGATTTCACGAGTCCGGGTGCTGACACTAGCAAATTTCTAAATCAGGAGCCTACAAACTGCAATGGCAACGGCGCCTCCATGACGATCACTTTTACCATCGCGGGAAAGACCAAGACCGACGCGATCACGTGTTTCGATCCGGTCATGTCACCGACGAGTCCGCTTCCTGCGGTGCCTAATGGAGGATGAGTTCGCCGATGCGATTGCCGCTAGTCTCAGCAAACCACACGTTGCCGTTGGGTCCCGTGGTGATGCCTTCCGGCGTGGAGTTGTCCGGCAGCGTAAACGGCGTCTCTGCGCCTGATGTGCTCATTCGGATAATGGCATCTCCAAGGAGTTCTGATGACGCCGAATAGTACAGGTTACCGTCCGGGTTCGTAGTTATCTCGAACGGGGATCGAAGATATTTACCATCAGCATCGCCAAACG
>DATJTD010000126.1:0-6204 GCA_035503775.1 Candidatus Acidiferrales bacterium
CCTCCATCGTGAGATCCGCGTAGGAGTACCGTTCCTCACCATCCGCAAAATCGATGGGACCGCCGCCTTGGGTATCGCATTGCAGACACGGCCGCTCCGGCAGCGGGAGCGGCTGATTGGGATTGAGCACCGTGACTTGGATGGCAATCGGGTTGTTCACGGCTTGCACCCCTGCCGCATCGGCACCGTCGATATAGACCGTGAATGTCCCGGGCGGCGTGGATGCCGTCGTCGTAATCGTGGTGCTCTGGGTACAGCCTTGATCAGGACCGATCGACACGCTGACCGTTGCGGGTGGCGTCGACGCAAGAGTCCAGGAGCAGGGCGGCTGAGGGACATACCCATTCAAGCCAACCATCACGATATCGACGGAGAGCGAGTCTCCGGGGTATAAGATCGAACCCGACGGCTGCGGAGGCGCCTGTGCGGTACTCACGGCCTGCGGTTTGCGCGTGGTGCCACCGAGTTGCACGTTCTCCGGCAACGGTAGGGGAATGGTACGTTCCACGCGCCCGCGACGCGTGCGCGTCATGCGCCGAATCACGAGATGCGCTCCAAGTCGCCCGGCACCGGATGCCGCCTGGGCGATCACCTCTTGTTTGGCCGGCGAAGGGATCGCCAGCGGAATTACCCGCGGTACTTTTTCTCGCACCGGCGTTGGTAACGTGACGGATGCCTCCGGAATTGCAACGCCCGGTGCAGCTTGCGTAGTCCCTGATATCTGCAAGACAAAAATCGCAACCAGCATACCGGCGATAAGGCGATTCTTCAAGGCATTTCCTCTGCAAACAAAACGAAGCGCACACGACGAATAAAGGGCTCGTTGCAGTCCTCAAAATAAAGGAGTCTTCCTGCAACGGCTCCCGCGATCCAATGATCTTCCTTCGCGCAGTATACGAGAACGTGCAAGCGCCGTCTAGCCGGATCGGTATATTAATTTTCGAGCCGCACGCGGTCGCACGGGAGAACGTCGGCCTTTTCGCCCGCTACATCACGCGGTGTTCGATCGCCCTCTCGAAAACCGTCACCGCCGGGCCGGTCATGAATGCGTGTTTGCCCGGCTCCCACTCGATCTCGAGAACGCCGCCCGGGACGCGTACGCTCACCGGTGAGTGCGCGCGTTTCGCTACGACGGCCGCCGCCGCACACGCCACGGCGCCCGTGCCGCACGACTGCGTCGGTCCGACACCGCGTTCGTAGTGCACGACGCGCAAGTCGTGCGGATCGAGCACTTGCGCGAAGTGAACGTTCGTGCCGCCTGAGAAGCGCGCGTCGGTCGCCAGTTCCCTTCCCGTACGCGTGAGATCGACGGCATCGACGTCGTCGACGAAGATGACGACATGTGGATTACCGAGCGAGACGGCGAGATAGCGCCACGTCTGGCCGGCTGCCGTGATCGTCTGCGTGACCGTGCCGTTGGGCAGCGCCGGCGCGCCCATGTCGACGCGTATGAGATACTCCGGCGCCTCGGTGACGATCGCCGTCTCGATCGGTCCGGCGAGCGTGCTGATCACAAAGCGATCGCCCGCGCCACGCCCAGCGAGATAGCGCGCAACGCAGCGCACCCCGTTCCCGCACATCTCCGCCTCGCTACCATCAGCGTTGAAGATGCGCATCTCCGCGGCAAAGCCCGGCGCGTCCCCAACGACCAGCAGGCCATCGGCGCCCAGACCCTCCGTGCGATCGCACAACGTCTTCGCCAGCTCAGGATACGAGCCGACATGCGGTGGCCGTTCGTCGATCAAGACGAACTCGTTGTGCGTGCCGTGCATCTTCACGACCGAGATCACGGGCGCTCGTCCAATCCGAAGGAGCCGGCGACGGCGCCTTGCGGTGAGATCGTGGAGACGGCGTGCTTGTAGATGAGATGCAGCCGGTGTTCGAATTCGAGGACGATCGTGAAGGGATCGAATCCTTTGACCGTCCCGCGAAGTTGAAAACCGTTGACGAGATAGACGGTGACCGGGACGCCCTGCCGCTTGATCTCGCCGAGATAGCCATCTTGGAGCTGTGTTGCACCCATATCCAGCGCCTTCAGGCCCATCCAAGACGCTCCCTGGCAAGCCGTTCAAGCGTAGCGAGCCCATCCCCGACGGGGACGCTGGTCACACGCGGTTCCGCGCGAAACCACGTGCGTTGCCGTTTGGCATAGCGGCGGGTCGCGCGCACGAGCAGTGCGCGCAGCTCATCCAGCGTCATCCACCCTTGGAGATAGGCCAGCGCATGCGGATAGCCGACGGCATCGGCAGCGACTGCGCTCGCTCCGATGCGCTGTGCCTCTTCCAAAAAACCCGCGCGCAGCATGGCGTCGACGCGCCGCTCGATGCGCCGCTCCAGCTCCTGCGGGTCGATCTCCAGCCACACCTTGGCGCCCTCGAACTTGCTGATCTCCGCGCCCGTCGGTTCTTCCATCTCTCCCTTTGCAGACCGCGCAGCCCCCCGCGACGGATGCACTGCCGCCTCACCGCTGGTGACCAGTGCGATCTCCAATGCGCGAACGATACGATACGGATCGGAGACGGCGACCGAGGCGGCCCGCATGGGATCGCGTACGGCCAGCCAAGCGTGCAACACTTCCGGCGGGTGAATGCGCGCCTCGCGCGCGAGACGGTCGCGCAGCGCGGGATCGTATGCCGGCGAGAGCGCTACGTCGCCGCAGAGCGCACGCAGGTAGAATCCAGTCCCACCGACGACGATCGCGCGGTGTCCGCGGGCGTGAATCTGCGCAATCGTGCGGCGTGCGTCGTTGACGAAACGCGCAGCGGAGTAGCGCTCCTGCGGATCGAGAAAACCGACGAGATGATGCGGGACGCGAGCGCGTTGCTCGTCGGTCGGAGCCGCCGTGCCGATCGGCATACCTCGATAGATTTGCCGCGAGTCGGCCCCGACGATCTCTGCACCCAGACGCTCGGCCAGCGCAAGCGCGAGTTCGGTTTTCCCGCATGCGGTTGGCCCTGCCAGCACCAGGACCTGTTGCCTCATCTATGCCCTTTTGAAGAGCCGCGCGAGTTCGTCGGATTCTATGCGAACGATCGTTGGGCGGCCGTGCGGACAGTGCATCGGATTCGCGCAGCGCTCCAGTTGCGCAACCAGCGCCGCCATCTCGTCGTGTTCGAGACGCTCGCCCGCGCGAACGACCGAGTGACAGGCTAGCGAAGCCCACGCGCGTTCGCGCGCGTCGAGCCCGGGGGTGACGTCGGCGAGATCTTCGAGATACGCGTGTAAGTTGAAGGGGCGCGCGGCGTATCCCGCCGGGGTCGCCGTCACGCGATAGGTACGCTCTCCAAAGGGTTCCACTTCGAGCCCGGCTTCACACAGAAATTGCCGTGAGGCTTCGAACTGCGCGGCGTCCTCAGCGTTGAACTCGACGACGTAGGGCACCAGCAGCGGCTCTCCCGGCGCGTGCAGACGCGCACGGCGCTCGATCGCTTCGAAGGCGACCCGCTCGTGCGCGGCATGCTGATCGATGAGGATGAGCGCCGCGCCATCGGTTGCCAAGATGAACGTGTCGTCGAGCTGTGCCAGGATACGTAGCGGAGCCGCGGGCTCGATCTCCGTCTGCGGGATGAGCAACGGCTCCACTTGCGCGCCGGAGCGTTGCGTGGGAGCAGACGCTGCACTCTGGTCGGTGGTCACCGGGGGCGCGAGGGAGAGCGCGTGGCCGAGGCGTTCGGTCGCGAGCCGCTTGAGGGTCGCTGCGATCCGCTGCTTGACGATGTCGCCGGTTCGCTGCGCATGGCGCAAACGTACGTCGCTCTTGGTCGGATGCACGTTGGCGTCAACGTGCTCGGGTGGAAGGTCGAGAAAGAGGACGCCGTACGGCTGCCGGTGCGTCATCGCAAAGGTTGCGTACCCCGCCGTCCATGCGCCGGCGAGCAACTGCGAGCGCAACAGACGCCCATTGATGAAGAGGATCTGCATGCGCCGGTCGGGCCGGTCGTTGCCGGGTTTGCTGATGAAGCCGCTCACACGCGTCTGCTCGCCCTCTGCCGCATCGAGGGCAACGAGCGCTCGCGCCGCCGCAACGCCGAACACATAGGCCAAGCGCTGCTCGATGTTTGGTGAGGCCGGAAATATCCACGCCTCGCGGCCATCGTGACGAAGCGCGAAGGTGACCTGCGGGTAGCGCAGGGAGAGCGTCGCCAGAAACGTCGAGATGCGTGCAAACTCCGCCGACGCCGAGCGCATGTATTCGCGGCGCACCGGGACGTTCGCAAAGAGATCACGTACGATCACGCGCGTCCCGACGGGGGCGGCAAGCGGCACCGGATCGCTGATTGTCAGCTCGAACGCGTCGACGGCGTGCGCCACCTCTTCGCCTGCCGGCCGCGAGATGATGCGCATACGCCCCACCGCCGCGATAGCGGCGAGGCCTTCACCGCGAAAACCGAGCGTCGTAATCGATTCGAGCCCAACCGCATCGCGGAGTTTGCTGGTCGCGTGGCGTCGGGGCGCGAGCACGAGTTGCTCGCGCGAGATACCGGCGCCGTCATCGCTCACATCGATGAGCTGCAAGCCACCGTGCTCGATGGCGACCGTGACGCGGCTCGCCCCCGCATCGAGCGCATTTTCGACGAGTTCCTTGACGACCGAGAGCGGCCGTTCGACGACTTCGCCCGCGGCGATCTGCCCGACGGTGATCTCGTCGAGGACCCGGATACCCACCGCTGCGCCGTCTATCATCGCCCACCCACTTCGCTGCGGTCAGCGACCGCCTTCTTACGAGGCGGCGCGGACCGCGGCGATGCGCCGCAGCGAGATGGTGAAACGGCAGCCTTCTCCTGGGGCGCTGCGCAGCGTAATCGTCCCACCGGCACGTTCGACCACGCGCTTGCTGATCGCGAGGCCGAGCCCAAAACCTTCGGTCTTGCCGCGACTGGAGCCGCGATAAAAACGATCGAAGACGTGTTCCTGCTCCTCCGGCGTGAGGCCCGGCCCGTGATCGGTCACCTCGACGACCGCGTGATCGCCTTCCCCGAGAACGGCGACTTCGATGGGCGAGCCCGGCGCGTACTTGAGGGCGTTCTCGACCAAATTACGAACCGCGTCGAACAGCTCGTTCTCGTTCGCAATCACCATGACGCCGCGGCGTGTCTGCAACGCGATGCGCGACGGCGTTTCGAGCGTTGCAACCGAAGCGACGACACGTTCGGCGAGGTCTGCGAGGTCGATCTCTTCGTTGAGATTTTCGACGACGTTCTCCAGACGCGCCAGCACGATGAGCTTGTCGACGAGCACCTTCATGCGACGGCTCTCTACGTACATCGTCTCGTAGATACGCGCCGCCATCGCGGGCTCGGTCGAGGTGCGCCGGCGCAAGACGTCGATGAAGCCCATGATCACCGTCAGCGGCGTGCGCAGTTCATGGCTGGCATCGGCGATGAACTGGCGCATCTCTTGATCGGCCTTCCCCCGCTCTTCAAAGGCAGCTGAAACTTGCGCGACCGCTCCGTTATAGGCCGTGACGAGCTCGCCGATCTCGTTGTCCTCGGGCACCGCGATCGGGTGCGGAGTAAAGTCTCCCGACGCAAAGCGGCGCAGCGACTGCGTCGTCTCGACCAGCGGACGCAGCGCCTGCCCCGTGATGTAGCGGCCGAGGAGAAAGGCGAGGACCGCAACGAGCAGCCCGACGGGAAGCATCGCAAGGCAGACTTCGTTGAATATCTGTTCGAGGGGCTCGGGATCGGGGGAGATCACGATTTGACCGCCGGGAATATCGATGCGCGGATGGTTCAGCCCGAGCACGACGTTGAGCCCGAAGGGGAACTGCGAACTGAGGGTCACATCCGGGCTTGAAGCGACGCGTACGAACTGGCCGCCCTGGCCGCCGACGAGCACGATGCGCACGCCGGGGGCGGCCAAGCGGCGCACGATGATTTGCGCGGCGGCTTTGAGCGAGTGCTCCTGCGCGAGTGCCCGTTGCGCGACGCCGGGGGCTTCGCGCGCCACTTCGGCCACGGTGGCATTGGTGGCCGCGGCGAAGGTGGAGAGTGCAAAAGCGCCGATCGCCGCCCCGACGATGAGCACCAGCAGACCGGCGACGAAGACGTAGAGCGCCACCAGGCGCATCTGCAGCGAACGAAACACTACGCCTCGCGCAGAGAGTAGCCGGCGCCGCGATGCGTCTGTATCAACTTCGGGTTGAAGTCGGCGTCCACTTTGGCACGCAGATAGGAGATGTACGTCTCCACCGCCCCCGGGCTC
>DATJTD010000127.1:0-15067 GCA_035503775.1 Candidatus Acidiferrales bacterium
GAGGTTCTGCGTACTCACTTAGGTCTTCGAACCCTCGATGTGATTGGCCAGCCCGAAGTCCGTGAGGCCCTCTTCTTTGGCTTGATCCATGACGCGCAGGATCGTGCCGTAGCTCGCCCTCGGATCGGCCTTGATGATGACGCTGGTGAAGACGTGGTTGGTCTGATCGGTCAGGTTCTTGAAGGCGTCGTGCGCATGGTCGACGTCGACGACTTGCGAGCCGATCTGGATCGCATCTTTGTCATCGATATAGACGATGATCTGTGACGGTTTGACTTGCTCGGTGTTTTTGGCATCGGGAAGCTTCGGCTCTTTGGTCACCGAGGCGAGGATGATGAAGATGATGAGCAAGACGAGGAGCACGTCGGTGAACGGCGTGATGTTGATCGTCGCCATGACATCGTCGTCTTGACCGGCCGCAATCGCCATTATGAAGTCACGAATCCGACGTCGTTGAGGTTGGCGAGTTTGGCCGCATCCAGGATCCGGATGATGATCCCGTACTGCGCCTTACCATCTGCCGTGATCGAGACGTGAAGGTGTCCACGCTTCTGCGCGTCTTGCGCCATGATGTAGTAGATGCTCTGCGCATTGGCTTGCTGGCCGTCGACGTAGATCACGTTCTTCTCGGTGACCTCCACGTCGATGGTCTTCTTGGGGTCGTCGTTGTTGGTCTGCGACGGGTCGGAGTGGTTGGGGAGTTCTTTTTGAAAACCGGGGGGAGTGACCAGCGCGGCGAGGATCATGAAGATGATGAGCAGCACGAGCAACACGTCGGTGAATGGCGTGATGTTGATCTCCGCCATGACCTGGTCGTCTCCCTGAGCTGCGGTGAGGCCCATCTCGTGCGGTCCTTACTCAGCGAGCGGCAGCGGCGCTCGGACGCGTAGTTCCGGCGACGGGCTGGTAGAGATCGGTCGGGATCGGCTCGCCCACGTTGTGGAAGTGCAGCATCTCGGCGAGCTGATTGGAAGCGACGATCATCTCTTGGTTGTACGTCTTGATGCGCGTCTTGAAGTAGTTGAAGAAGATGACCGAGATGACGGCGACCACGAGGCCGGCGGCGGTCGTGTAGAGGGCCTCGGAGACACCCGCGGCGACGACGGCCGGGGTGGAGTTGCCCTTGAGCGCAATATCTTGGAAGGCGCGAATGATACCGAAGACGGTACCGGCAAGACCGACAAACGGCGCGATGACGGCGATCGTACCGATGATCGGGAGATTGCGCTCGAGCGAATTCAGATTCTCCATGAGCGCAATCGAAAGCGCGTCGCTGATGTCGGCGCGGCTCTTGTTTCCGCGCAGGAGCCCGAACTCCAGAATCCGCGGCAGCATCCCCTTCTCTTGGCGGCAGATTTTGATGGCGCCGTTGATGTCGTCCATCGCGATGCGCGAACCGATCTGACGCAGCAACTCTTTGCTGTCACCATGCTGAGCGCCGAAGAAGAACAAGCGCTCGATGACGATTGCGACCGTGATGATCGAGAGAACGATCAACGCGTACATCGCAGGGCCACCCTGCTGAACGAATGAAATGGTTCCTGAAATCCAATCCACGCTAACTCCGTCCCCTCCCGAATCCCGGTGTTCTTTGCATATCGAACCGACGCCGAGCGGCTCGGCGCGAGGAACGCCTATTACCCCCCTCGTGAACCGATTCCCCCCGGCCTTTGACTACTTTGGCGCGCTGTTCAGTTGTTTTAACACATTCTCGATGTTCGCGGTCAGCGACGGATCGGTCCCCGCCTTTGCGGCTGTATCCGCTTTGGTGAGGTACGTCACAGCATCGTCGCGCTTGCCTTCGTTTGCAAGCACGATACCCTCAGCGAAATTCGCCCCCGCATTGTTGGGGTCGATCGCCAGGGCCTTGTCCGCGTCTACCTTCGCTGCGGTATACCCGTCCGTCGTCTTCTCCTGTATCAGTGCGAACGCCGCATTCACGTAGAGTGTGACAGAGTCGGTCGGAGCAATTGCGGCAGCCTGCTCGTACAAGCTGGCGGCATCGGCGTACTTGGAGGCTTTCATGTCGGCATCGGCCTGGTCGGATTCGGCGTTTTCAATTGCGGCGTACCCACCGTTTTGCGAAGGATCGATCTGCTTCGCCTCGGCCGCCATCGCTTTGGCTTGGTCGACGTTCCCAGACTTCACGTAGGCGGCGGCCAGATTCGCGTCGATCGTGGCACGCTCGCTGGCGCTGGCGTGCTCGCTCACGGCGCGCGTTCGTGCGGTCTGGAAGTCGGAGATCGCGGCGGCGACATCGCCGGCGTTCAGTTCGATGAACGCCAGGTTGTCATAGGTGGCGAACGCCGGCTGCATCGCCACGATTCGCCGCTCAGGCGGCTCTGCCGCGCTGTAGTTCTTGGCGTTCGTAAGCGCGGTTGTGTCGTCTTCGTATGCCTTGAGCGCGATCGCTTCGTATGCGGGGACGATCTTCGGCACCCGGTCGAAGGCAGCTACCGCCCCGGCCGTATCACCGAGGAAGAAGTCGGCGACACCGAGGAAGGTCAGCGCGCGCGTATCGGTCGGATGCTTGGAGAGATACGCTTGCAAGCCGGTCTTCGCCTGAGCATATTTGCCGGCGCGAACGAGTTGCTCATAGGGGAAGACGGCGGCGATGCTCTGCTGCTCCGCCACGCTGGCGCCGCCTCCGGTGAAGACCAACGTGAAATCATAGAAGGCTTGCACCGGCTTTCCGTCGCGCCGCGCTGGTTTATAGGTCGAATGCCGCGCAATGTCGACCGCGGCGGCGTTGTCGGCGGAGTTGGTCGAGCGAATCACCTTCTCGACGCTGAAGCTGCCATCGGGACGGACGAGCACCTGAACCACCACGGATCCCGGCCCGGAAACTCCGACGCTCGGGGCAGCGCGCTGCACCAGCTGCGGCGCGACGTACGCCTGCGCTTGGGCCTGCGCACCGGTCGCGCCGACGATGGCGGCCGCGAGCAGCAGGCTGGCGCGTCCAAGACCGAGTTGATTCATGCTAGACCACACCTCCGGGAGTCAAGAAACGCGGGGAGCACCTGAGTCGTTCGCGCGTAGCCGCGCATCTGCACGCGCGGCGTCAGCGAAGCGACGGTCGAGCGCATCCAAATCGCCGAGGGCGATCTCGTCGGCAACCGACGCCAGTATCGCTGCCAGAAGGCGAACTTCCTGCGCGACATTCGGGCCGTTGCTCGCCAGGATCCCGCGCCAGACACTCCATGCCGAGGCTCCCAGACGCGTCATCGAGCGCACGCCGGTTCCACTGAGCGCCAGCGCCGAATCGTTCCGCAGAAGAGCGCAGAGGTGTTCTCCGAGCGCAACTGAGAGCATCTGCGGAAGGTGCGAGGTGGCGGCGACGATCCGGTCGTGTTCGGCAGCGTCGATGGGCACCGGCGCCGCGCCCATCGCTTCGATGAATGCAATTGCCCGCCGATCGAAGGTGTGGACAGCCGGTACGTAGGCCCACGTGCGACCGACGAAGAGGTCGGCCTGGGCCGCCTCTGGACCGCTGCGTTCCGAGCCCGCGATCGGATGCGTTCCCACGAACGCGTGCAGGCCCGCAGCCGCTTCGACGACCGGGCCTTTGACCGAGGCGACGTCGATCACGAGTTCGGCCTCTAGCGCGCAGGCCCGAAGCTCGTGGAGCGCCGCGACCGTCTGCTCGATTGGAAGCGCGAGGACGAGCGTCTCGCACTCCTTTGCGAGGGCGAGCAGGCTCGGGGCGCTCGCGTCGATCGCGCCGAGACGCTGCCCGTGCGCGAGATGAGCGGGCGCGGCATCGAAACCGATGACGTCGTAGCCGCAGCCGCGCGCACGCAGTCCGATCGACGCGCCGATCAGCCCGACGCCGACGATACCGATGCGTCCAAAGCCGCTCACGAGGAGGTTTCGCGCACCAAATCCGGGCGTAACGCCCGCGCCGCATGCAAGTAGACGTGGATCATCTCGTGCTGCGTGCGGCTCGTATTGATATGAACGAGGACGCGGATGCAGCGTGCCAAGCCGTCGGGGACACCGATCTCCATGAAGTTGAGCATCGGGACGAGCGTCCAGCCCATACGCCGCGCCGCCGCAGCGGGGAAGTTCGCCGTCAAATCCGGCGTGACGGTAAAGAGCGCTGAGGCGATATCTTCGATGTCGAGCCCGTTGCGCGCCACGATCTCCCGCAAGAGCTCTTCGGTCGCATCGAGGATCAGCCCCGAGTCGTCGGCCTGCACGGTCGTCGCGCCGCGGATGCCGCGCACCGAACTCATACGCGTTCGCCTCCCGGCGCTGCAGCCGCGCGTGCGACCGCCGTGAGCGCAACGACCTCGCGCGACGTCGCCTCGCGCCAATGGCCCGGCGGGAGTTCTCCAAGTGCGATAGGGCCAAAGCGCAGGCGCGTCAGGCTCACGACCTCATGGCCGACCGCTTCGAACATCCGGCGTACTTGCCGGTTACGTCCCTCGTGAATGGTGATATCGATCGTCGACATGTTCGCGCTCGCTTTCACCACGCGCAGCTTTGCGCCCGCCGCGGCCCCTTCATCCAAGGCGACACCCGAGAGGAGCGCGCGCATCTGCGCCGGTTCGAGCCGGCCACGCACGAGCGCCCGATAGGTCTTCTCGACCCCGAACCGCGGGTGCAGCAGGATGTTGGCCAGATCGCCGTCGTTGGTGAGCAAGAGGACGCCCGATGTATCGTAATCGAGCCGGCCGACAGGAACGACCCGCGGGCCCGGCGGCATGAATTCGGCGACGCTGCGCCGGCCTTGAGGATCGCGCATCGTCGTCATGACGCGCACCGGCTTGTGCAGGACGATGTACCGGGGCGCGGGGAGGGCCGCAAGCCCGACGCCCTCGACCTCCACGCGATCGCTGGGGGCGACGGTCGTACCGAGCTCACGCACGACGCGGCCGTTGACGCGGACGCGACCGGCGCTGATGAGTTCCTCTGCCTTCCGGCGCGCGGCGATGCCGGCATGCGCCAGATATTTCTGCAATCGCACAGCGTCTTCGAGGTTTACGCGCGCAGGTGCCGAGGCCCGCTGACGAAAGGGCTGCCGCGCTCATAAAAACGCAGGACCGCGGCCGTTTCGCGCGTGATGCCGATGCGCACGCTCTCCCCGATCTCCGCCGCGCTCCGCGCTCCATGCGCTAACCAGAGGTTGCCGGCACCGCAGAGATCCACGCCGTCGTCCGCGCGGCCCACGCCGAGGGCTTGGACCAACCGCCCCGGTCCACGGCCGAGATCGTAGGGACGCGTCGTCGAACGGCGGCGTTCCATCAGCGCGATCCCTTCCACCGGCTCGATCGCTCGGAGCAAGACCCCCGCACCGACTCCGGGCGTTTCGCTGGTGACATTCAGACAGTGCCACATGCCATAGGTAAAGTACACGTAGGCGTGGCCGCGTTCGAGGAAGAGTGAGCGATTGCGCGCCGTCTGGCCACGGTACGCATGGCCGCTGGCATCACCCGGGACATACGCCTCCGTCTCTACGATGCGGCCGGCGGTACGTCCCTCGGGAAGATCGTGCACGATATACTTCCCAATCAAAAATCGTGCCAGAGCGACGGTTTGCGACGGTAGTTCTTCGCGCGCTAGCCGGCGCAGTACATCGGACAACGCGGGTTAAGCCGCGACGTTCAGGCAGACTTCCGCGCGAGCCCGCGCTACCAAATCGCGAACGCTCGCTTCGTCGGAGACGACGTTCACGTCGCGCAGGCGGTTGAGCTCGCAGCGCAGAGCGACGTACGGAAGCACGAGCGCCTGCGGCAGCGCGCGCCGTTCGTTGAGATCGAGCAGCAACCATTCGTCATCGAGATGGAATTCGACACGCCCGATCCCACGCGCGCGCACCTCTGCCGCCACGGCGCGCAAGGCAGCATAGGAGACGTCGCGCCCGCGCAGCGCAGGTTGAACGTCGAGGGTGAAGCGGAGGCGCAAGAGCGGCTCAGGAGATGGAGCGAGCAGACGTGCGTACGCCACACCCTCGCCCCTCGAGGAGGCGGCGAAACCGACCGCGATGGGGATGGGTCGCTGGGTCGCACGTCTGTCGCTCATCACACCTATCACTCTGACCTGATACCCGGATTCTACTACGAACATGTGTTCGGTGTCAATAAATCTGGCCTCGTTGGGGTCTCGCCAATGAGGCATAGAGCTCCACGACGCGATCGGTCAAGAGCGCGGCGTCGAAGCGGCGCGCGAGCGCCCGCCCGGCGCGCCGCGCCTGCGCTCCGTCCGCGAGCACCTCCGCCAGTCCCCTGGCCAAAGCGGTGGGTTCGGCGGCACACAGACACGCGGCCGAACCTAAGACCTCCCGCCCCTGCGGCGTGTCGACCGCGACGACGGCGAGGCCCGCGGCCAGCGACTCCACCAGAACCAAGCCTTGCGTCTCGCTTGCGCTCGTGAAGAGCAACGCGTCGGCCGAGGCGTAGATGTCGGGCAATGTCTCGCGCGGCTGCTCACCGATGAAGCGCACGCGCCCGGGCGCGAGCTGCTGCGCACGGCATTCGAGTGCCGCGCGCTCGATGCCGTCACCGACGATCGCGAGTTTGGCGGGACGATCGAGTCGCGCAAAGGCGGCAAGTGCAAGCTCGATATTTTTCTCACGACCGAGACGCCCAACGCACAGAATCAGCGCGTCGTCTGCCGCGGCACCGAGCCGCGCGCGGATCTCGGCGCGCGGACAGCCTTCCAGAAAGCGCGCGACGTCGATGCCGCTGGGAACGACCTCGATGCGCGCGCGCACACCGATGCGGCGCAAATGATCGTGCATGGCGCTCGTCGGCACGATCACAGCGTCGGCAGCATTCGCATAACGGCGCGTGAGTTGTGCAGCCGCATAGCGCGTCGCCTTACGCTCGAACGGAACGTAGTGCGCATACTGTTCCAGCTGCGTATGATAGGTGAAAACGAGTGGGAGACGCAGACTCCGTGCGAGGCGCAGTGCCATCCAGCCGGTGACGAACGGCGAGTGCGCATGCACGATATCGAGATCGCGTAGCAAGGAAGCGTGCGCGCGCGACGTGATCGGAAGCGTCAAGCGATATGCCGTGCGCGTAGGGAGTGGCAACGACGGAAGGCGCAGCGTACCAGGCTCTGCGTCGGTGTACCGAGGTACCGCCGGAGTCACGCAGACCACGTCGTGCCCACGCCCGCGTAATTCGCGCTCGAGCATCTCGACCGACGTGACGACCCCGTTTCGCACCGGGCGATAGACTTCGGTGAAGAACCCGACGCGAAACGCTTGCACGGTATGAAATCTTTTACGAATCGTAGGCTCTTATGCCTACATCGGTGCGGGGCGCCAGCGATCCCTGCGACCCCTGGGTTTGACGGCTGGGACGGCCTATGGTATGGTGGCCCGCGTCCCTCGAGCGGTCCTGTGTGCACTTTCTCTCCATTGAGCGTGCGCGCCGCATGGCACCGCAGAAAGGAGCCGGATTGATCGAACGCGATCATCAAGCGACCCTTGTCGCAGTAAGTCTCCTCGCACTCGGAGCTTTCTTTTTCTCGGTGCTTCCCGCAGCAGCACTGGCGCGGCATCATCACGCGTCGGCCACACCGCCTCTTCCAAGCACGCCGCCGGTGCTGCCGACACCGTCCACCGAGCCAACGAATGCGTTGGACGACACATCCGCTGCTGTGCCAGTTGACGTCTCCGTTAATGCCACGCAGGCTCCCTCGGTGTCGAGCGCGACGGTCACGCTCGTCGTCAACGGCAGCAAAAGCACGTACATGACAAATGCCCTCACTATCGGCGCTTTTCTCAAAGAACACGATATCGTGCCGGCGCCCGGCGACAAGCTCTCTGCAGCCCCCGAAGATTTCATTCTCGACGGTATGACGATCAGTTACCGGAGCGCTGCAACCGTCAGCAAGAACGCGCTCTCCGGCAAAATCGCTGCCGGCAAGTACGCGCTCTTGAAACAGCGCAAACTTCCGTTGCGCGTTGCTCCGTTGCATATCGCGGGTTCGCTGCGCACCGTGCTTGCCGCTCACCTGATTCGCCCGGTGCGCACGGCGGTTGTCGGTGAATACGTCGCGTTCGCAGAGATGGCGCGGCGCGGTTTCGATTCTACCGTGCGCGCAGCCGATACGATGTTGCGCATGGTTGCGACGGCCTACACGGCGTCGTGTGACGGGTGCTCGGGCATCACGGCGATGGGCTATCGTGCCGGTCACGGCATCGTGGCGGTCGACCCGCGCGTGATCCCGCTGGGGACGCACCTCTTTATCCCCGGCTACGGTCCGGCGATTGCGGGCGATACGGGAGGCGCCATAAAGGGGAGTCGGATCGACCTCGGATTCAATAGCTTCTCCGATGCCCTCCAGTTCGGAAGACGAGAGATCACCGTCTACGTCCTCAACACGCGAGCAGCCGCTCGTCACTGAGCGGACACACCCGCGCGCGCTGCTCGCGCAGTACGGGCTGCGCCCTAAGAAGAGGCTCGGCCAGCATTTCCTGATGGATGCCGGCGTCGCGGCACGCATCGCAGCACTCTGCGTACAAGCGCCTGGCGAACGGGTCATCGAAATCGGAGCGGGGACGGGGGCACTCACCCAAGCGCTGCTTGCCGCGCAGGCCGCTCTCACCGCCGTGGAGATCGACGCGGAGCTCATCGAAATTCTTCGCGCGCGCCCGGCGCTGCGCGAAGCAAAGATCGTTCAGGCGGATGCGCTGGCCCTCGACATCCAAGCGCTCACCGGAGGCGAACCCTGGTGCGCCGCCGGTAATCTGCCCTATAACATTGCGACCCCGCTCATAGCCGGCTGGCTGGAGCTCGCGGCGCCGCCGAAGCGCATCGTGGTCATGGTTCAACGCGACGTGGCCGACCGGTTCGTCGCCAAACCGGCGACCGCCGCCTACGGAAGCCTCACCGTCGCCGTGAACTACGCGATGCACGTACGGCGCGCATTCACACTGAAACCCGAGGCCTTTTTTCCCAAACCGGGCGTCGACAGCGCGGTCGTCGTCATGGAAAGGCGTGCCGTGCCCGCTGTCTCCGTCCGGGATCATCTCTTCTTTGGGAAGGTCGTTCGGGCCGCATTCGCGTACCGCCGCAAGACCTTGGCAAACAGCATCGCGCTGGCACTCGGGATAGAACGCTCTCGCACGCAACAATCGCTTGCGCGGCTCGGCTACGATACGGAGATCCGTGGAGAACAACTCGACCTGGACGCCTTCGGCGCCCTCGCCGACGACTTGGTCGCGTAAATCGTTTCCTGTCGTCCTCACGATCATCGCGGTGCTCGGCATCGTGCCGATCGTGCTCATTTCCAACACCATCTACTTCTCCTATCTCCTAGCGACGCACCAAATGTCGCGCCACATCGATCCGACGCTGCTCTCCGTGCGCATCGTGGTCATCTCGCAATTGGTTACGTACGTCCCGCTCATGGCGTACTTGCTGGCGGTCGTGCCGTATCTTGCGAACCGATCTCTCGCCGAGCTCGGCGTGCGAACGCCGCGCTGGCGCGAGCTGGGGATTGGCCTCGGCGGAGCGATCGTCATGTGGCTCTCGGTCTCAGCGGTTGCGCAAGTGCTCTCGACGCTCACGCACTCCCATGAGACGGAATCGGCGGTGAAGGTCTTGCGCGAGGTGCACTCGCCGGCGCAGATTCTCGGTTTCGTCGCGGTCGCCGTCGTCTTCGCACCGATCGTCGAAGAGTTTGCCTTTCGCGTCTTCTTCTTCAACGCGATCGCACGGTATTCGAACACGATGATCGGAGCGGCGGTCAGCGGCATCCTCTTTGGGCTCGTGCACGTCGTCGGGATGACGGATCAGGGAGGAATCGCCGGCGCGCTTCTCACCGTCGGTATCCCGCTGGCGTTCGGCGGCTTCGTACTTGCTATCGTATACGCTCGCACGGGCTGCTATTGGGCCAACGTGCTGACGCACGGGCTCTTCAACGCGGCCAGCGTCATCGCGGTCCTGGTGTTTCACGTCAGCGACTCGTGATTCGGCTCGCGATCGACGCGGCCAATCTCGCGCACGATCATCGCGGCATGGGACGCGTCGTACGACCGGTCGTGCGCGCCGCCCTCGCAGATCCGCGTTTTGCGGTCACGTTACTGGCCCAGCGCAAGCACCACGCGGCCTTGCGAGCTGATTTTGGTCGGGACATACGCCTGCGAACGGCAAGCACGGCACGCCGTCGCGGACGCTACGACGTCGTCTGGCTCCCGTTCAATGGGATGCGTTTTGCTTGCGCTGCGCCGGTGCTGGTGAGCATCTACGACGTCTTCGCCTTCACCGAGCCGGCGCGCGGTATCGTGGCGCGCTGGCGTGAGCAGGCCCCGATTCGTCGCGCCGCACGGCGCGCTGAGCGTGTGCTGACGATCTCGCACTGGAGCGCGGAGCAGATCGTCTCCGTCCTTCACGTCGATCCGCAACGCATCGTTGTCGTACCGCCCACGCCCGATCCGTTCTTCTTTCCGGGCTCCGGGGATACGCTTGCGCCCAACCTGCAGGGCCGGCGTTTCGTACTCTTCGTCGGCGGTCCCGAACGGCGAAAGAATGCCGAGATGTTGATCGAGGCCTGCGCGAAGGCGCTCCGCGCACCGGACGAACTCCTTACCGTGGTTGGGAACTTGAGCATTGCCGATGAGCAGCGCTTCGGCGCCTACGGCGTCCCGTTTGTACGCCTGCGCGCCGACGACGTGCTCCTTCGTGCACTCTACCGGAATGCTGCGCTGGTGGCTGTTCCGTCACGCGCTGAAGGCTTCGGCCTGGTCGCCGCTGAGGCGATGGCCTGCGGCGCGCCGGTCATCGCCGCGGATGCGGCCGCCCTTCCCGAGGCAACCGGTGACGCTGCGCTCCTGGTCGATCCGGAGAACGTCGATGCCTGGGCGATAGCGATTCGGCGCTTGCTCGACGATCCGGACGAGCGCGCAGCCTGGAGCTCGCGTGCAAAAGCGCGGTATGCAGCGAGCGATCTAGAGCAACCGATTCAGGCGACTCTGTCCGAGTTATTCGCCTTAGGCGATTCGTTTGCACAACGCAAGTTGTGCACTCAAAAGGACGAACTAGGATGCAGCGATGATGGAGAGACGGCGTAGAAACACGGGGCATTCGACGCTGCGCCATGAGGAGCCGTCACTTTATATTCCGGGTGCCATCCGATGAAATCTTCTCGACCAGTACCCGCAGGCGTTCGATGAATCGCTCGGGGCGAAAGCACTGGGCGTGCGCGCGCAGGCGGTGCGGGTCGAAATCGGCGCGGCGAAACACGGAAAGCGCCATTGCCAACGATTCCGGAGTCGGCTCCGCAAAGAATGCACCCGTCTCCCCCGCGACGAGTGTCTCGAGTGCACCGCCGGCCGCGTACGCAATCGTTGGCGTGCCTGAGGCGGCAGCCTCGAGGGGAACCAGGCCGAAGTCTTCTTCTCCCGGCAAGATGACCACACGAGCCTCGCCGATCATCTGCGCGACCCTCGCATCATCGAGCCAGCCGAGAAACTCGGTCGTACTCCCAGCAGCCCTGCGGCGCAACTCCCCTTCAGCCGGCCCGCTACCGATGATCTTGAGCGGTATTCCGGCTAACCTGCAAGCGTCGATGGCGAGATCGATCCGCTTATAGGGCAGCAGCCGCGACGCGACGACCGCATAGTCCCCGCTGCCGCTTCCAACTCGGAAGCGATCGACGTCAACCGGACACGGCAGCACCTCCGCCTCACGCCCGTAATAGCGTCGCACCCGAGCAGCGACATTGTGCGAGTTGGCAATGTAAGCCGTCGGCCGCGCGGCGGCGCGAAGGTCCCAATTGGTGAGGCCGCGCACGACGCGCCGCGCGAAACCGCCGGCGCCAAAGCCGCCGACGTAGCGATCGTAATCGAAGACGAACCGGCTCACCGTGTGGATGTAACAGACGTGCACGGCGTCCGGGCGCACGTGCACGCCCTTCGCCCACGCCGTCGTCGAGCTCACGACGACGTCGTACGCGGAGAGATCGAACGATTCGAAGACCGCCGGATACAAGGGCGCGAGGAAACGAAAATAGCGCCGCCCCAGCGGGATCTGTTGCAACCACGACGTGCGGACCCGCTCGGGAGCGATGAGATCCCCCGTGGTGCGCGGGTCGAAGAGCGAGGTGTAGACCGGCGCCTCGGGATAGGCGTTTGCGATATGGGCGAAGACGCGCTCCGCCCCGCCGCGCTGATTGAGATAGTCGTGAACGAGCGCTACGCGCATCGCGCCCGAATCCCGCGCCCGGCGGGGGCTATTGTCCCGACTGACCCGAGCGCGGAAGGACGACGGCGACGATGTACTTTTGGAGGTAGCGTTTGGCGACCCGCTCGACGTCGTCGGCCGTCGTATTGTTCACCGCCGCGATAGCGGCGTTCATAGCGTCTGGACCGAGGCCTTGACGGGCGAGCGTTCCCAACAAATACGAGCGGTCCGCCAGCGTGAGCGTATCGGCGACAAATGCCCCGGTCGCCGCATTTTTGAAGCGGGCGAGCGCATCGGCATCCAAGGGTTTGGTGGCAAGCGATTGCGTGACCAGCAAGACTTCACGCAATGCCAACGTTGGTTCCACCCGTGCGCCATTCACGAAGACGACGAAGCTCGCCGGCGTGCTGTCGTAGAGATAGAAGGCGCTGACCATGCGCTGCGCCAGCGTCGGCGTCGTCGCGACCGAGCGGTCGAACGAAGTCGCCAGCAACGACTCGATGAGCAGCATTGGGCCGAAGTCCTTGTCGCTCGGCGAAGGCGCACCGAAGCCGACCACGAGAAATGGAGCGTCGACGTCGCGTTCGGCGATGATTCGCGAACCGTTGTCCGGCGAGAGCGTCTTCACCGAAGAGGAGACGGCCGGGGGCGCCCCCGGCGGGAGGGCATCGGCCAGCGTACGCAACGATGCCGTCAGATCGGGCGTAATGCGCCCCACCGCCGAAATACTCAAGCCCCCGCGGCGGTACGCATGCACGTAGAAGTCCGCGAGCTGTGCGCCGTCGATCTGCGAGAGCGTTGCGACGGTTCCCGTCGTGGGCGAACCTGCGCCGTTGAGGTAGTACGACCGCTTGAACATCTGGATGCCGACGGCCAGCGGATTGGCCTCGTTGTCGCCGATGTGCGCGTCGAGTTCGTTGCGCGCGGCATCCACCGTCGCCGCCGAAAAATCGGGCTTGGCGATTGCCGCATCGAAGGCGTCGAGCAGCGCCGCAAGGTGGTCGGCACGCGCTTCGAGGTAGTAGTGCGCGGTCGTCCCGTCGATCGTGAAGCTCAGCGTTCCGCCCGCACGGGCGATGGCGTCGCGCACCGGGAGCGCCGGCTGCGAGCCGATGCGCTCAGGCGTCAGCACGATCGTCTGGGCCACGAGCGCAGCGATGCCGTTTGCGTCTTGCGGCTGGCTCTCCAACCCACCCGCAACGAATATCTGCACGCCGGTGAGATCGGCGTCGGCGTCGGTCTCGCTGAGGAACGGGGAGCCGTCGATATCGGTGAGGACGGGCGAGGGGAAGCGCGGCGGCGGCACGGGGCTACTCTGCGCGAGCAAAACGCCCAAGGCGGCGATGGCGAGCAAGATCACGAGGAGCTTCCCTTCGTTGGTGCCGCGTCTTTCTGCGGCGACAAGACGACCGTCACGCCCGGCGTCCCCAAATACTTGCGCGCTACGTCGGCGACGAACTGCGGCGTCAAAGACTGCATCGCGCGAAAGTACGCTCCCTCTTCGCCGCCGGCGCCCGGTGCATACGCACTGTTGCCTTCGACGGTATACCAGCCGAAATTGTCGGCGATGGAAAGCGGCGTCTGCAGATCCGAAAGCAGGTGGTACGTAAATGCATCGAGCGCGACGGCGAACTGCGCCGGATCCAGCGGGGTGCGCATCGACGCGAGGCCGGCGTCAATGCTCGCCTTCACGGCGGCGGGATTGTTGGCCGTGTAACTCACGAAGAAGACGCCCGGATCGTGCAAGGTGATGAACTGGCCCGAGATATCAGCGTCCGGCTGGGTCTTTGCGACGCGGCGGGCCACGGTTCCGACATCGGGGCGAAAGAGGTAGTCGGCGATGAAATCGAGCGCGGTCGCTTCACGCTCGTCGCTGATCGGCGGCCCGATCCACCCGTATGCACCACCCGACTGGTCGAGTGGGTGCAGCACCGACTGCGGCGAGCTCGCCACCGTCGAAGCGACCGCGGGTTCCGGCGAGGGCGCCGAATCGACGTCGCTACCGGCGGCGCGACCGGTGACCGCGGCGTCGGAGATCGACGAATCGACGTCCCCGTTGACGACCAAGACGGCGTTTTGGGAGCGAAACGCGCGCTGCGCAAACGCGCGCACGTCGGTGAAGGCGAGGCCAACGACTTCTTGCGGCGTGCTGACCACCGGATAGTGCGCCGGACCGCCCGTGAAGAGCGCCCCGAAGATGGCGTCGCGCGCGACGTCGTCGGCGTTGAAGCTGTCGAGGAGGGCTTCTTCTGCAACCGTGTGCTGCGCCTCGTGCAGACCGTCCTCGGTCACGACGGGCGCAAAGAAGTCGGTCGTCATCGCACGCACCACTTGTGCCGCCCCCGGCGAGGGCACGATCGCGGAGATTTCCAGTGAGTCGGCGTAGGCGCTCACCGAGAGCGTCCCCCCGAGATCGCTCACCAGCGTGCCGAGCGACTTTCCGGTCAGCGGTTGCGATGCAACGACGGTTTCGGCGGCAACGCGCGCCAGCGAAGGCACCGGTGTCGCGCCGAAACCGGTCGACGGGGCACGATACCAGAGCTCGACAACGGCGACCGGAATCGCGTCCGAGCTGCGGATGATGTACATCCCACCGCTGGGCAAGGCGCCGGTCGTCACGTTACGACCGAGCGAGGGGAACGACGGCGCAGCCGCATGGAGCGCCAGCGCCGGCGCTGACGAGAACGACAGCAACAGCGCCGCGGGCGCGAGGGCGCGTAGGACGCGCATGGAGGACTCCCTTACGATGTTCTTATGCCGGTTCGGGCGAGATATTGGGCGGAACGCGCTTGCGTGTATCGGGCTTGCTCTGTTCGGGTTCGATCGCGGAGGCGGCCACCAGCGGAAGCTCCGGTTTGTACGGCTGTGCGGGGAGCGGCTCGTCGTTGAGGATCGCACGCACCTCGTCGGCCTCGATCGTCTCTTTG
>DATJTD010000128.1:0-3023 GCA_035503775.1 Candidatus Acidiferrales bacterium
GCACGACGCGCACCTGGGTAATCGCGCTGACGAGTTGCGGCGCGTACGGAACGCCCGAGAGCGCGTTGCGCGGCGCAATCCAACAGCCGATGCCGTTTGCCTCAAGGCGATCGCAGATCTCGCCTGCGGTTACGGCATCGACCGAGGAATGGCAAATGAAGACCTGCGGGTCCACACCCGCTTGCTCCGCTTGCCCAGGCGTTCCGTCCTGCTATCTGCGCTCTATTGCGACCCGTCGGGGCTCGTGGCGACGCCGAAGGCGGACTCCAGCGAAGTGATCGTGTCGACGGTCTTTCCGGCCGGGTACGAGACACCGTAGACCTTGGGCGTGAACGGAGCGGTCACCCAAAGCTCGCTGTTCTTATGGTTGAGTGCGATGAAATCTGCCAGCGAAAAGCCCGTAATTTGCTCCGAAGGCGTGTTGCTGCCCGGTGGGTAGACGTCGACGCCAGGCAGATTCTGATCGTCGAGCAGCACGTCGTTCTCGCGATCGATCGTTAAGCCTCCGACGTATCCGACGTGAATGCCGAGGTTCTTGCCGCTCGAGGATCCACTAACGAACTCTTCGACTTCGCCGTCGTTGGTATTGTACGCGACGTACAGGTTGTTAGAAGAGTCGAGCCCGAGGCCCTCGGGGAACGACCCCGATCCAAAGGTGACGATCGTTTTTGTGGGCGAGGTTTGCCCTTTGGCATACTCGAGCACCGTTCCGTTGGAGCCGGAGTTAAAGTTTGCAACGTAGACAGTACCGTCTTTGCCTGCGACGACGTCAATGGGCGACCCCGCACCGGTCAGGGTTTCCGACGGTGACTTCTTGCCGCGCGGATAGACCGTAACCGTGCCGTTGCCGAAGTTGCATGAGTAGAGCCGGCCTTTCGGATCCATGAAGAGACCGTATGGGCCGGAAACACCTTCAGTGATCTCGCCGATAGGCTGCTGATTGCTGCCTTTTTGTTTGTAGATTCTGATTGCATTGTAGGATGCATCGGCAACGTAGAGCAGATTCTTGCCTTTTTTCGCATCGGGTGAAAGCCATCCGCCACCGCTGGCGTGCGGCCCGGCTGCCGGCATCGATTGTCCGGCTGGTATCAAGACTCCACCGCGGCTTGCGGGAGCGTTGGCTAGCGACGGGGCGCCGGCGTTGGCCGAGCATCCGGACCACAACAGCGTCGCCACGGCGAGCAACGAGATTCCGAGGATGGAACGTTGCATGAGGAAACTCCTTACAGGGAAGTGGTGAGTAAGTCGGTCTCTTTTAGAACGGGAAGTCGGCTTGCGTGAGCCCCGTATTGGTCTTGAGATCGTTGACGGTCTCGTCGAGAACGATCTGAGAGCCAGCATACATAATTTGTCGCACGGGCCAATGGCTATCTTTCGAAAGGTAGAGAATCTGTTCGGTAATCCCATTGTTCGCATTGGGATCGGTGAGCTTCAGGTCGAGACGATCCGTGGCCACGCCACCGATCTTTCCGCCGTCAGTCTGAGTCAACTTTCCGGGAATCGTTGCGTAGTTCGAGACAATCTTCTGCAGCAGTCCTTCGGGGATCGTTACGCCTCGCAGCGAGACTGCGCGCGGGTCGTTGACGTCGACCTTGCGATGAAAACCTGAAAGAATACCGCCCTGATGGCCGCTGATTTGGTCGCCGCCTGCCCACACGCCGCCCGAGCCCTTCCCGTCTCCGTCGAGAATCAACGTCTTAGCGAAGTGCGGCTTCATGAACGAATATTGATAAACGCGGTCTTGAGTGTCGGCACCCTTTGCTTCGTGAACGTGAAGTACGCACGTGTAGTCGTTAGTCGAAGCGAATACCTGGTCGAATGCGGTGATAGCCGGGGCCGAGTTTGCGGCCCGAAGAGCGGCGCACGGCCACAACGCGACCGCCGCTGCGGCGATAAACGCACCAAAGAGCGATAACGCTCTAACTTGTTTCACGGATTCCTCCTCGAGATCAAACCGGCGGCGTACTGGGCTGCGCGCTCTCATCGAACAACAGCGTTCCGTGTTTGCCTTCGACGCCTATGAGCACATCGCATTTTGCATCGGCAGCGATTTCCTCCATCGTGCGGCCGAGCGGCGCGCCGCTATACTTACCCTCTCGAAAGGAACCGAGGATGATCAGATTGGCTTTTTCGCGCTTAGCCACGTCGAGCACGGCCTGCTTCGTCGAGCGAGCCTTAATCGTTTCGGTTCGGATCGTCACGTTGCTGGTATTGGCGATCGTTTCGGCCGCGCCAAGCGCGTCGAGTGCTGCGCGCTCTTCCAACGGCATCTCCGCATCGGGGGGCAGCGTGTAAGGCACCTCGATGACGTACAGCGCGAGGAGTTCCGAGCGCTCGCCGCGCGCAAGCTTCACTGCAAGCGCCATCATGTGGGCCGAGTCGATCTCCGGCGAGAACACGACGATTAGGCTGCCGACCATCTCTTCCAAATCGTGTTCGGCTTGCGCGGCGATGCGCTGCACGTACGACGGCGGCGGATGGAGCATCCACCAGAGCGTCGCGCCGACGGTTCCGGCAATGAACACCGCGACGAGCGCTCCGGAGAGGGTGACTTGGGTGTCGTTCAACAACGTCGTCACGTGCGGCGCGCCCGTCGAATGAGGGAAAGCCGATGCGCGCCGAGCGCAATCATTGCCCCCCCCAGCACGATGCCTGGAAGGATCGCGACGCCGGAAGCAATCGATTGGAGCATGCGAACCAGAATAACGATACCGAGCAAGATCATCGCGATCGCAAGAACGGCGCGCAGCCAGAGCACCTTTAGGCCTCCTGCCGGGTTCGCCGTTCGTCGCTGGCCTTCACGTTTGCGACGTATTTATCCATCAGCTCGAGCTCGCCGGAGTTGCGAAGAATGTCGACCTGCAGCGATCGCCAGTTCCACCGCTGCGACCGCAGCATCGGCAGCTTGCGATGACGCCGGTAGATGAAGTAAACGATTATTCCGAGCACCAGCCAGCTCGGGCCGAAGATTCGTCCGAGCGCGTGCGTGAACAACGTAAAGATCAAGATCGAGAAGATTCCGA
>DATJTD010000129.1:0-20448 GCA_035503775.1 Candidatus Acidiferrales bacterium
GAACGATCCAGTCGTGATAGGGTCCGTACTCTTCGATGGGGTTGATCTCGACGGAGGCAGCGAGTGCGAAGATCGCGGCCACCGTACAAGCGAAAGCGGCGAGCGTGCGCAACGCGTAGTCGGGCCAGAAGCGGCGTCCCACGACGTGCTTGGGATCGGTGACGAACTGCGTATGCTTCTGATAGACGACCATCGCGAGATGGAGGCTCAGTAAGACGCCAATCGTGATGGGCAGAAAGTACACGTGAAACGTGTAGAGGTGTGAGAGCAGCAGCGGTCCGGGATAGCGGCCGCCGTTGAAGACGTCGGCTGCCCACCCGCCGACGAACGGCACGGAGAGCATGACGGAGGTTGCGATCCGCAACCCGGTGCCCGAGAGCACGTCGTTGGGGAGCGAATAGCCGGTGAATCCCGTCAACGACGCGAGCACGAGCATCGTAACGCCGATGACCCAGTTCAGCTCGCGCGGCTTGCGAAAGGCTGCGGTGAAGAAGATGCGCGCCATATGCAGCAAGATCGCCGCGACGAAGGTCACCGCGCTCCAGTGGTGGACCTGACGGATGAAGTAGCCGATCGGCGCGTCGCGCGAGAGTGCAACCACGGAGGGAAAGGCGCCGCTCGGGGTCGCGACATAGACGAAGGTGAGCCAGATCCCGGTCACGACGAGCAACACGAACGTGTAGAGCGCAAACTCGCCGAGATAGAACGACCAATGATCCGGATAGATCTTGGTGAGCAAGAAACGCAGCCCGGCGTTGGTTCCCAGCCGCTCGTCTAGAAAATTCGCGGTACGGCGTACGATCATATCGTGCGCCACCAGCTATCCGGGCCGACGGGCTCGGTGTAATCGCCCTGGGCGACCAGATATCCGTCGGCATCGACGTCGAGCGCAAGTTGCGGGAGGGGCCGCGTCGCCGGCCCCGAGACGGGTCGCGCCTCATCGAGGACGTCGAAAACCGACTGATGGCACGGACAGTAGAGTTCATACGATGCTTGGCGGTAAATCGCGACGGGGCAGCCCGCGTGCGTGCAGATCTTCGAGTACGCCACGTTCCCCTGCGGGGCCCATCCGGCGCGATCGGGGGTAACGCGCAACGCATCGCTCTCCAGGCGCAACAGCAAAGTCGCTGACTCGGGTGCACCGATATGCCCCTCGGGAAAGACGGTTGCGATCGAGCCGACCGTAAGATCGCCCGCGCGAACCGGATCGCCGGCCTCGGTGACGAGACGCGCACCGCGAAACCATGCCGTCCCGCCACGTGCGGGGCGCCGTGCGAGCGCGACCAGCGGAATGATTCCCAGTATCGTGAGCGCCGCGACCGCGAACCCCCACATGCCGCCGATCGCGGTGCGCCGGTCGAGCACGTCTTGCGGGAAAGGTTCGGACGGACCGCGATCGTGCCGCGCTTCGGTCAGGTCATCGGGATCGTGCAGGGCTTTTGCTGCGCTTGCGCATGCAAATGCAATGGCAAGCGCGACGATTGCCGCGAGCCAGCCAATAACGGCGACGGGCCCATGCACGGCGGCGGCGATCGCGCTCCCAATTGCCGCTAGCAAGGCAACGATCAACGCGCCTGCGGTCATTTGATCAGATAAATCGTCGTCCAGAGCGCGATCCAGACGATGAAGACGAAGTGCCAGTAGTAGGCGATCGCCTCAACGCCTGCCTGCTGGTGGGCGGCGAAGGCGGGTTTGCGCAGAAAGATCGTCAACGCCGTGAGGAGGATGACGCCGGCGAAGACGTGCGCCAAGTGGGTTCCCGTGAGCGCGTAGAACATCGTGCCGTATGCGTTGGTGTTGACGCGAAAATTGGCCTCATGCCAGCCGCGCAGCGCGATGTACGCGAAGCTCAAAGCGAAGAAGATCGTCACCACCAGCAGCGCACGAGCAAGCCCCCGCCGCTTCTGGGACGACGCCCGCTGTGCGAAGATCATGGTGACGCTCCCCAGCCCCAAGAGCGCCGTGCCGAAGGTCGCGCCGGCGAGATCGGTCTGCGTCCCCGGCGGCGGCCAGACGGCGTTTTGTCCGCGCAAGTCGTACCAGGCCGCGAGCAGACCGGCAAAGAGCATCGACTCCGACGCAAGAAAGACGACGACGCCGAAGACCAGCGGGTGCGCACGCACGGTGATGGACCGCATGGCTCAACCATTCCCACTGTTAAAGACGGTAAACTCGGGTAACAAGAATGCGTGCCCGCTCAGACCTGGCCCGCCGCCACGACACAGGCCTCGGTACTTGCTTCCGATTGGTTTGTCTTTGCGGTCGCCGGACTGGCAGTGGCAGTGCTGGTATGGGGCCTGATCTTATTTGCGGTGGCGCGCTGGCGCAGGCGCGATTCCGATGCAGCTCCTCCGCAGTTCCGCAATAACTATCCGCTCGAGATCACCTGGACGCTCATCCCGCTCGCGCTGGTCTGCGGGCTCTTCGTCTACACGTATGGTGCCGAGGCGCGCGTCGAAGCGCTCTCGCCACATCCCGATGTCACCGTCACGGTGACCGGATATCGTTGGGGCTGGCTCTTCCAGTACGCCGGTGGCCCCACGATTGGCGGCGCCGCGGGCGCACCGGTCCTGGGCGGGGCGACGGAGCCGCCGCCGCAGATGGTGCTGCCACTCGGCGAGATAACCCGCATCGAGATCACCTCCGTCGACGTGAACCACGCCTTCTGGGTGCCGGCATTTCTCTTCAAGCGCGATGCGATTCCCGGTCAGACCACGGCCTTCGACCTCCAGCCGGAAAAGCTCGGCACCTATCTCGGACGGTGCGCCGAGTTTTGCGGTCTCGATCACGCGCTGATGACGTTCACCGTTCGCGTCGTCACCCCCGATGAATTTCAGCGCTGGCGTAGAGGAGCAACGACCCCTTGACCGCACTTGCAGAGTCCGGCGCGTCGACCGCGCCGCAACACGACTTGCTCAGCTGGATCACGAGCACCGATCATAAGCGAGTCGGCATCTTGTACCTGGTGACGAGCCTGATGTACTTCGCCGTCGCAGGCGCCCTCGCGCTCGCCATTCGCACCCAGCTCGCGCGGCCGGACAACACCTTCGTCTCCTCGCACACGTTTTCGCAGCTCTTCACCTTGCACGGGACGGCGATGATCTTTCTGGTGGTTGCGCCGTTTGCGTTTGGGCTGGCGAACTTCCTCATCCCGCTGCAGATCGGTGCCCCCGACATGGCCTTTCCGCGGCTCAACGCAACGTCGTACTGGATGTTCCTCTTTGGTGGGCTCGTGGTCTTCTCCGGTGCGGCGACCAACGAAGGGGCGGCCGCCGCCGGCTGGACGAGTTTTGCGCCGCTTTCGGAGATCAAGGTGAGCACCGGGCTCGGTCAAGATCTGTGGATCGTCGGCGTCTTCCTCGTCTCGGTGGCGACGATCCTCACCTCGATCAACTTCGTCACGACCGTCTTCATCTATCGCGCCCCCGGGATGACGATGTGGCGGATTCCGATCTTTACGTGGGAGATGGTGGCGACGTCGCTGCTCGTCTTCATGGCGTTTCCGGCGCTGGCGGCGGATCTGCTACTGCTCTTCCTCGACCGCCGGCTCGGCGGCCACGTCTTCGATCCGGCGTACGGCGGCAACGCGGTGCTCTGGCAGCACCTCTTCTGGTTTTTCGGACACCCGGAAGTCTACGTGATGATCTTGCCGTACTTCGGAGTGATCAGCGAGATCATACCGGTCTTTTCACGCAAGCCGATCTTCGGCTATACGGGGCTGGTGCTTTCGGCCTTCGCCATCGCCGGGCTCTCGATGGGTGTGTGGGCGCATCACATGTTCACCACCGGAGCCGTTAACAATCCGTTCTTCAGTTTCGTCTCGTTCCTCATCGCGGTGCCGACGGGCATCAAGTTCTTCAACTGGATCGCCACGATGTGGCGCGGCTCGATCTCCTTCGAGACGCCGATGCTCTTTTCGATTGGCTTTCTGCTGAACTTCTTGCTCGGCGGGGTGACGGGCGTCATGATCGCCTCGCCGCCGATCGATTTCCAAGCGGAAGACTCATACTTCATCGTCGCGCACTTCCACTACACCCTCGGCGGCGGAAGCCTCTTTGCGATCTTCGCGGCGATGTTCTTCTGGTGGCCGAAGATGTTCGGCATCAAGCTCGACGAGCGGCTGGGGAAGTGGTGCTTCTGGCTCCTCTTCATCGGGTTCAACGTGACCTTCTTGCCGATGCACGTGATGGGCCTGGAAGGGATGCCGCGCCGGGTCTTCACCTACGATGCGATTGGCCAGCTGCCGCAACTCAACCTCATCGCGACCATCGGCTCGTATATCATGTTCCTCGGCGTCGTGCTCTTTGCGTGGAACGTGGTGTACTCGGGAATGAAGCGAGAGCCCGTCGGCGACGACCCATGGGAGGCGAACTCCTTAGAATGGGCAACGAGTTCGCCGCCGCCGGAGCACAATTTCAAACAGCTTCCGCCGATCCGCAGCGAGCGTCCGGTGTGGGATATGCGCCAGGCCCGGGCCAAGAAGGCGCAAGCGTGATCATCGGACGGCGGCTCTTCGTCTCGTCGGCGACGTTTTCGGTCGTCATTGCGACGGCATATTGGTTCGTGGCGCACGAGATCACCGGGACGTTCTTGCTCGGCTTCATGGCCTTTGCGCTCTGCATCATCGCGGCTTACATCTACATCGCCGAGCGCGATGCGGATCTTTGGGGCGACCAAGGCGACGCGACCATGCACGAGGCCGCGGGGCAAGTCGTCGGCACCTACAGCATCCGCTCGCCGCTCCCGTTTTGGTCGGGCCTGGCGGTCACGAGCATCCTGGTGGGGCTGGTCGTCTCGCCGACGCTTGCCGTGCTGGGCTTTCTCGCCACCCTCGGCTTGGGCGCGGCTTTCATTCTCCAGAGCCGTTGAAAGCGAGAACTCACTCCGCCGTGGGGACGGCTTCTGCGTTTGGCCGGCTCGACCGCAAGAGCAAGACGGTCGGAATGGAGAGCAGAAAGATGAGCGCGCTCAAGCGGAAGATATAGTTGTAGGCTAGCACGGTCGCATTTTGTTCGACCATCGAGTTGAGCTGCAGAAGCGCTTGGGTGTGATTGGCGGCGCCCGCAAGGAACGATGAGACCGCTGGGTTGGCGAGGCTGATGCTTCCCGCTAGGACCGACTGTGCCGTATCTTGGCGGCGCAGCAAGATCAGCTGCAGGATGGCGATGCCGATGCCGCCGCCGAGCTGGCGAATCAGGGTGTAGATGCCGCTCGCGCCGGCGAGGTCGCCGCGATCGATCTCCGAAAGCGTCGACGTCGAGAGGGGAACGAAGACGAAGCCGAGGGCAAAGCCTTGCACGGCACGGGGCCAGAAGACATCCCAATACCCAACGTACTGGTTGAGCGACCCCATCCACCACGAGCCGCAGGCGAAGATGAGCAAGCCGATCGCGATGGTTGCGCGTGCGCCGATCTTGCGGGGAAAGATCGTCGCAAGCGGCATGCTCACTGCGGTTGCTGCAGCACCGGGGAGAAGGGCGAGCCCCGTCTGCGTCGCGTTGAAGTGCAAGACGTTCTCATAGAAGAGCGGGAGCATCAAATTGAGCCCGTAGAGTCCGAAGCCGCTAATGATGCCGATGATGTTGCCGCCGGTAAACGAACGGGACCGAAAGACCCGCAAATCGACGAACGGATGCCGATCGCGCAGTTCTCGCACGACGAAGAAGACGAGCGTCGTCACCGAGACGATGGTCAGGATGACGATCGTCGGTGAATCGAACCAATCTTCGCGCTGCCCGCGCTCGAGCACGTACTGCAGGGAGGCGATCCCGGTACCCATAGCTGCGAGCCCGATCCAATCGGCGCCGCGTTCGGGCTTCTTGATATAATCCGGATCGCGAATGAAGGCGAGTGTCATGAAGAAGGCGAGGATGCCGATCGGCACGTTGATGAAGAAAATCAGCGGCCAGTTGAAGTTGTCGACGATCCAACCACCGAGCGTCGGGCCGACCGCCGGGCCCACCATCGCTCCCAAGCCGAAGATCGCCATCGCCTGTCCGCGCCTCTCCTTCGGATACGACTCGAAGAGGATCGCTTGCGCCGTCGGCTGCAGCGCCCCGCCACCGACGCCTTGGATGATGCGAAAGAAGACGAGCTCGGCGACGCTGTGCGCCGTACCGCAGAGCAGCGAGGCGATCGTAAAGATCGCAAGAGAGGTCGCGTAGAACGCTCGCCGGCCAAGTAGCGCGGTGAGCCAGCCGTTGAGCGGCATGACGACGACGTTGGCGAGGATGTAGCCGGTCGCGACCCAGGCGATCTCGTCCACGGTCGCGCCCAAATTGCCGGCCATGTTCGCGAGCGCGACGTTGACGATCGTGGTGTCGATGATTGCCATGCTCAGGCCGAGCATGACCGTCAAGGTGACGAGGCCAACCGGCGGATCGGCGCGCCGGCTCCGCGGAAGCGCCGCGGCGTTTCCGATCCGGCCGGCCGTTAGCAACGCCATGACGAAAGCGGTCCTTGACGTTCGATTTCATTGGTATATAATGACATTAGCGTCATTATATACCATAAGGCGCGGCGGAGCAAAACATGGGCCAGGAAATCATCAAACGGGTCGGCGAGCGAGCCTATCGCTACCGCGTCGATCGCGTGACGGACCCCGCGACCGGCCGCTCTCGTGCGAAGTGGACCTACCTTGGGCGCCTCGAGCAGGGCGCGTCACCGCCGGTCCAAGATCGTGCGGCGGCGATGCGGACGCGGCTCATCGACGCACTCGAACGCGTGCTCGAACGAACCGACTACCGCGAGCTCACCGCCGATGCGGTTGCCTCGGCAGCCGGCGTCGCGCACGGGACGTTTTACCGCTACTTCAAGGACAAACGTGAAGCAGTGGGCGCCGCTCTCGACCGCGTGAAGGAGACGATCGATCGTCAACGGCCGCGCTTTGACGATCGCATCGGTACGCGCGACGAGGAACGCGCGCGCGTGCGCGCGTGGGTATCGTCGGTCGTCCACGCACCCATTGAACGAACCGGCTTATTGCGCGCTTGGTACGATATCTTGAGCGACGATCTCGAGCTGCGCACGTCGCGTGATGCGCGTCGCCAGACCTATCACGCAGAGTTTGGCGCGTATCTCGGTCGTCTCGCCGCCGCCGGCATCATCGAGCCGGTCGCCGAACCCGCCTTTGCGGCGTCGCTGCTCGCGCTCTTCGACGCGATCTTTCGTGCTATCGCGACCGAGCACCGGGTTGTCGATCAGCCGCTGGTCGACGGCGTCGCCGCCGTCTTCGATCGTGCCATCTTCGGGCGTGCGAGTACAAACGAACTAGACGCGCAACTCCGCGTTGAACATCACCGAGGGCGGCGGAAGGCCGTAGAGGGTATTGAACGGCTGCGAGAACGGTGAGCCCAATCCGAGCGCAGCGTTCGCGGGGCTCACCGAATACGGCACGCCGAACCCGATGTCGTTGTACACGTTTGCGTGACTGTCGAAGACGTTCGATATCCCCACATCGAGCGTCAGGCGCCGTGACACGTGCTGGGTGAGCGAAGCGTCGGCATAGGCGTAGCCGGGAAGCTGCTGCGGGTTGTTGACGCTCACGAAATGTCCGTCCAGACGGCCTTCGAACCCCGAAGCCGTCGAAACGTCGATGCCCAGACTCGCCTTGTGCAGCGGAACTTGGAAAGCTTGGATGCCGTTGACCAGCGTCGGGTCGGTCGTCAGCACGGCGTTTGGTACGCCGTTGATCACCAGCGATTGGATGTCGTACGAATAGTCGAAGTACAGGTGCTGCGTGGCCCGGGCACGTCCGGAGAATTCAACGCCGTGCGCTTGGGCGGTCGCCGCGTTGAACGGAAGCGAGAGCGTATATTGCAATGACGTCGGACTCGGTGAGAGACCGCAGAATTGCTGGATGCGGCTGTAGACGCCATCCATCGCGCTCGTGGAGATCAGGTTACCCGCGGGCAAATTTGCCGAGACGATGCGATCGATCAAATTGGTATCGTAAAGGGTGACGTCGAAGGCGCTGTCGCCGGTGAATCGGTGCCCGTAGGAGAGCTCGATATCGGTCGCCTTCTCGGGGCTGACGTTCGATGCGGGGCCCGAGCCGACGTTTACCTGTGCCGGCGCGCGCGCGGGTGATTGCGCCTCTTCAATTGCACCGCAGTCCGGATTGAGCGCACCGAGCGGCGTCAACGTCACTTGGTTCAGCTCCAAACCCGGCTCACTGACCGATCTTCCGCTCGTCAGGCGCAGCACATCGGAGCTCGAGGCTTTGTAAATCGCCGAGAGCCGCGGGTTGAGATGCGCTTGCGGGTCGACGCTGGCGCGGTTATACCACGCGTTGAGAACGAATGAGAGGCGCTCGTTCGCCGTATACGTGTCGCGGATGAAGAAGGCGTTGTCGATCCGCGAGGCGGGCGCATCATTTTGAAAGGCGCTTCCGTCGGGCGTGGTCTGGTTACCGCTGAGCACCTGCCGTTGCAGGTAATAGCCGAAGCCGAAGTCGTTGCGCGCGGTCGCGATGTCGTCGCTGGTCAAAAGCCCTTGGGTCGACCAGCGGTCGAAGAAGACGTCCAAAGGATCGTCGACCCCAATCGGACCGTTGATCGACCACGCACTGCGGTGATACGTGAAAGCGTAATTGTCGGTGAATGCGTCGAACAGCAGAGAGTTGTCACCGGACGAGCTTGCAAGCCGTACGTGATAATCCTGATTGCGGAAAGCTTGCCATGCGTCGGGGCCGCCGCCCGCCGGCCCCGACGCACCTTGCGCATACTGTGCGGCCAAGATGCATTGCAGCCCGCTGTCCGTTTGCACGCCAACGAGGTTTGACGGACAGTTGGGATTTTGACCGACCGGTGCATTGGCCAACATGTACGACGGCGAGTTGTAATCGTTGTCGCCGTTACCCGTCTTGTCCGACCACGAGGTCGCGTCGTACGCGGTAAAAGAGGCGTTCGTCGCCGGAGAGAGCCGGTAGGTGAGCTTTCCGAGCGCGTTGCGCAACAGATAATCTCCCGAAACCGGATAGGTCAGTTGCGCCAGAGTCGAGCTGGTGAAGTCGGTGCCGCGCAAGCCGGTCTGCGTAATGTCGCCGCCCGGAAAGGTTCCGTACGTCCCCTCGACGCCGTCGACCAACGCGTAGCCGAGCCGCCCACTCGTCCCGCTCGCCTTGAGCGAGGTGAGCGTGCGTCCCTCATTGCCCATCCCTTCGTCGAGCGTGAATTGCCGCTCGTAACTCGGGTTGAGTGTGTGCAAGTCGATCGTTCCGCCGACCGTATTTCCGCCGTACAGACCAGAAGCGCCGGCGCCGAACGTGACGTCGACGCCGTCGAGCGAGAGATTCGGCGAATCCTGGAAGTTGAAGCCTTCGATGACGCCGTCGGCGTCGGGGCCGCTCGCGCTGATGCCGATGGGGCCGATCGGATGGCCGTCGAGCAAGACTTGCGACTCGCTCGGTTCGAGGCCGCGGATGTCGAGGTACTCATCGTCGCCCGCCGAGTTGCTATCGCTCCCGCGATCTACGCCGGCCAGATTGGTCAAGGCGTCGCCGACCCGTAGCGCGTTGCCTTGCCCCAGCGTCTGGGGTGCGATCGTGCGGGTGACCTCCGCGTTCGTCTGCAGCTCTCCGACGCCGACGGCAGCCTTCGCGTGCGCGATCTCCCGAACCGGCGCGACCGTCGGCGTAGGACGTGCGGTGGCGCTCGTCGCCGGAGCATCGGCGCGCGCGGGAAGAGCCGCCCCCAGCGCAAAGGGCATGAGAAGGGAGGCGACCGCGATAAGGACGAGCTCGCCCAAACGTCTACGTTTCGTCACTTGTTTGATCTTCGGCAAGATTCATGGCCAAAAAGCCTGCAGGGGACGCCTCTTTGCAGAGCGGGGAACTCCAGGCCCGCTTGGCTTGCGGCGCGAATTTGTAATTGTTCTGCTATCGCCGGTCAGATGCCGAGGGAGAAGAAAGAAGCTGCACGCGCTTGAGTCGGCCCTTCACGCACACGACGTCGACGCCGTGATCGCGTGCCTCGCTCCGGAGATCGTCATTCGCTCCCCGATCACGCAGCGGATCAAGTTCGTCGGCATCGAGCAGGCCGACGATCTGCTGCGGCGGCTCTTCACGATCATCAGCGATATCCGGGTCGATGAGACGATCGGCGAAGGCGAAGCAACCCAAGTGCTCTTCTGGCGCGGGCGCATCGGGCGCCTCTTCATGGAGGAGGCGAACCGCATACGGCTCGACGACCAGGGGCGCATTCGCGAGATGACGATCTTCTTGCGGCCCGTCCCCGCCCTTCTCGTGCTCGGAGCAAAGTTGGGCGCCTCGCTCGCCGGGCGCCATCACCCGCTGCGGGGGCGGCTTGTCGGTCTGCTCTTCGGGACGATCAGCATCGTCTACCGAATCGCCGAGCCCCTCGTCGTCCTGCTGGTGGGTGCCGGCGTCCCGCTCCCACCGGCGGAGCGCCGTCCGAGTGCTCCCCCCTCGGATCTCGCTCGCCCTTGACGCGGCAGCTCGCTTTCGGGTAGAATCCAGCGTTGGCTATCGACTGATGGCCCCGCACGCTTGCGTGCGCCAGACGATCTCGCCGTTCGTCTGTGATCCGAGTTCGGGTGGCCCGTGGGCCTCGCCGGCCGAGGCGACGACACCCCGCCGTGCGGGGAGAGGATAAACGACGGAGTTCCATTTTGGCTGCTAAGAAGCAAACGAAGTCGCGTAAAAAGCGCGAGTTCAAGAACGTCGGCTCGGGCGTCGCGCACGTCCACTCGTCGTTCAACAATACGATCGTCACGATCACCGACAACCAGGGCTCGACGATCGCCTGGGCCTCCGCCGGCAACCTCGGCTTCAAAGGCTCCAAAAAGTCCACGCCGTTCGCCGCCCAGATGGCGGCCGAAGCCGTCGCCCGCAAGGCGATGGACCACGGCATGACCTCGGCGGAGGTCTATGTGAAGGGCCCCGGCGCCGGCCGTGAGGCCGCGATCCGTTCGCTTCAAGCGACCGGGCTCGAAATCACCGTCATCAAAGATGTCACGCCGATCCCGCACAACGGCTGCCGTCCGCCGAAACGGCGCCGGGTGTAGGGAGGTTTAGAGAAAAGCATGTCACGCTACACCGGCCCCGTCTGCCGCCTCTGCCGCCGCGAAACGGCCACCAGCAAGACCGGCGAGAAGATCAAGCTCTACCTCAAGGGCGACCGCTGCCTCTCCAAAAAGTGCGCCGTCGAGCGCCGCGGCACCGCGCCCGGCCAGAAGACGCAGGGCAAGCCCACGCGCACCAAGATCAGCGAATACGGCCGCCAGCTGCGCGAGAAGCAGAAGATGCGCCGCTACTATGGCGTCCTCGAGACGCAATTCGAGAACTACTTCCGCGAAGCCGCGCGCGTCCCGGGCCAGACCGGCAAGACGTTCTTGCAGCTGTTGGAGCGCCGTCTCGACAACGTCATCTATCGCCTCAATCTCGCCTCGAGCCGTGCGCAGGCGCGCCAGCTCGTGACGCACCGCCACTTCCGCCTCAACGGCCACATTGTCAACGTCCCCTCCATCTTGGTCAAGACCGGCGACGTGCTGACCATCGGTGAGCGCAGCAAGAACTCGCCCGTCTTCGTCTCCAACTTCGAAGACGCGAATAGCCGCAATCACCCCGAATGGCTCGACTGGAACGAGCAGGAGAAGGCAGCCAAAGTCGTCGCGCTTCCTAGCCGCGAGCAGATAGATACCCCCGTCGACGAGCAACTGATCGTCGAATACTACTCGCGCTAGGTCGTGGTATCGCTTTTTGCCCCTGGCGTCGTCGCTACGCTGCTCATGTACCCTACGGGTACACATCGCAGCTAGGCTTCTAGCCAGGGACAAAAATCGATACGACGACAGTACCACGACAGGCACGGCATTAAGTACACAAAAACCAAAAGCAGTCGCTAGGCGTATGATCGTTGCTCGCGGGGCGGGCGGCGGATAACGTAAGCGGCAACAAAGGATACCAGATCAGATCATGACCGTAATGGAAGTTCCTCAGACCGCCACGATCGAGGTTCGCGAACGGCGCGACAACTATGCGAAGTTCGTGATCGAGCCGCTCGAGCGCGGCTTCGGTACGACCTTGGGCAGCGCGCTGCGCCGGGTGCTCCTCTCGTCGATTCACGGCGCGGCGGTGACCTACGTAAAGATCGACACGGTGCTGCACGAATTCTCCACGATCCCCGGCGTCGTCGAAGACGTGACGAATCTGCTGCTCAATCTCAAGGGTCTGCCGATCAAGCTCAACACCGAGGACCCCAAGGTCTTGACCTTGAGCGTTACCGGGGCGCGCGACGTGACCGCTGCCGACATCACCCCGGATGCCGACGTCGAGATCCTCCAGCCCGATTACCACATCGCGACCTTGACCTCCAAGAGCGCACGGCTCTCGATGGAGATCGGTGTCGAGAAGGGTCGGGGCTACGTGACCGCCGACCGGCAGAAGAACGTCGAGCACATGATCGGGCTCATTCCGATGGATTCGATCTTCTCGCCGATCCGCAAGGTGAACTTCGCCGTCGACGACACGCGCGTCGGCCAGAGCGTCGACTTCGACCGCCTCAGTGTTGAGGTCGAGACCAACGGCTCCATCACGCCCGACGACGCGCTCGCGCAGGCGGCGCTCATCCTGCAAGAGCAGCTCGACATCTTCACCGGCTTCAACGCCGAGGAGAAGACGCCGACCTCCGCGCCGACCAGCGAGTGGGACATCCCGGTCGAGACGCTCAATCTCTCGGTGCGCTCGTTCAACTGCCTCAAGCGCGCCGGCATCTCGAAGGTCTCCGAGCTGCTCGACATGAGCGAAGACGAGATCATCAAGATGCGCAACTTCGGGAAGAAGTCGCTGGACGAGATCAAGCAGGTTCTGTCGGAGAGGGGGCTGGCGCTACGCGGAGCGTAGTGCCCACCAGATATGCCGCACCAAATCGCCAAGAAACGGCTCTCGCGCCCTGACGGCGCCCGCAGGGCGCTTCTGCGCAGCCTTGCGACGTCGTTCTTCAAGCACGAGAAGATCGAGACGACCACGACCAAGGCGAAGGAGATCACCAAGGTCATCGACCGCCTGATCACGACCGCCCGGCGCGGCGATCTGCACTCGCGCCGTCTCGTCGCGGCGTATTTGCTCGAACCGGCCGTCACCAAGAAACTCTGCGATCAGATTGCACCGGCGCTCAAGGAGCGCACGGGCGGATTCACGCGGATCACCAAGACCCGCGTGCGCCCCGGCGACGCCGCGGAGCTCTCCATCGTGGAGCTCGTCCACTAGGAGGCTGTCGGAGTGTCGAACATGCACACAACACACGGCCTGCGGCCTCGTCCCTTTCGGCCGATTTCCGCGTCGCTCGTCGCTAAAATGGCGCTCCCATTCCGCGCTCTTCGCTCCTGGAACTCGACCGAAGCGGTCGGTGTTGTGCACATGCCCGACACTCCGACAGCCTCCTGAGATGGTCGCACCGAGTACCAGTTTGGAGCCGCTAGAACTTACGCCCGTCGTGCGTGAGTTCATCGCCGACGCCCTGACGCCGATCTCCGCATACATCGCCCTGGCCACGCCGGGGCGTTCGTGTCTGCTGGAGAGTGTCGAAGGGACCGATCGCATCTCGCGCTACTCGTTCATCGGTCTGGACTATCTCGAAGAAGCCTCCTACGACGACGATCCCGAGATGCTCGCGAAGATTCGTGCGCTCGTCGGCTCGTATCATTTGCAGGGGACGAATCTTCCGTTTCCCGGTGGCGCGGTCTGCATCTTCACCTACGACGCGGCGCGCGTCTTCGAACGGATCGGGCCGAAGCCACCCGCGGACGTTCCCTTCCGTGACGCCCTCGTCGTCGTTCCGGGAACGTGGGTCGTCTTCGATCACTTCACGCATCGCGTGCGCCTCATCGGCCTCCTACGCGGCGAGCACGAACGGGCGCAGATCGAACGGCGGCTCGACACGTATATCACCCGGCTGCTCGACGTGCGCCCGACGGTGCCCGCTCCGGTTCATGCGCGCGGAGCCGTCACGGCCTCGATGGACCAAGCAACGTTTCTCGATCGCGTGGCGGCCGCCAAACGCTTCATCTACGAAGGCGACTGCTATCAGCTGCAAGTCGGCATTCGCTTCTCGTGCGAGCTGGAGGGGACACCGTTCGACGTCTACCGGCACGTTCGCTCGCTCAATCCGTCGCCGTACATGTTCTTCATCGAACACGATGGGTGCACGGTCTTCGGGGCGTCGCCCGAGTTCTTGGTGCGGCTCGACGACGGCGAGGCACAGCTGCGCCCGCTCGCCGGCACGCGGCCGCGCGGGGAGACGCCGCAGCGCGACGCCGAGATCGCGACCGAACTCCTGACCAACGAAAAGGAGCGCGCCGAGCACGTGATGCTCGTCGATCTCGGGCGCAACGATCTCGGGCGCGTCTGCGAAATGGGCAGCGTTCACGTTGACGAGCTCATGGTCATCGAGCGTTATAGCCACGTGATGCACATCGTCTCCAACGTCGTCGGCACGTTGCGCGAGGATCGCGACGCGCTCGATCTTTTCGCCTCCTCGTTTCCGGCTGGCACGGTCACCGGCACACCGAAGATTCGCGCGATGCAGATCATCGACGCGCTCGAGCCCGTCCGGCGCGGATTTTACGCCGGCAGCGTCGCGCATCTCCACTTCGACGGCAACATGGACTCCTGCATCATTCTACGCTGCGTTGCGACGGCAAACGGGCGCGCGTACTGGCAGGCTTCGGCCGGCATCGTCGCCGACAGCGAGCCGCTGGCCGAATACCACGAGGTGCTCCACAAGACGCGCATCGTTCGCGAGGTGCTCGGTATCTCATGAAACGGCGCATCCTGCTGGTCGACAACTACGACTCGTTCACATACAACCTCGCGCATCTCTTCGGTTCGCTCGCCGTCGAGGTGACCGTCTTGCGCAACGATGACCCGCTGCTTGGCGCGCGGACCGTCGCCGAACACGACGGGATTGCCATTGGACCGGGCCCCGGTCGCCCCGCCGATGCGGGACGGACGATGCGCGTGATCGACGATGCGATCGAGAGCGGCCGGCCGCTCTTAGGCGTCTGCCTGGGCCAACAGGCGATCGGTGAATATTTCGGCGGCGTCGTCACCTATGCGCCTTCGCTGATGCACGGCAAGACCTCGGAGATCACGCATGACGGCACCGGCGTCTTCGCCGGGATTCCGTCGCCGTTCTTGGCGACTCGCTATCACTCGCTCTGTGTGGCGCACGATCCCTTTCCAGTGGAGTTGCGCGTAACGGCGAGCAGCGAAGACGCCGTCATCCAAGGGGTCGTGCATCGGACGTTGCCGATTCACGGCGTGCAATTTCATCCCGAATCCGTACTCACCGCGCAGGGGCGGGCGCTCTTCGCCAATTTCGTCGCGCTGGCAGCGGCGGCGCGATTGCTTTCGGCATGAGCGATTTCTCGGCGCTCCTCCGGGGAATCGTCGCCGGTGAGCCGCTAGAAGCAGACGTGGCGTACGACGCAATCGGCTCGATCATCGACACCTCCTGGACGCCGGTGCAGGCCGGGGCCTTTCTCGTCGCGCTCGCCGCCAAAGGCGAGACGGCCTCGGAGATCGCCGGCGCGGCGCGTGCCTTTCGTGAACGGAGCCTGCACGTCGAGCACGACCTTCCGCTCGTACTCGACACCTGCGGCACCGGCGGCGACGGTGCCGGGACGATCAACGTCTCGACGATCGTTGGTTTGGTCGTGGCCGGTTGCGGTGTCCCGGTCGCCAAGCACGGGAATCGGGCCTCGTCGAGCCGCTGTGGAAGTGCGGACGTGCTCGAGGCGCTCGGCATCGCCATCGACGACGATCCGGCGATGGCCCGCGTACGCCTAGAACACGACGGATTCACCTTCATGTTCGCGCCGCGCTACCATCCGGCGATGAAGGCGGTGAGCGCCGTACGCCGCGAGCTCGGGATTCGCACGCTCTTCAATCTGCTGGGGCCGCTGTGTAATCCCGCGCGAGCGACGCACCAGGTGGTTGGCGTTGCGAAGGAATCTCATTTGGAGTTGGTCGGCGATGCGCTGATCGCCCTTGGCACGCAAGGCGGCGCCGTCGTCTATGCCGCAAGCGGTATCGACGAAATCGCGGGCGAAGGGCCGACCTACGTGTACCAGTTCAGCGCGCAGCGTGCGTGGCGCTATGTCATCGATCCCTCGGATTTCGGCATCCGCGCGCCGCTTGGCGCCATCGCCGGCGGGGAGCCCGCGCTCAACGCCGCCGCCGTGCGCGCGATCCTCGAAGGCGAACGTTCTCCCCGCGCCGACGTCGTCGCGCTCAACGCTGCGCTCGCGCTGGTCGTCTCCGAGCGCGCCGGCTCCTTTCGCGAGGGGTTGGATCTTGCCCAAAGTAGCCTGCAAGACGGAGCCGGGCTCGCCGTGTTAGAAGCGCTTCGTCGTCCGATCAAACTGGAGTTCGCATGAGCGACATCCTGGAACGCCTGTACGCCGCCAAAGCGCGAACACTCGAAGAAGAGCAGCGCCGCGAACCGTTGAGCGAGGTCGTGGAGCGCGGTTTACGGCGCCGTGGTGAACGCCGCTCGCTGAGCGCAGCGTTGCTGGCCGCGCGCGGGCCCGCGATCGTGGCCGAGATCAAACGCGCCTCGCCGTCGGTGGGCTTGATCGCGCGCAACTTCGATCCGGCGCAGATCGCCGCAGGCTACGAACGAGCCGGCGCCGATGCCATCAGCGTCCTTACCGAGGCGGATCACTTTCTCGGTGATCTCGCGTACCTCGACATTGCGCGCGCGAATAGTCTGCGCCCGATCCTGCGTAAAGATTTTCTCTCCACGCCGTATCAGATCGCGCAGTCTTCTGCATACGGCGCCGATGCCGTCTTGCTGATCGTCGCCGGATTGACCGACGAACAGTTGCGTGAGCTCTCCCAAGAGGCAGCGCGCTTTGCGCTCGAGACGGTCGTCGAGATTCACGATGAGGATGAATTGCAGCGCGCGCTGCCGATCGCGCCGCAGGTCGTGGGCATCAACAATCGCGATCTCCGCACGTTTCAAACCGATCTGGGGGTGACCAGGCACCTCCTGCCGAGCATCCCTCCCGGTACGCTGGTGATCAGCGAAAGCGGCGTGCAGCAGGCCAGCGATATCGCCAACTTGTACGCGCGCGGCGCGCGTGGCTTCCTCGTCGGTGAGTCGCTCATGCGCTCGGAAGATCCAGCCGCACTGATCGAGGAACTCAAACGGCCGGTGGTCGTCCACTAGATTTTGCTGGCGAGGCGACGCACGCGCGTCAAGATCTGCGGCATCGTCACTGCACGGGAAGCGGAGATGGCGGTCGAGGCCGGTGCCGATGCGCTGGGTATGATCTTCGCCGATTCGCCGCGTCGCATCTCGATGGAGCGGGCGCGCGAGATCGCTGCGGCGGTTCCCGCCTTGTTCCCGCTCGTCGCCGTCTTCGTCGATCCCTACCGCGCATCGGTCGAGGCGGCGCTGGGACTTGGTGCCGTCCCACAGTTTTGTGGCGACGAATCCCCCGAAGATTGTGAGCGGGCGGCGCCGGGTGCGTACATCAAGGTATTTCATATGGACCCGAAGGTTGGCAACGCAAGCGAGATCGCAGAGCGTACCACTTCCTATCCGCGGGCGACGCCGCTGTTCGATACGCGCGTACCCGGCCGCCGCGGGGGCACCGGCCTCTCCTTCGATTGGGAGCTGGTGCGTGATATCGCGCAGCAGCGGCCGGCGATCGTCAGTGGCGGCTTGACGCCGGAAAACGTCGGCGCCTGCGTGCGAGCGATTCGACCGTACGCGGTAGATGTGCGGTCGGGCGTCGAAGTGGAAGGCAGTAAGGATTACGAGCGCATGCGGGCGTTCGTAGCGGCAGTGAGGGAAGCTAGTGCAGAATCCTGATACGCGCGGGTACTTCGGAAAATTCGGCGGTCGCTTCGTCCCCGAAGTGCTCGTCGAAGCGCTCGTGGAGCTCGAGGCGGCGATGAACGAGGCCTTTGCCGATCCGTCGTTTTGGGAGACCTATCACGCACTACTGCGCGATTTCGTCGGGCGTCCGTCGCCCATCACCGTCGCTGAGCGCTATCTCGATCATCGCGACGCGACGCTGGTCTTCAAACGCGAGGACGTCAATCATACGGGTGCGCACAAGATCAACAACACGGTCGGCCAGGGGCTGCTCGCAAAGCGCATGGGGAAAAAACGCCTTATCGCCGAAACGGGCGCCGGCCAGCACGGCGTGGCGACTGCCACGATCGGAGCGAAGCTCGGCATCCCGGTCGACGTCTACATGGGCGCCGTCGACGTCGAGCGTCAATCGCTCAACGTGTACGTGATGAAGTTGCTGGGCGCAACCGTGCACCCGGTCGAGAGCGGGACGCGCACGCTCAAGGATGCGACCAACGAGGCGTTGCGTGTCTGGGCGGCTTGCTGCGACGACACGTTCTACGTGGTGGGCAGTGTCTTTGGGCCGCATCCGTATCCGTACTTGGTTCGCGAGCTGCAGAAAGTCATCGGCGTGGAGGCGCGCGCGCAAGTGCTCGAGCGATTCGGCCGTCTGCCGACCGACGTGATCGCTTGTGTCGGCGGCGGCAGCAACGCGATTGGTATTTTCGCGGGTTTCGTCGACGATCCGCAGGTGGCGCTCTGGGGTATCGAGGCGGCAGGTCACGGAGTGGCGACCCTGGACACGGCGGCTTCGATCAACGCCGGCAGCGTCGGTGTCTTGCATGGAGCGCGCACGTACATCTTGCAAAATCGCGACGGCCAGGTGCTCGACACGCACTCGATCAGCGCCGGTCTCGATTATCCCGGCATTGGGCCCGAGCACGCCTTTCTCAACGATTGCGGGCGTGCTTCGTATCTTGCTGTCGACGATGACGAGGCGCTGGCCGCCTATCATCGCTGTGCGATGCGCGAAGGCATCGTCCCGGCGCTCGAGAGTGCGCACGCCCTGGCTGCAATCGACCGGATCGCCGCCAAGCGCGGCCCCGGTGCGCTCCTGCTGGTCAATCTGAGCGGCCGGGGCGACAAGGATACGCGTCAGGTGGCCGCGATCGACAGCGCCCTAGCGGGTGCCGGACGGTGATCGCTTCGACGACGCAACCCGGAACGCGCATCGCCGAGGCGTTCGCGCGCGCTCGCGCGGAGTCGCGTGGCGTGCTGATCCCGTACCTCGTCGCCGGCGACCCCGACGTCGAGACCACGATCGCAACGCTCGGCGCTATTACAAGCGCCGGCGCAGATATCATCGAGCTCGGTATCCCGTACAGTGATCCCGTTGCAGATGGTCCAACGATCGCCGCCGCCGCCAAGCGTGCTCTGGACAATGGCATGACCGTCGACGGCGCCCTAGAGATCGCTGAACGCGCGGGTCGCACCGGCGCCGCACCGATTCTCTTTTTCTCGTACTACAACCCAATCTTGCAGTACGGCCTCGAACATTTCGCGCGGCGCGCTTGCGAGGCGGGGGCATGTGGTGCGATTGTTCCGGATGTTCCGCTTGAAGAGACCGGGCCGCTTCGGGAGGTCTTCGGTCGCTTCGGACTCGTGCTCCCCTTGTTGGTCGCACCGACGACGCCTCTCGAGCGTGCGGTCCGTATCACCCAGACGAGCGAAGGCTTCGTGTATGTCGTCTCGCGCTTAGGGGTGACCGGCGCCAAACGGGAGCCGGATTTTGCGTGGATCGCCGATCGAATCTCGCAGTTACGCCCAAGTGCGCGCCTTCCGCTTGCGGTCGGCTTCGGTGTTGGGACGCCCCAGCACGTCCGCACCCTCGTAAATCTTGCGGTAGACGGCGTAATAGTGGGTAGTGCGCTAGTCGATGCCCTCGCGGCGGCTGGTTCCGATGCGCCGGGAGCAGCGGCTGCTTATGTCGCCTCCCTGGCGGCAGCCCTTGCGCGCTCCCCTCACAAAGGGCCGGTCGGAGGCGCGCGGTTGGCGGCAGAGTAGGGCAGGAAGGAACGCTCCTTTCGACCGATCTCTGACACCTGATGGCTACGTTGGTCCGGCCGATGCTGGCGGTGCGCCTTTTTGGTCAGCGCCAGCTCGCCTTTTCCAACCAACCACTTCGGTTCGGCGCTCCGGCGCGCGCGCACGCACTTCTGGCCTATATTTTACTGCACCGCGAGAACGCGATAGCACGCGAGCATTTGGCCTACACCCTGTGGCCGGATGAGCGAGAGCCTGACGCGCGTGCGAACCTGCGCCGGCATCTCTACCTGCTGCAAAGCGACGTACTGCCGCGAAAGGATGGCGTGCAGTGGCTGCTCACCGATGCACGTACCGTGCGCTGGAACCCGGACGCACCGCTTTGGCTCGACGTTGCCGAATTCGAACACCTCGTAGGCGCGCCGGAGACGGCGGCCTCGGCCGCCGAGTTGTATCGCGGAGATCTCCTGGCCGATCTCGAGGACGATTGGGTCGAAAAACGTCGTACGCACTATCGTGATCAGTTCTGCGAGCTGTTGCTCGGTCTCGCACGTGCACGCCGCGAGCGCGGCGATCTGAG
>DATJTD010000130.1:0-8329 GCA_035503775.1 Candidatus Acidiferrales bacterium
CGGCGCGGGCGAGACGGTGAGTCTGGCGGCCGCCGCCGACCCCGACGTGCTGTATGTCGACCGGATCGAGACGTCGCGGGTCATCAAGACACACGCCGTCGGGACGCGGGCGCCCATGTACTGCACGGGCTCGGGCAAAGCAATCTTGGCATACCGCGAACGGCCGGCGCTCGACGCCGTCTTGTGCGGGCCGTTCGAGCGCTTTACGCGACGCACGCTCACCACGCGCCAAGCGATCGAGGCCGATCTTGAGAAGATCCGCCAAAACGGTTACGCCATCGACGACGAGGAGCGAGAGCTCGGCGTGCGCTGCATCGCGGCGGCCGTCTTCGATCACCGCAACGACGTGGTGGGAGCGCTCTCGGTCTGCGCTCCGTCAGCGCGCGTGAGCGTCGAGCACCTCGAACGAATGGGACCGCTCGTGCGCTCCATCGCGCACGAGCTCTCAGCTCAGCTCGGGTACCGCCAACCTACGCCTTGAAGGTATGTGCCGTGCAAGAGCAAGGACGCGGCGCTCCGAGCTCTTGCGCGGCGATTGCCTCGCGCGTCTGATCGTATCCCGGCAACTCTTCGAACGCTGACCAGAAACTCTGCTCCGCACCGAGGTTGCCGTCGCAGCCGTAACTGTGATGTAAGCGGCGGTCGTGGCCACAGCCGAAGCAGACCGCCGATTCTGCCGAACTCATACAGCGCCAATCATAGGCGAGGGTAGGCCGGCCGTCAAATGGACGGCGCAAATGCTGTTGGGCGCCATCGACGTCGGGACGAACTCGATTCACCTCATCGTCGTCGAACTCGATCCGCGCTTCGGGACGTCGCGCACCCTGCTCAAGGCGCGCGAGATGGTCCGCCTCGGCGCGGGCGACGGCTTGCAGCGCGGGTTTCTCGGAAAGAAGGCCGTTCTGCGCGGCGTAGCCGCAATCGAGAAGTTCGCGCGGACGGCCCGCGCGGCCGGCGCGTCGGAGATCGTGGCGGTCGCTACGTCAGCCGTCCGTGAGGCGGCGAATCGCGACGAGTTCTTGGCCGCCGTCAAGGCAAGCAGCGGCGTGGACGTGACGGTTCTCTCGGAGACCGAAGAGGCACGGCTCATCCATCTGGGCGTGAGCCGCGGCTTTCCGTTGTACGATCGCGTCGCGTGCGTGATGGACATCGGCGGGGGTTCCACGGAGTTCATCATCGCCGACCAAGAACGCCCGTTCTTTTTGCATAGCGTGAAGCTCGGCAGCTTACGGTTGTACGAAGAGTTCTTGGCCGACGGTCCGGCGGGGTTGCGGGCGTATCGCGCGATGCGTGAGCGCATCGGCGAGGTCCTCGAACCGGTGACGCGCCAACTCCTCGACTACCGTTTCGATACGATGATCGGCACGTCGGGGACGGTGATGGGTTTGGCCGCCCTCGATGCGGCGGCGGCCAGCGTGCCGAGCCAACGCGCGCACGGCTACCGCTTGCGCCGCGAACGTTTGATCGCCTTGCAAGACGAGATGTGGCGCAAGACGCCGGCGGAGCGCAAGAAGATGCCGGGGATGAATCCGCGGCGCAGCGACATCATCGTTGCCGGGAACGCGATCGTCATCGCGGCGATGGAGGCACTCGGTCAAGAGGAACTGGTGGTCTGCGAGCATGCCCTGCGCGACGGCGTCGTCGTGGATTACCTCGAGCGCAATGCCGCCGTCGCGCGCAAGATCGGCGGCGTGCAGTTACGCCGCTTCGACAGCGCACGCGAACTCGCCCGGCGCTTCGGTTCGGAAGGCGTGCACGAAAATCGCGTTGGTGCGCTAGCGGTCGAACTCTTCGACCGTTTGCGCGGGGTGCACACGTTCGAGCCGGCCGAGCGAGACATGCTCTTTGCTGCCGCGCTCGTCCACGACGTCGGGCGTGCGGTCAATGCGAGCGCGCATCACAAGCACGGAGCCTACATCGTGCAGAATGCGCAGCCGGTCGGGTTCTCCTCCAAAGAGATCAGTTTGATGTCGGCGCTGGTGCGTTACCATCGTAAGGCGCTGCCCAAGCCGACGCATCCGGAATGGGCGAATGCCGACGACGCGACGAAGGCGCAGATCGAAGGGTTGGGCGGTATCCTACGGCTTGCCGACGGTCTGGATGCGCGACACCTCGCCGTCGTCGACAGCGTCGAGGTCCGGCGCGAAGGATCGGCGATCGAATTGCGCGTTCATGCGCAGCAAGACATTGCGCCGGAGATCGCTGCGGCGCAGTTCAAGAGTGACCTCTTTACCCGCGCCTTCGGTCTGGCGGTACGCGTGAGCGCGGCGCCGCGCGAGCGTTACGCCGAGGCGGAGAGCGAGCCGAGCGCCGAGGAGATGAGTTCGGTCAGTTCAGCCGGGTAGGACGGCGTCGCGTTCCAGCGCGCGTGGAGTTCAGCCAGCACGCGCCGCCGCTGAAGCTCGCAAGCGTCGATGCGAGCGCGCAGGCCGTGCGCCCGCGCATCCCCCGGATCGAGCGCACGGAGCAGCTCCTCGTACAGCGCCAGGAAATTCGCGATGTCGATGAGCGTCCCGAGCCGGTCTTGCACGAGTTCGAGGGAGCGCAGCGCAGGGCGAACGTGTTCGGGCGCGAGGGTGCGCACGGCTTCGAGCGTATAGCGCAGTCGCTTGCCGGCGATGCGCGCCGCATGGAGCCGCACGTCGCTCTCGGCGCTCAGCCCCTCTTCGAACGCGGTGAGAAAACGGCGCAGCTGTCGAGCGAGCACTTTGGGAACGAATTTGCCCAGGGGCTGCTCTCCGCGGGCCGACTCGATGAATGCGAGCAGATGCGCTCGGTCGAACTGCGAGAGCTCGATAGCGAAGCGGGCGAGGCTGTGCCGGCGGCGCTCGTGCAGCGCGGCGATCGCGTGAGCGATGCCGTCGGCTTCGTCGCGCGTGGCGCCGCCGAGCGCCGAGCGCAGCGCAGCGAGATGGACGTCGGCGTCGCGCACGCTCCCCAGGCGGCGCCCGAGCGAACGCAGCTCACGCCGGATACGCCGGTAGGGTTGGCGCCGATAACAGGGGCGCATGATCCGCAGGAGCGTCCGCAGACGTCGCAGGGCGACGCGCAGATCGTGCGTCGCCCGCGCGTCGTCGCCGCGCAGGACGTCGGGCGTCTCGTGCAGCACGGCTTCGGCAAGCTGACGGAGTACCGTCCGCGCCGCCTCTGCCACAGGAGTCTCCATCGTTATACTGTCGAATCGGGGCGCCTTGGACACACCCTCTCCCTTTGCGCACCAGGCTCAGGTGACCGCTATCGCCGCCTCAGGCGCCACGCCAAAGAAGATTTTAGTCGTCGACGACGAGTCGGCGATCTTGCAGACCCTGCGCTTCAATTTGGAGCGTAACGGGTACTCCGTGGTCTCCGCGGGCGATGGGCGCTCGGCCGTCGCGCTCGCGACCGCCGAGCGCCCCGACCTCATCATCATGGATATCATGCTCCCGGTGATGGACGGCATCGAGGCGTGCAAGGAGATTCGCCGCACGAGCAGCGTGCCGATCATCATGCTCACCGCCAAAGATCAGGAGATCGACAAGGTCCTCGCGCTCGAGCTCGGCGCGGACGACTACGTAACCAAGCCCTTCTCGCTGCACGAGTTTCTCGCACGGGTCAAGGCACGTCTGCGTCGGCAGAACGGCTCGAACGAGGGCGCCCCGGGTCAGCCAATTGCCGCCGGAGAGATCGTCCTCGATCCGTCGCGTCAGCTCTTGATCGTGCGCGACCTCGAGGTGACGCTCGCTCCCAAAGAATTCAGTTTACTTCAAGTGCTCATGGAGAACCGCGGGCGTGTCGTCACGCGTCAGACCTTGCTCGACAAGGTGTGGGGCTACGACTTCGAGGGGGAGCAGCAGACGATCAGCGTGCACGTGCGCTGGTTGCGCGAAAAAGTCGAGATCGATCCCAACAATCCGCGCCACATCGTCACGGTTCGCAGCCGCGGGTACATGTTCAAAGAATGAGGGTGGTGCCATCTCGGTCGGAGAGCTGATCGCGCTCATCGCCGCGGTCGGCTGCGGCTGGGTGGTCGGACGGTATCGCCGAGGCGCCGAACCGCAGGAGTCGGTTCCGCCGAGCCGTCCACCGGCAGAAGCCGGCCCGACGGACCGGTTCGAGCAGATCATGCGCTCGGTTACCGTCGGCATCGTCACCCTCGACGGAACGGGCCACGTGACGGCCCTAAACGCGGCAGCCGGAGCGATCTTCGACATCGGTAAAAAGCCGGCGATCGGGCGGGCGCTCATCGAACTCGTACCATCGATTCATCTGGATCGTCGCGCGCGTGAAGCCCTTGCGGGAAACCCCTCGCGCGGGACGATCGAACTCCCGGCCCAGACGCAGTCGCGCACCGTCACGGTGACGACGCTTCCAATCGACGGCGAGGCGGGTGCGATCGTCATCGTCAACGACGAGACGCGCCTGCACGAGCTGGAACAGACGCGGCGCGATTTCGTCTCGAATGTCGCGCACGAGCTGCGTACGCCGCTCTCCTCGATCAAGCTGATGGTGGAGACGCTCCTCGAAGCTGCCGACGACGAAGAGGCGCGCCGCCTCTTTTTGCCTCAGATTCAACGAGAGGTGGATCGGCTGGTCAGCCTCGTCGAGGATCTGCTCGACCTGGCGCGCGCCGAGGCCGGCCAGATGGTGCTGCAGCGCGAGATGGTCGATCTCTCCGGCCTCACGGCTGCGATTCTCAAGACGTTCGAGCCGCGCGCGCAAGCGCTGCAGATCGCGTTGCGGTTCCACGGTGAGCACGTGCCGATCAACGGCGACTCCAATCGCTTAGCGCAAGTCATCGTCAACCTCGTCGATAACGCGCTGCGCCACACCTCGGCGCATGGCTCGGTGACCGTCGCCGTGGAGCGTGGCGAGAACGAAGCGCGCCTGACCGTCGCCGATACGGGCATCGGCATCCCCTACAACGACCTCCCGCACATCTTCGAGCGGTTCTACGTGGTCGATCGCTCGCGCGCGCGCGAGTCGAGCGGGACGGGTCTGGGTCTTTCGATCGTCAAGCAGATCGTGGAAGCCCATGGTGGTACCGTCTCGGCCGACTCCGAGCTCGGGCGCGGCGCGACGTTCACCTGTACGCTACCGCTGAGCCGCGGGGGCTAGAGGCTCTCGTCTTCCAAGAAGAAGATCTCTTCGATGCGGCATCCGAAGAGGCGCGCGAGTTTGTACGCCAGCGGAAGGCTCGGGTCGTATCGTTCGACTTCGAGCGCATTGATCGTCTGGCGGCTGACGCAGACGCGTTCGGCGAGTTCGGCCTGCGAGAGGTCGTGTTCCGCGCGCAGCGCCTTCAGGCGATTCTTCAGCTGTAACGCCGTTGTGCGATTACGATGCCGACCCCCCAAGTCGCGGCGAGCACCGGCCACACGAACAAGTACGAGAGCATCGGGGCGTGGACCGAGCCCTGCAAAAAGCCATACGAGAACGTCAGAATGGCGGTCGCACCGAAAGCAAACATGATACTTTCCGCGATAATTTTGCGTTCGCGCTCGTCGCTCGCGCGATACGCGCCCATAACCGCATTCAAAATTCCAAAGGCGGGGACGACCGGTGTGAGGCCGATGACGGCCTGCAATACGATCCCCTGGACGAAGCGCAGCAACACAGTGCTGAGTAGAACGAGGAAAAAAAACGCCGTCATCCAGAGATTGAGCTCAAATAAGAATCGCCTTCCACAACTCGCCGGCTCATGACGACCGGGGACGTACCCAAGCGCTACACACGAAATGCCCGTAGGTACGGTCAGCGCCACGAACAGCAGGCCGAGCACTGCCCCGAGCCCATGAACGACGTGCGTGTGGACGAGTGCGCCAATCCCGCCCAAGAGGAGCGGAAACGAACAAGCATAGGCGAGCGCCCAAAGACTTTGAACCCAGCCGGAGGTGTTCATGGCCTAAAATGTATGGTGCGCTTGTCTAAAAGTCAAGCATACTTGTCATTTTTGATAGGTACCGTTTGCGCCGGCCTTGCGCTTAAACGGTCCATAAGGCTGGCATAAACTCATCGCCCTATACTGCGTGTGTGGTGGAACAGGACGAGCTCGGTCAACGGGAGTCTCTCCTCGCTTTCCTTGAGGCGCATTGGGGGACGCTTACCCTACGCGAGGCCCGGGCGCTCGCGCTCGACAGCCCGGTTCCCGGGGGTGCCTACCGGGACGTTAGTCCACAAGTTAAGGATGCCTTAATATCTTCTTAAGGCCCCCTTACGATAGGTCTGGAAGGATTGACCGTGGTGTTGTGCGCTGCTACAAAGACCGCCCCGCTGGCGGCCTTCTTCATGTCCGGGGGGTTCATCGTACCCACCGGGAACGACGTGTAGCATGATCGAGACGCCTCCCTCGACCAAAGCGAAACTCGACGTTCGCGATTTAGACGTATACTACGGCAGCTATCATGCCATCAAGCACGCCTCCCTCAACGTCCGAGAACACCACGTAACGGCGCTCATCGGTCCGTCGGGTTGTGGGAAATCGACGTTCTTGCGCGCGCTCAACCGCATGCACGATCTGGTACCGGGGGCGCGCGTCGCCGGTTCCGTCCTCCTCGACGACGCCGACGTCTACGCACCCAGCGTCGATCCCGTGGCGATCCGTTCGCGCATCGGGATGGTCTTCCAGCGCCCCAATCCGTTCATGAGCTCGATTTACGAGAACGTGGTTTACGGGCAAAAGCTCGCCGGCGTTCGTGACAACGCACGTCTCATGGAGATTTGCGAGCGAAGCCTGCGCGGTGCTGCCCTCTGGGACGAGGTGAAGGATCGCCTGAACCGCAGCGCGCTCGGACTCTCGGGTGGTCAGCAACAGCGCCTCTGCATCGCGCGCGTGCTGGCACTCAAACCCGAAGTCATTCTCATGGACGAGCCTGCCTCGGCGCTCGACCCCATCGCCACGTCGAAAATCGAGGATCTCATTGCGGAACTCAAGCGTGAGTACACCGTGGCGATCGTGACGCATTCGATGCAGCAGGCGGCGCGGGTCTCCGACTATACGGCGTTCTTCCTCCTCGGGGAGCTGATCGAAGTTGGAACGACCTCGGACATCTTCACCAGACCCCGGGATAAACGTACCGAGGACTACATCACGGGTCGCTTTGGATGAGTGGCCTCCGCCGACCAACCACGGGTTAATGAGGCCTTTAGATTACACGACTACGATAGGGGACAACGGGGAGCCGTACTGCGGCTTCCCTTTGTGCCGCACACTCTGAAGGGAAGTTTGAATCACGTTATGGCAACCAAGATGACACGTAAGGAAGCACTCGCCGGGGTCGGGGTCCTCGCGACTGCAGCCTGGGGGCTCGGGAACCTCAGCCCGGCGCGCGCCGCGACGGCACTCACCGGTGCGGGCTCGACCTTCGACTACCCGTTTTTCTCGAAAGCCTTTTACGAGTACTCGCAAGACCATCCCGATGTTACCATCAACTACCAGGGGATCGGGAGCGGCGGCGGGATCGCGCAATTCACCGCCAAGACGGTGGACTTCGGTGCCACCGATGTGCCGATGAACGCCACCGAGGTGGCGAAGGCCGAAGCCGCGGGCGGTCCGGTGATCCAGGTGCCCGTCGCGCTGGGCGGCGTGGCGATCAGCTACGATCTCCCCGGCGTGGTCGGCGGCGGCTTGCGTCTCTCGCCCGAGGTGCTCGCTGCCATCTTCCTCGGGAAGATTTCGAGCTGGGACGATGCCGCCATCAAGAAACTCAACCCGAGCGCCGACCTGCCGAGCATTCCGATCGTGGTCGTCCACCGTTCCGACGGTTCGGGGACGACGTACATCTTCACCGACTACCTGAGCCACGTCTCGCCCGAATGGAAGTCGTCGGTCGGCACGGGCAAGAGCGTGCAGTGGCCGGCGCCGAGCAGCATCGGCGGGAAGGGCAACGAAGGCGTGGCAGGTGCAATTCGACAGACGCCCGGCGCGATCGGCTACGTCGAGCTCGCCTACGTGTTGGAAAACTCGATGACGCAGGCGATGCTGGAGAACCGCGCGGGCGAGTTTCTCTTCTGCACCACCGCACACGTCGCTGCGGCAGCGGCTTCCAAGCCGGAGGTGACGGCGACCAACTTCTCGATCGTCGACAGCCCCGCACAAGGCGCCTGGCCGATCTCCGGCTACTCGTGGGCGATCGTCTACGCGCAGCCGTCGGACCCGGCACGCGGCAAGGCCGTGCACGATGTCCTCGACTGGGTCGTGACCAAGGGGCAAGAGATCGCAGGCGGCCTCGATTACGTGCCGTTGCCGGCAAACGTGGCGGCTCTTGCGAGCAAGGGTCTTTCCGAGATGAAAGTATAAGGAGCGGACCTCACTTTCGGTTGTCGTTCGGATTTGCTGCGCCGGCCTGAGGGC
>DATJTD010000131.1:0-11109 GCA_035503775.1 Candidatus Acidiferrales bacterium
GATGTCGTATTTTCTCAACCAGGTCCAGGTGCGCTTACCCGACGCGAACCGGTTCGCGGGGATTCAGACCGCCGGTGCCTCGCTCGAGGGCATTACGGTGATGATCGTCGACGACGACGCGCGTAACATCTACGCACTCCGAACCGCGCTCGAGGAATACCGGGTCACGGTGCTCCCGGCCGAAAGCGGAGCAGAGGCCCTCGCACTGCTCAAGCGGCGCCCGGACATCAACCTAGTCCTCATGGATATCATGATGCCGGAGATGGACGGGTACGAGACAATCCGCCGCATTCGTGCCGGCGAAGCGTGGAAATCGATGCCGATCATCGCGCTCACCGCAAAGGCGATGAAAGGCGACCGTGAGGCCTCGCTGGCGGCCGGAGCTTCCGATTACGTCAGCAAGCCGGTCGACGTCGACCAGCTCGTGCGCCTGATCCGCGTCTGGCTGAACGTCCCAGCGTGATCGTGAACGAGCCGTCGGCCGCGACGGCCGGGATGTCGTCCCCCTCGGCGCCATCTGCGGAGATCGCGGAGCTCGAACTCGCGATACTTCTCGATAGTCTGTACCGGTTGACCGGATACGACTTTCGCGAATACGCTATTACGATGGTCAAACGGCGCGTCGCCGAGCGCGTACGCGCAGAAGGACTGTCGACGGTGACGGGTCTGCTCGAGCGCTCGCTCCACGATCAGCAGGTGCTCACGCGTCTGCTCGATGCGCTGACCTCGCGCCCATCGGTCCCTTTCACCGACCCGGCCTTCTTTCAGACACTCGCCCGTGCGGTTGTCCCCTGGTTGCGCACGTTCCCCGCCGTCCGAACCTGGATCATCGGAAGCGCGAGCGATGCCTATTCGGTGGCAATCTTGCTCCGCGAGCATGGGCTCGAATCGCGTACGCGCATCTACACGACCAAACCGACGCATACCGCCTACGAACGCGCCCAAGGCGGTTTCCTCGCGGCGGAGGCCGTGCAAGAAGCCGGTCATCTCTACGCCGAATCCGGCGGCCGCTACGACTTCGGGCGTTACGTGCAACAAGAGCGCGACGGTGCGCGATTCGTCCCGGAGCTCCGCGAGAACATCGTCTTCTCGAAACACCACCTTCCGAGCGACGGTTCATTCAATGAGTTTCATCTGATCATCGCGCGCGGCATCTTCTCCTTCTACGGTCCCGCCGCGGCGTATCGCGCGCATCGTACGATCTACCAAAGCCTCGCACGACTCGGCATCGTCACCTTCGGCGGCGTCTCGGCGCTCGGCGTGACCCCGCACGCGGGGGCCTACGAACCACTCCCTGACGCAGAGGGCTTCTTCAAGCGGATTCGCTAGCCGAGTGCCGCGCGTGCTTGGCCGCGCGCGCGCCGGCCTCGTAGTGCGCGCGTGCGCAGGCGATGATCGCCTCGGCCTCTTCGGGCAGGTTGTTGCGCAGCCAAAGGATCGCGGCCTCGCCGGGCGGTAACGCCGCTCCCGCGTGCGGCAGACCGCCGCTCATCAGTTCACGAATCGCCTCCATGCGCGAGCCGAGGACCACATGCATTCCCCGTTCCACCGCCTCTTCCAGGCGGTTGTCGGGAGACAACGGAAGCAGGTGCGAGTGCCCCGAGAGGATCGCGTCCACCTTACCGAATTGAAAGTCGCCGCTGAAGATGTCGAGCGGATACGCACAGTACAGATCGAAGCGCTGCGAGGCGAGTAGGCGATTCCAAAAGCCTTCGAGTTGCTGCACCTCGGAAAAGCGCCGGGCAGCCCAGAGCAAGCCAACCATTTCGCCGAAGACGCGCACGTTGCGAAAAGGGCGATCGCCCTGGGCATCACGCATTGCCGCAGTGACCACCGATTCGAAGAGATGCCACTGGAGCTCGCCCCCCGTGCCGATGCGCTCGAGGGTGGAGGCGGCGGAGACGAAGACGATCTCGTGCAGCACCTGCGCCCGGCCGCTTCGCGCGAGATATGCGACGATGTCGTCGCGATGCGCCGGCGTCGCCACCACGAGCACACCTTCTTTGCGGTCCAAGCCCTCACCCAGGTACAGCGAGGCGCTGCGCGCCAGCGCATCGTGATCGTCTCCGTAGAGATGGACGCAGTGGCGATGCTCTACGCGGTCGATGAGCTGCTCCCAGGTCACATCCTTAGACAGGGCGTCTCCTCCTAGCCAACAGCGTGGCACGCCGCACCTCGCTTCCGGAGCGGGGCGGAGTTAGCCGGAATCGCGCGTGTAGGCGGCCGTGGTGCGCGCTTTGTAATACGTGTGTGCGCGTGCGAGAATCTGTTCGGCTTGTTCGGGCAGGTTGTTTCGCAGCCAGAGAATGACCGACTCCCCCTTGGGAAGCGCAGCCCACGCCGGACGGAAATTGCTCTTCATGAGCACGCGCAACGGCTCCAGGCGCGAGCCGAGTACCTCGTGCATTCCCCGTTCGAGCGCCTCCTCCAAGCCGTCGTCGGGCCGCGCCGGGACGACGTGCGTATGGTTACAACAGATCGTATCGACCGATCCGAGCTGAAAGTCACCGCCGAAGACGTCGATTGGATACGCGCAGTACAACTCGAAGAACTCGGTCGCGAAGAGGCGATTCCAGAAGTCTTCGAGCTGCTCTGCTTCCGCGCGGCGCCCCTCTTCCCACAGAAGGCCGACCATCTCGCCGTAGGCACGTACTTTGCGTTTGGTTTGTGCTCCGCGGGCCAGGCGCAACGCTTCGCGCACCGCCGGCTCGAAGACGCTCCACTGTGGGCCGCCGCCGGCAACGATCTTTGCCAGGAGTTCGGCGGCAGAGACGAAGACGATAGCGTTTTCGCGCAGTGCAAGCCGTACGCGTTCGGATACGCGAGTCAGATGTTGCAAAAACAACTCATAGTGTTTGGGGGTGGCGACGACGACGAGGCCTTCACCTCGTGCCAGGCCTTCGGCGAGATAGAGCGCAACGTTGCCCGCCAGCGCTTGCGCATCGTTACCGTAAAACTGCACGAAGTGACGCCGCTCGGCCCGCTCGATCAGCTGATCCCAGCTCATTTCCTCAGGCACGTTCGACTCCGACAGCACACCCAACCCCACTCACTACGCACGAAAATGTATCTAGCAGTCGCTCTCCCCCTACCGCAATGTTCAAGAACGGAAACACCCGCACATCAAGAGGTTGGCATCAGCGTATGCGCGCTAGCGCATGCTTGATCGTAGTACCAGCGTGCGCGTGAGAGCACACGCTCGGCTTGCTCGGGAAGATGATTGCGCAACCAGAGTATCTTCGCTTCCCCGGGCGGGAGCGTCGCCCACGCGGGGCGGAAGTCTTCGTTCATCACCTTGCACACCGCCACGGCGCGCGGACCAAGGACGTCGCGCAGGCCACGCTCTAAGACCTCTTCGAGGCTCCCGTGCGCCAACGTCGGCACCACGTGGGTGTGGCCACAGAGCACGCCGTCGATGGGCCCTAGTTGGAACTCCCCACTAAAAATGTCGATCGGGTACGCGCAGTACAACTCCAGGCGCTGCGCAACGAGCAGACGGTTCCAAAAGCTTTCGAGCCGCGCGGCGGCCGAGAGCCTCCCTTCCGACCACAGGAGGCCGACCGTCTCACCGAAGACGCGCACCTTTCGGTACGGCTCTTCGCCCTGTGCTGCACGCACGGCGCACAGGAGCAGCGACTCGAAGAGCGCCCAGTCAGGTTGGCCTCGCACGGTGATCCGCTCAAGCGTCTCGCGCGCAGGGAGAAAGACGAAGTCGGCGGCCGTGGCGCTGCGAGCGTGAGCCGCGGGCCGCTCGAGACGCCGGCGAATCAGGTCCGCGTGCGCGGAGGAGGAGATCACCAGCAACCCGTCCCCGCGAACGAGGCCGTCGGCGAGGAAGAGCGCGACGTTACGGGCCAGCGTCTCGTCGTCGGTCCCATAAAAGTGCACGAAGTGACGCCGTTCCAGCCGTCCGGTGAGTTGGCCGTCGGCTCGCTCCTGCGACCACTCGTCTATCGGCACGCCCCAGGTAACTCCACAACTCCAATGCGCAGCAAACCGTTCACCCGCGGAAATTCACGTACCCCCGCGCCTCAGCACTCAAACCATCCGGCTGCTAGCGCTCCGTCGAGGGAACGGCAAGCGACGGCCCAGCGAGCGTCAGTTCGCGCTGAGCAGCTTGGTACGCTTGGAGCGGACGCGGTGGCCCCGACGTCGACTCCATCGCACTGGCAAGGGCACGCGCCGTGTCCAGACTGGTGAGCGACGGAATCCCCGCCTCCACCGCAGCACGCCGGATGCGGTAGCCGTCGCTGAGCTCACGCGGACCGGCAGCATTGTTGATCACCAAATCGAGCGAGTGCGTCGCAATGGCATCCAAGACGTGCGGTGAGCCCTCGCTGATCTTGTTGATTCGCTCGGAGGGGATGCCGGCGCGCTGCAACATCTCGTGGGTGCCGGCCGTTGCGACCAGCGTGTAGCCGCACTCCGCGTAGCGGCGCAGAATCTCGACCGACTCGCGCTTCTCGCTCTCGGAGATCGAGACCAAGATGCGGCCGTGCTTGCGCCGCATCCCGGCCGCGATGAAACCCTTGCGCAGCGCACCGGCAAAGGTGTCGTCGATGCCCAGCACTTCGCCGGTCGATTTCATCTCGGGCCCCAGGATCGTCTCCACCCCACGCATCTTGGCAAACGAGAAGACCGGCACTTTGACCACGACGAACGGCACACGCGGCAGCAGCCCCGTACCATATCCCATATTCCGCAGCTTCTCGCCGAGCGCGACGCGCGTTGCGGCGGCCACGAGATTGACACCGGTAGCTTTGCAGATGATCGGGACGGTGCGGCTCGCGCGCGGGTTGGCCTCGATGATCAGCAACTCGCCGTCGTGTAAGACGAACTGGATGTTGATGAGGCCGCGCGTGCGCAGTTCGTGAGCGATCGCGCGGGTCACCTCACAGATGCGCTGCTCCATGGCGGAGTCGATCGTCTGCGTCGGATAGACGCTGATGGAGTCGCCCGAATGAATCCCCGCGCGCTCGATGTGTTCAAAGATGCCGGGGATGAGAATATCCTCGCCGTCGTAGACGGCGTCGACCTCGAGTTCGAGCCCGGGGAGGTACTTGTCGACCAGCAGCGGCGACGACACACTCGGCGGCGGTGCGGTCTCGACGTAGGCTGCCAATTGGCCTTCGTTGTACACGATCTCCATACCACGTCCGCCAAGCACGTACGAAGGCCGCACCAAGACCGGAAATCCTAGCTCCCGCGCGATCGTGCGCGCTTGACGGAAGGTCGTTGCCGCCCGTCCGCGCGGGCGCGCGACGCCGAGGCGCTGTAACGCGTCGTCGAACTTGTCGCGATCTTCCGCCATATCCAGGCTCGTGCGGTCGCTGCCGATGATGCGCACACCGCGTCGTGCGAGCTCTTCGGCCAAATTGATGGCGGTTTGACCACCGAAAGCAAGCATGACGCCAATCGCGCCGGTCGCATCGTAGGCAGCCTGCACTTCGTCTGCGCCCGGCGGCTCGAAGACGAGTGCGTCGGAGATATCGAAGTCGGTCGAAACCGTCTCGGGATTGTTGTTCACCACGACCGCCGCACGCCCGGCCGCTCGCAACGCCCAAGCCGCGTGCACGCACGAGTAGTCGAACTCGATCCCTTGGCCAATGCGAATCGGTCCGCTGCCGACGACGACGACGGCCTCGCGGGCCGGTTTACGCATCTCGTCCTGCTCGAAATGCGAAAGGTAGTAATACGGCGAGCGCGCCGGAAACTCCGCAGCGGCCGTATCGACCATACGAAAACTCGCACGGTCTCCATAGGGCGCCATCCGCGTGGAGTAGCCGAACGCGTGCGCTTGCTGCAGATCCGCTTCGCTCGGCGTCCCGCGGAGCCGCTCCTCGAGGTCGACGAGTTCGCGAAATTCGTGTAACCAGAACGGATCGATGCGCGAGGCCTGCGCGATCGACTCGATGCTCACGCCGCGCCGTAACGACTCACCGACGGCGAAGAGCCGCTCGTGCGTCGGCTCGGCGATCACTTCGTCCAGCTCGTCTTGCGACCAGTCTTGCAGGGGACCACCAGTGAGCGCCTCGCGCCCGAGATCGAGCCCGCGCACCGCCTTGATCAAAGCAGCCGCAAAGGTGCGCCCGATTCCCATCGCTTCGCCAGTCGATTTCATCTGTGTGCCCAAGCGCGTGTCGGCGCGTGGAAACTTGTCGAAGGGCCAGCGCGGAATCTTGACCACCACGTAATCGAGGGTCGGCTCGTAGGCCGCTTTCGTCACGCCGGTGACGGGATTGGGAATGTTGTCGAGCGTCTGACCGAGGGCGATTTTGGTGGCGATCTTGGCGATCGGATACCCCGTCGCTTTCGAAGCGAGCGCCGAGCTCCGGCTCACGCGCGGATTGACTTCGATGATCATGTATTCCAGGCGCTCGGGATGAAGCGCGAACTGGATGTTGCAACCGCCCTGCACCTTGAGCGCGCGGATGACGTTGAGGCTGGCGCTGCGCAGGGTCTGATACTCGACGTCGGAGAGCGTCTGCGACGGAGCGACGACGATGGAGTCACCCGTATGGACGCCGACGGGATCGATGTTCTCCATGTTGCAGACGATGATGCAGTTGTCGGCGCGGTCGCGAATGACTTCGTATTCGACTTCCTTCCAGCCGAGCAGCGAGGTTTCGAGCAGTGCCTGACCGATCAGCGAGGCACTCAGACCCGACGCCAGCGTCTCGCGCAACTGCGCCTCGTCGCGCACGACACCGCCGCCGGTCCCGCCAAGCGTGTATGCCGGACGCACGACCAGCGGATAACCGTATTCCTGCGCGAAGGCGACCCCGCTCTCGATGTCGGTGACGATGATGCTGATCGGGACCGGCTCGCCGATCGCGAGCATCGCCTCTTTGAAAAGCGCGCGGTCCTCGGCGAGTTTGATGGTGGCGACGGGCGTCCCGAGGAGCTCGACCCCGTAACGCTCGATCGTGCCGCGCTCGGAGAGCTCGACGGCGAGGTTGAGGCCGGTCTGGCCACCGAGCGTCGGCAGGATGGCGTCGGGACGCTCTTGCGCGATGATCGCTTCGAGCGACGACGCCGTGAGCGGCTCGAGATAGACCGCATCGGCAACCTCGGGATCCGTCATGATCGTCGCGGGATTGGAGTTGACCAGGATGACGCGGTGGCCTTCTTCACGCAAGGCACGGCACGCTTGAACACCGGCGTAATCGAATTCCGCGGCTTGGCCGATGACGATTGGGCCTGAGCCGATGACGAGAATATTACGCCGGGACATTCTGGCGTGGATTAGGCGAGGCCGGCGGGAGTCCTCGGCGGGGAATGCCGCCTACGGGAGGAGCGCCACCTGCCGACCAGCGAGCAAGAAGGCGCCGACACCGAAGTCGGCCGTACTGGACGACGACGACGGACCGGGAGCCGAGCCAACGGCCTGCACGTAGCCGAGGAATCCCGAGGGCTGCACCGCCGTGCTCACCATCCCGTTCCACGCGCGCTGCACGACGGGGAGGTACGTGGCGCTACTCAGGATGCCGTTGTTGATGCCCCAGGCCATGCCGTAGGTAAAGAGCGCCGTTCCGCTGGTCTCCGGGCCGCCGTAATCACTTGGATCGGTGAGGCTCGAATTCCAGAATCCGTCAGAGCGCTGCACGCTCGCGAGTTCCGCAGCCATATTCTGGAAGATTTGTACGTAGGTCGCGCAGTGGGGATCGCTGGTCGGTAAAACCGCGAGCGTCTTTGCCAGCGCCGCGAATACCCATCCGTTGCCCCGCGACCAATAGGTGCTCGTTCCGACATAATCGCTGTCGCGCCACCAGAGGTGCACCGAGCTGTCGTAGAGCTGGCCCTCGGTCGTGCTGAACTCGGCATACATCTTCGAGAAATAGCTCGTCTCGCCGTTGATCACACCCAGCTCCGCGAAGTCGGGCATCGACATGTTGATCGCGTCGGCGATTGGCCACGCGTTACTTCCCGAACTCGTCACCAGCCCGTCGATGCTCTTGTTGATATGGGTGTAATCGGAAGGGGCATCTTCGATCTGTCCAAGTGCGATGTAGACTTGTCCGGCGGCTTGCGCGTTGTAGAGCGGCTCTGTAGAGCTGACCGCGAGCAAGTTGTAGGAATAGCTGCTCGCCCATGAGAGCGCCGAGCTCAAGTAACTCTGGTTGCCGGTCGCCTCATACGCCGCTACATCGCCCAACCAATAGGTCGCGCCGTCCCAATTGTCGTCGGCCGGCGCATTGTGCGCCTGCCAATAGTTGTTCACCTCGGTCATGACGGCGAGCACACTCGGGGTCGCGGTCGACGTCGGCGTCGGCGTCGGTGTCGGCGTGGCTCTCGGTGTCGCGGTTGGTGTCGATGTCGGCGTTGACGTCGGCGTTGACGTTGGCGTTGACGTTGGCGTTGGCACCGCACTTGCTGTTGATGTCGGCACCGCACTTGCCGTCGGCGTCGGCGCTGCGCTTGGCGTGGATGTCGCCTTTGCGGTTGCCGTTGGTGTCGGCGACGCAGCTGCGGAACCGACGATGTACAGTTGCGGATTCGTCGGCGCAGGCGCGGATTTACTCGGCGTGAAGATCACCGTGAGGGTGGAGCCGTTCGTCCAGCCTTTGGTGTTTCCGCCGGTCAGCGTGTACGTACCACCGCTGGCGCTCCCGCTCCATGCCATCCACGGCTCGCCCCAGAAATCGGAGATCGCCGCGCTGTACGAGAACGTGAACTCCATGTTGGAGATGTTGACCGTTCCACCGGAGGTGTTGGTGATCGTGAACGTGCCGTTCGCGTACGAATAGGTCGCGGTTACCGGCGTCAATATCTGCGCTTTGACCGACGAAGCGGCCACGCTCTCGGCCGGCCCCTGGCCGGCGGGCGGAAGGCTACTTCCAGCGCCGCCGCTGCATGCGGCCAGCGCCGTGGTAGCGGCGAGCAACATCGCGTAGGAACGTGCGACGGAATTCAAAAGAGGCCCCCATTTAGAAGCGCAACTATTATCGTCCTCACGATAGCCGATCCGCATAGCCAATACCAGCATCCGAACCGAATCGTTACCGTCCTGTATCGGCCGTCCCGGCGACGGCGCGTAGGCGCGAGCGCCAAAGGGTCATCCAAAACGCTAACCCTGCAAAGGAACCATAGCGGGCGAAACGGCGCAGGATGGTACGGTCGGAGACATGCTTGCGCCCGAGCAAGCGGGCGTAGGTTGGGCGGGTCCAGGAGTCGAGGACGAGCCGCGAATGGCGCCCGAAGAGCATCATGATGTGCGCGGCCGCGTACGGCCCAACGCCCGGTAGCGTGCGCAGACGCTCCTCCAGCTGCGCGTCGGAGAGTTCGGAGCCGGGCGCCGCCCGCCAGGCTTCCAGATCGATCTCCCGCTCGGCGACCCGGCGGGCGAGCTCGCGCAGGTAGGGGCCCCGATACCCCGCGCGGGCGAGGCCGGTGAAGAACGTATCGTCCGCTGCCGCCACCGCCTCCGCGCTTGGAAAGGCGATCCCACCGGCACCGAGGTGACGCACCAGCGCCCCGATCATCCGCTCCGTCCCTGACCAGGCGCAGTTGGTCGTGCAGATGGTGCGCACCACATCTTCGAAAGCCGTGGGGCTGCGCAAGAGGCGCCCGGCGCCGCTCCGGATCCAGCGCAACGCTTCGTCGTCGGCGACCCGGGCGTAGAGCGGCGAGAGGTCATCGTCGAGCGAGAAGACCGTGCGCACCTGCGCGACGATTTGCGCGCGCCGCTGCGCTGACGGCAGCCGTCCGTTCGTCCCGATCGCAAGCGCCGCACCGCGTTGCACGATCCGCAGCGGGTAGACCCGGCCACCGAGATCGAGCGCCGTCGTCAGCTGTGTGCAGCGGTCGTCGATGCTGTTCGGCGGCAGATAGCCGAGGCCGTGCGCGCGCAGCGTCTGCGCGAAATGAACGGGCTCTCCGCCTGCTCCGACCAGGGGGATTACGGCGAGAGGCGTTCGATCCGCCACCGGGATCCATCACGGACGTAGACGATCCGATCGTGCAGACGATTGGGCCGTCCTTGCCAAAACTCAAAGCGTGTGGGCGTCACGCGATAGCCGCCCCAATACGGCGGCCGCTCGACGTCGCCGTGCGCGAAGCGCGACTCGCAGGCGGCGACTTGCGCTTCGAGCCAGGCGCGATCGCGGACGACCGTGCTCTGCCGGGACGCCCAAGCCGCGAGGCGATGCCCCCGCGGACGGCTCGCAAAATACGCGTCGGACTCGGCCGGCGAGACCTTCGCCGCGCTTCCTTCGATGCGCACTTGCCGCTCGAGGCGATCCCAATAAAAGAGCAGCGCGACATCGGATCGCTGCGCGATCTCGAGGCCTTTGCGGCTCTCGTAGTTGGTGAAGAACACCAAACCGCGCTCATCGATACCGCGCAAGAGGACGACGCGTGCAGACGGCCGTCCGTCCGCCGCAACCGTCGCCACCGTCATCGCTCCCGGCTCGCGAAACCCCGCGTCGACGGCGGCCTGCAGCCACGCCTCGAACTGAACGAATGGATCGGGCGCAACCGCGCGCTCGTCGAGGACGCCGGTTTCGTACGAGATACGAGCGTCCATCGCTACACGTGCTCGCTCATGGAATCTTCCCAATCGAAAGACCCCCAAGGAGGGTTGCGAGGACGAGAAAACCGCCGCTCACCGCGAATGGAAAGCTCTCGTCGCGCGCGTGCGGCTCCCAGACCGTCGCGCGCGCAAGCGTATGGAAGGCGTCCCGCAACGCGCCGGCGTCGCGCGCCGGAACATAGAAGCCGCCGGCGTCTTGCGCGATTGCGCGCAGCGTCTCTTCGTCGAGATCGGCGACTTCGTTGGTCCCTTCGATGAGCTCGCCGCTGCCGGCGGTGCCGACGCCGACGGTGTAGACGCCGATGCCGCTGCTCCCGAGCGCCAGCGCCGCCGCAACTGGGTCGCGGCCCCGGTTGTTCACGCCGTCGGTCATGAGCACGACCACGCGATGCCCGTGCGAAGGCATCGCCTCCTGTGCGAGCGCGAGCGCATCACCAATCGCCGTCGCACCGTTGGGCGCCGGAATGCGCGCGAGCGCGTCACGCACGGCATCGAGATCGGTCGTGGGGGGCTGCACCAGCAGCGCTTCGCTGGCGAAGGTCACGATCCCGACGCGCGTACCGGTGGGGACGTCCTCG
>DATJTD010000132.1:0-8153 GCA_035503775.1 Candidatus Acidiferrales bacterium
CCGTGTAGTGACGCTCCAGCACGAGCACCCGTTTGCCGCCCTGTTTTGCCAGCAGTGCCGCCGCCGTCAGGCCTCCCATCCCCGAGCCGATGACGATCGCATCCCAGCGTTCGTCCAACACGGCTCGTTTGTAGGCGACACCGATCCTCACAACCTCGCCTCACTGCAGAAGAGACGGCCGATACGCAGCGCACGAATCTGCGCCGCGACCGCGACCCCGGCGACGCGCATGCACGACGTGAGCGCGAAGACCCTTCCGTCTTGCGAACGGTGCATCACGCGGAGGTCGGTGATGTGAACGTCCTGCACACCGCAATCACCCGGCGGCACGCGTAACGCTTTGAATGTGGCCTCTTTGATCGTCCACAAGAGCGTGTTGCGCTCACCGGACGCAAGTACCGGGAGCGTCGGCGAAAGCGTCGCCGATTCGGGAAGAAAGTACGCCGCGACTTCGGCAGAGACCGAACCGATGCGCTCGATGTCGATCCCGCAGCGGCGATCCGGTCCATAGGTGACGGCGACGAAGGGCCAGCGATGAGAGATCGAGAGGCCGTCGTCGTAGCGTTGTGCCGCCCGGTCGTACAACCGTGGAGGGCCGCTGCGCGCGCGGGAGGCGACGACCGCATACGCCGAGAGGTCGAGGCTCTCGCTCTTCCGGCGCAGATCTCCCGACGCGAGCATGCGCCAGCAAGGAGCAAGCGCGCGCGTCCCCTTGGCAGATGCACCGGCAAACTTTGCCAAGATCCGGCCCGCCGCATACTCCGCTCGCCGGCGCGGCGAACGAATAGCGCCTAGGGCGAGGCGCTCTTCGCTCGAGAGCCGGCTCGGAAACCACGCGACATCGTCGCCGTCGATGCGCAGCAACCACGGCGTAGGGGCGGACATGGCTGCGTTATCGCATGCTTCCGGCGATCAAGCGCCGGCGTATCGGTAGCGTATCGACGCGCGACTTCTCCGGGTCCTCCGGAAAGCAGAGGTGGCTTCGGTCGGCGTAGACGCGCGGCGTGGAGATGAACGTGCGCACCGCTGCCCAGAGCGTCGGCTGTACGTACTCATCCGGAAAGTTCTGACGCAACCACGCACGCACCAGGGGCAGCTTGCTGTAGTTCATCGATGGAAAGAGATGGTGCTCGACGTGATGGTTGAAGTTGAGGTTGAGTTTCTCGAATATCCACGGAACGCGTACGCTCACCGTATTCTCGAGCGAGTGGCCGTCGCGCGTTCCGGCCGAGCGCGGCAAAAACGTGTGCTGCGTCGATATGAACGCGAGCAAGATCATGTTGCCGAACAACATCGGCAGCAGTACGACGAAGATGCTGTTGAACGGTCCGACGTAGGCGCACACGGCTAGCCAGAAAGCGAAGACACCGAACGTCTGAAGCATCGCGCGGCGCTTGTCGAAGCGGTACGACTCGATCTCCCAGTCTTTGTGCAAGTGACTGAACCACAAAATCTCTTGGCCGTGCAGCGTGAACCAGAACGGGTAGAAGAGGAGCACGCCCAAGGCGTTGCGCGAACTCGGCGCAAAGGTGAGGTAGACGCGCGCGATCGGCGTTCGGCGGTACTCCTCGACGGTCACACCGGCGTCGGGGTCACGGGCGCTCTGCGTATTCCCGTGATGCGCCTGAACGTGCCACACGCGCCAGGTCAGCGGCGAGAGCAGAAACGGGTAAAGACCGAAGTAGCTTATCGCATCCTGGAGACGCCGAGAGCGGAAGACCGAGCCGTGCATCACGTCGTGCACCCAGAAGCCGAGCGTCGCGTACACCTGGCCGAGTACGAGCGATATGCCGAGGAGGGCATACCACGGCAAGTGGTTGCGGGCGACGAGCACGAAGCTCGCGATCACGACCAGATTGAGCGGAATGCAGAGCAACGCTCGAATCGGGGTCGGTTCAAAAGCGGTCGAGGGCAAGTCCTGCCTAATGCGCTGGCGGATTTGACTCATCGTCTGCATGCCGACGAGCGGCTCCGCGCCGTCGTCGGCGGTTTCCACTGCGGTTTCCACGTTCGTACCGTACTTTCTTTACGTCTGTTGGGAAGCGACGGGCGGCCGGAGGCGACGCAGAATATCGCGTGTGTCGACGGCACACTGTGGGTTGTCGTTGCGGTCGACCAGGACGTAGTCGTCTTTATACAGGCGTTCCGTCTCGAAAACGATCTTGAGTGCCTGCGGCAGGGAGAGTTCGAGATAGCGGCCGCGCATGTTCTTGCGCAGCCAGGCGCGAGCCAGGGGTGTGTGGACGAACGACATGTTGGGAAAAAGATGGTGCTCGACGTGATGGCTGAAGTTGAGCGTCAAGAGGTCCACGATCTTAGGCACCTTCACGCTGACCGTATTGTCGAGGGCGTCGTTCACGCGAGTTCTCGGGAGATAGATGTGCTCGCTGGTCGCGAACGCCATGAAGATCGCGTTTCCGATCATCATGGGAATCACGGCGAGGAAGACGAACCGGACGGGGCCGATCAGGAAGAAGACGGCGATCCAGAAACACAGATAGGCGGCCGTGTCCAAGATCGCACGGCGTTTGTTGAACCCGTACGACTCGAAGTTGAGCTCTTTGAAGCCGCTATTGTTCCAAAGCATGGTCTGTGCGTCGGCGGTGAACCAGTAAAAATAGAAGAGCACGCCACGAACACGGTTCGTCTTGGACGGCATCAACCACGAGAGCAGGCGGGTGAAGCGATTGTTCTGCGCCTCGTGCCAGCAAGGATTCGCGTCGGGATCGTGCTGGGTGTTCGTACGGCTATGGTGTGCGCAATGCCAGACGTCCCACAGATGCGGCGAGATGAAGAACGGATAGTACCCGAGATAGGTCAGCGCGTAGCGCTGCGAACGGCTTTTGGCGATCGAGCCGTGGATCGTGTCATGCGCGACGATCGCGATGATGAAATAGACATATCCGAGAAAGAGCGAGAGCGCTCCCGTAGCGTACCAGGGGAGTGCGTAGCGCATATCCAGATAGAAGAGAGCGCCGATGAGGAGATTGGCGGCGATGAGAATCGCCGCGCACCACGGTGTTCTGGCAAAGGCATATGCGGGGAGATCGCGGCGCATCTGCTTGCGCATCTCGTTCATGGTGGCGTAGTCGGTCACGTTTCAGACTCCTTTTCGTTTACACGCGTACGGAGGTGACTTCGGTCTTCAGCGTGCGCAGCGCATACCATGACAAGAGCGCGAACGAGGCCTCGGCGCCCAAGAGCGTCCAGGTCAAGACGCTCGGCGATCGGGTCACCAAGATTCCGAGGAGCCGGCCGAAGGCAACGCTCCCGTAGGCGACGGCACATCCGATCTGGCCGTAGCGTTGCAGTTCGAGGCCGCCGCGTGCGGCGAGCCAGAGGAGCGCCGTGAGGCCGAATGCCATGCCGCTGTAGACGGCGCGCGCATCGATGGCAGCCGCAGCCGTCGGAAAATCGGCACCATTCAGAAGCTGCGAACAACTGTCGGGTGCCACGAGATAGGCCAGCCCGTAAGCTCCGAAGAGCACGACGTTGAGCCACAGAAGGCCGCGGGAGAACGCCATGCTAGAGCGCGTAACTCAAGCCATGATCGAAGACGATCACGCTGCCGTTGAGGGACGGAACGGCACCGAGCAAGAGGAACGTCACGAAATTTGCGACCTCGTGGCTCACGACCAGTTGCTTTCCGATCGAAAGCTCTTTCCAGTGCGCGATCTGACGGGTCGCGTCGGGGAATTTCGTGATCAGTTCGCCTTCGACAGGTCCCGGCGAGAGGCACGTCACCGAGACGTTGTAGCGCTCGAACTCGACGGCCATCGTCCGCGTGAGCGACTCGACGGCGCTCTTGAGCGCGGCCATGCAACCGAACCCGTTGATGTGACGATAGCTTGCAGTGGAGGAGAGGGTAACGATCTTGCCGCCGCCGCGCTTGGCCATGAGCTTGGACGCGAGCAGCGCCATGTGATGCAAACCCACGACGTTCGTGCGAAAGCCCTTCTCCCAATCCTCCTCGCGAATCTGCTCGAACGGCCCGATCAAGCCGTTGGAGGCGTTGCAGATGAGGAAGTCGAGGCCACCCAAGCGATTCTCGATCTCCTCGAACATCGCGATGCGCTGCCGCTCGTTTGCGACCGATCCCCAAATGAAGTGCGCATCGCCTCCCGCCTCTTGGATTTCGCGGGTGGTCGCTTCGCCGGCATCGCGTGAGTGAAAGGCGTTGACGACGACCTTGGCCCCAAGCGAGGCGAGCATGACCGCGAGGTCCCGGCCGATTCCATGCCCGGAACCGGTGACCAGCACCGTGCGTCCTTTAAACGGCCTTCCACCGTTTTGGGTCGCAAGCGTGACGAGGTCGACAAAGCGCGGCGTGGAGCCGGGTGGCGGCACGACCGCCGCCGGCGGTGGTTCGGCGTGACGCGCGCCATTGCGCGAGACCGGGGCGGGCGGCGCGAGCAGCTCCGAGAGGGCGGCCGCCGCCTGAGCGATCGTACGGAAGCGGTCGAGAGGCAATTGGGTCGTCTCGGAGATACGCAATTCGTTCCGGAGGACGACGACGATCTCTCCCAGCTTGACCGAATCGATGCCGAGATCGTGTTCGAAATCGGCGTCTTTCTCAAGAATCTCGCGCGGGTAGCGGGTCGTCTCCGCGACGACGTTTGTGATCGTCTCGACGAGATCGCCGCCAACCGTAGGGACGGCGGGAGGCGCTGCCTCAACCGGTGCGCTTGCACCGTTGATGTGCACGAACGTTGAGGCGACGGCGACGGCGGAGCGGCCTCGAACGATATCCCCGATTGCCGCCGCGGCACTTGCAATCGTGCGAAAGTGCTCCGCCTCGATCTTGACGTCGTCGCCGAAGGCGTATCGTTGGCGAACGAGCACGATGATCTCGCCGAGTTTGACTGAGTCGATGCCCAGATCGTGTTCGAAATCAGCGTGCGGCTCGAGAATATCTGCCGGGTATCGTGTCGCTTCGGCGATAACTCGGGTGAGATCGGCGATGATGGTCGCCGCATCACTCGGCGGTGCCGTTACCGTCGCGTTGCGTCCCGCCGGGCTATCCTGTACTACGTTCATGGCGCGATGTAAACCTCAACTCTTCGTGGTCGTAAGCGTTTGCAAAGGGACAAAGCCCTGGACTTTGGCGACCGAGCGCCGTATCTCCATGAGCGGACGACCGTCCTTGGTCACGGCCCACATGCGGTCCATGTGCAGCATGGCACCGGTGTCGCTCGACGGCCGGGGCCTGGTACCGGTAAAGCGTGCACCGTTGAAAAGATCGAAAAGCGAATCTGACGAGAGGTCGAAATAAAACGCCAGCGAGGTCGCCGCGACGGGCACGCAGATCGCGACCGCATCTCCCGACTCGAGCATCGTTCCGACACGCGCCATCGCGTCGAGTGCGAGCACGGGAACGAGCATCGCCTGCAAGGGGCTCGTACGCAGCCTCTCCGAGAGCGCCAACTCGGCAAACTGGTGCGTATCGTCAAGCGCGATCCCGCGCAGGCAGTCGAACATGCCTTTGAGTTGCAGCGCCGGCAGCTTGCTGACGTAGGGATCGTCGATGCGGCATCCTCCGCTCGGAGGCCGCTGAGCAAAGGCGGCTCCGTCGACGACCGGCGCCGAGCGCGTGCAGGTGACGTCGGCACGGTAGTGCTCGACGTTCTCGCGGATAACACGTCCGCTCGCGTGAACGAAATCCGAACAGATCTGCACGCGCACCGTCGCTCCGGTGACGTCCGCGTGCAAAATCCGAGCGAAGACTTTTGCGTTGCTCGGACGGTCGGGGTACACACGCAGAAACGACTTGAACCGTGCGTGGTGCAAGGCTTCGACGTGCATCCCGGGGCAGAGTCGCAGCGCCGTGACGGCAGCCGTATAGAATTCCACCGCCCCCGGTACCGTCTGGATCCCGTCGACGACGTGGTCTTCCAAATAGGGCGCTGCGCCCGGTGAGAGATCCAGCGGTTCCCGCAGCCATTCCCGTTCGACGCTCGGGCCCGTCACCGGAACCTTGAAGTACGCGATCTCGTTGGCAGTCGCCAGGATGTTCGGCGCCTGCGCCGGGACGCGCTCGGTCAGCGCACGGAAGATCTGCTGCCCTTCCTCTTTTCCAAGTGGGTGCAACGTTCGCTGAGAACCGAGCCAGGAAAACTCTTTTGCCATCCCCACCGTCGGCCACGCGAGCCAAGCCAGGGTTGACCAGTGGCCGCGCAGTCCGTTGACGGCGGTTTTTGCCGCGGCAAGCCGGTTGAGGGTCTCGTTCGCCGCGCCGTAGTCGGGCTGACCGTCGTTGCCCCAGAAGCTGAAGGCCGAGGTCAAGACGTGATAGTCGACGGGTTCGGTCCCCGCATGACGCGCGACGGCGCCATGGAGACAACGGAGCCCGGTGAGCTTCGAGGAGACGACCAAATCGAATTCGTTGAGCGTCTTCTTCGCGATTCTCTTCGAGATCTGTGTCCCGGCGCCGTGTATGACGACGTCGATCTTGCCGTAGCGCTCGTAGATGTCGGCGATCGCACCGTCGAGCGCCTGCGCGTCGGTGATGTCGGCGCGAATGTATTCGAACGACCCACCGGCGCTTTTGAGCCTCTGAATCGTGTGGTGCACTTCGTTCGCCGAAACCAGCGCCTCGAATTGCTTCTTCATCTCGGCGGGCGACTTGCGCTGGCCGCCGGCGACTACACGGCGGTAGTACTCCGGCTCGTACGCGCGTAGCTCCTCGGCGCTCATCGCGAGCGCCTCTCCGGGAAAGCCGTCGGTACCGGTACGTCCGAGCGCAATCACCCGGCATCCGTACCGCGCGAGCATATCTTCGATCAGAATCGCCGTCACGCCGCGCGCACCGCCGGTCGCGAGCACGACGGTATCCGCGGAGAAGAGCGGACGATCGAGCTCGCCACAAGGCACATCGTTGGGCCGCAGCACTTCACGCAGACGCGCGCCGCGTCGAAAGAATATCTCGGGAAGGACACCGTCGCGCTGTTCTTGCGCTAATTCGGCTTCGAACATCGGCAGCGAGGCGCCGACGTCGAGATCGGAGACGGTCGCGACGACGAATGCCTGGGGAAAGTCGCGGCGCAGCGATTTGATGAAGCCGGCGAAGAGGCCCGTGAGCGGATTGAGCACACCCTCTTCCCACGCGTTGTAGACGAGCGTCCCCACGCGCACGTTCCGTAAACTCACGCCGGCATGGAGATGTTGAACGACCGCAAACAACGCGTTGAGCAAGCTCGAGAGTGGGTAAAGCTCGTCCGTGAGCAGGGCATCGGTTGAATAGCGGGAGGCGTCGATCGCGAGTACGATCGCCTCAGTGCCGGGATCGATCCCTTCGAGCGCGGTTGTTAACGGGAGATCCGCTCCGTCGGCGTTGCGAATTAGCGGCTGATTCGTCTGCGCCCCCGGCACGACACGCAGGAGGCCCCGCGACCACGGGACCGCAGAGTCCGCATCGGTGAGGTAGAGCGCGCGCATCTCCGCCAGCGCAATAGGCGCCAGACGGTGCGGCTCTGCCTCGACGAGCCGCGGAACGTAAAAGCGAACGGGTGAAGACGGGGCGACGGCGGCCTCGACGCGTGCGCGTACCGGTGTCGAGAGAACTGGGGAGCCCAGGCTCGATCGCGGTTCTTCCTGCAGCCGGCGCAGGAGGTGAATCGCGGTACCGATCGCGTCGCCACCGGTGTCCGCGACGCCGTTGCTGGAGATCAGCTGTCCGTAATCGCGCATCTTATGCCGCCGCGCTTGCGGCCAAGGCCGCGGTGGGCTCGACTGTTCCGATGATCTCCAAATCATTGGCTCGAGCGAATGCCGGTGTGGTGACGCAGAAGACGACCATGCCCTCATTTCGCGGACGCAACGTCGGAGTACCGACATCCTCGAGATTGAGCGCGCCGCAGATGACGGCATCGGCGTCTTCGAACGCAAGATACTGCGTCGCGATAGCGAGAAACTCGCCGTCGTAGCCATCGCCTTCGCCGATGACCAGATTTGGGCCGTTCACATTGTACATCTGCGCTACGCGCCCAGAGGCGACGTTGGGCATGATACCCGCAAGCGTATACGGGCCGGCCATTTGGTGCTCGTTCCGGCGGCGCGCGTAGTAGCGATCGCAGGCGGCGATGAGCGCCTCGCTTCTCCCGAAACGCGCGTTCGACTCCTCGAGCAGCCGGCGAAACCGCGGCTCGTAGATGAAG
>DATJTD010000133.1:0-5109 GCA_035503775.1 Candidatus Acidiferrales bacterium
GCACGAGCCAGTACGACGCATAGGCGAACGGTCCGAATGCCAGCCACGTGGTCAGTTTCGGGTCGAGCGCTTGGCTCGGGATCAGTGTCTCGACGTAGTGCGTTCGCGCGAGCTGCAAGCACACCAAGGTGACGATCCAGAGCCCGTAGGAAAGAAAATCGACGCCGCCGAGCACGCTGAACATCAGCAGATGGTAGACGCCGACGGCGATGAGGATGCCGAAGTAGAGTCCGAAGAAGAGGCGCTCGCGGCCATTCTGCGACGAATAGTCGGCGACGGTGAGCACGCGATAGGGTGCGGGAGGTCCGCCTACTTCGCGAATGTATACGTCCTCGCCGCGGACGGCTTCGACGGGAACGTCGAATGTCGGCAGAATGGCGGGCAGCGGGCGCAGCAACAGCGGTACGAGGCTTCCGGCCGGGATGTCGATCAGCCGCCCGTCCTCGATTGCCTGGAAGCTGGCTTCCGGGATGAAGTCGGTGCGCTGAATGACGTAGCGATCGTCGTAGTCGACGACGTTGAGGTGCAGCTTCAGCCAGCGCACGTTGCCGGGCGGAGCCTGACTCAGCGGGACCCAGCGCGCGCCGGCGCGCTTTACCGTAGGCAGCGTCGCGTGTGCGGCATCGCCGGCATAGATGGAGGTATCGACGGTGCCGTCGAGCGTGATGTTCACGGGCGCATCGAGGATCAGGGCCAACCCGACAACCCCAAGCGCTGTCAGGACGAGCGTCAGGACGAGCCTACGCACGCGAGCTCCCGTCTGGAGAAACGAGCGAGTGAGCAACCAGGCATTCGTGCGGCCGGATTTTCTCCCCTACCCCGTATCTTTTGCGCCGGCTCGATCGTCTTCATGATATCTATGAGCTGAGAGGAGATCTCGACGATGATCGCCGCGATGAAAACGCCCCCGATCGTTTCGCCCGAAGCCTGGGAGGCCGCGCGCCAAGAGTTGCTCGTCAAAGAGAAAGCGTTCACCCGCGCCCGCGACGCGCTCGCCGCCGAGCGCCGCCGGATGCCCTGGCTCGCGGTCGAGAAGAGCTATGTCTTCGAAGGGCCGCAGGGCAGTGCGAGCTTGCTCGATCTCTTCGAAGGGCGCCGCCAGTTGATCGTGTATCGCGCCTTCTTCGAGCCGGACGTGTATGGCTGGCCCGATCACGCGTGCCGCGGCTGCTCCTTGGGTGCCGACCAAGTCTCGCACCTCGCGCACCTCAACGCCCGCGACACGACGCTGGCGTACGTATCGCGCGCCGGGCAGACCGACATCGCCCGCCTGAAGGCGCGGATGGGCTGGGCGATGCCGTGGTACACGATCACCGGCGATTTCGATACCGACTTCGGCGTCGACGAGTGGCACGGGCACAACGTGTTCTTCCGCGACGGCGATCGCATCTTCCGCACCTACTTCATCAACGAACGCGGCGACGAAGCAATGGGTAGCACGTGGGCCTACCTCGACGTCACGGCGCTCGGGCGCCAAGAGGAATGGGAAGATTCACCCGAGGGCTATCCGCAAACCAAACCCTACGAGTGGTGGAACTGGCACGACGCGTACGTTGCCGACGCTGCGCCGGATGCCGGCTGGACCGCCGTCGTCAAAGCCGCCCAGGAGAGTGGGCAATGATGCTGCTGGCGCACATTTTCGGGATTCCGGTGGAAGAATTCCTCACGCCGATGGCCGGCGGAGCGGTGTGGGCCGTCCTGGTGGCGAGCGCAGCCTACCTCGCACGCTTGCGCGGGCGCTTCCGCCCGAGATAGCGATGCACGAAGAGACGCGCGCGCTTCTGCCGGCGATGATGGAAGCGCGCGATCGCTTCATGGAGCTCGTCGACGAAATCCGTCCCGAGCTCCACCGCTATTGTGCCCGCATGACCGGCTCGGTCTTCGACGGCGAGGACGTCGTGCAAGAGACGCTTGCCAAAGCCTATTACGCTCTCGGCCAGATGAGGGAGCCGCCGAACATGCGACCCTGGCTCTTCCGCATCGCGCACAATGCGGCGATGGATTTCCTCAAACGCTACGAACGAAAAAACGTCGAGTCCGTCGCGGACCCGCCCGAGCGAGCCGAGGACGAAGAGGCCGGTGTCGATCCGGTGCTCGTCGAGGCCGCGCTCACGCTCTTCGTCGAACTTCCGCCGGTGCAGCGCAGCGCGCTCATCCTCAAGGACGTACTCGGTCAGTCGCTCGAGGAGTCGGCGGTGACGATGGGAACGAGCACCGGCGCCGTCAAGGCAGCGCTCGTGCGCGCTCGCGCACGTCTCGCGCGAATTCCGCGCTCCGAACGCGCGCGGCCGGCACCGCCGGCATCGGCACGCGAGCAGGCCACGCTGCGGCGCTACGTGAGCCTTTTCAACGAACGCAACTGGGACGCGCTCCGCGCGCTGCTCGGCGAGGAGTCACGCCTCGACGTCGTTTCACGCATTCAGCATCGTGCGCTGACCGCCGGATACTACGATCGTTACGCCGAGGTTCTCGAGAGCGAAGATCTACGCGCCGAAGCGGGCATCGTCGACGGCGTTCCGGCGATTGCGATCTTTCGCCCTGCCTCGAGCATCGCGCCCGCCTACTTCATCGTGTTGGAGTCGGTCGAGGGGCGCGTCGAGCTCATTCGTGACTTCCGCTACGTGCCGTACATCGCGGCCGACGCGCATTGGGAGCCGGCCTAGCCCGTGGTGCTCAGGGGACCCCGATCGATACCGGGGTTCCGTGATAGCACGCGACGGTATACGGGAAGTCGTAGGTGGAGACGTAGTGATACATCGTCGTCATCTTACCGTCCCACTCAACGGCGCTCGTCGTGCCGTGGCATTCGTCGAGATCGGCGCTCGTGAGGATCTTCCCGCCGTACCACGGGCCGTAGATGCCGTACCCGTCGGCGGCGTAGCCGAGTAACGAGGAGTTCTGCGTCGCGGAGCCCGCATCGGTGACGCAGACTTGCAGCCAGCCGTGATAATGGTAGGTGTCCGAGCTGTCGGGATGCCCGTGGCAGTCGTCTTGAATCTCGCGCGCAACGGCGTCATTGCCGGCGGCGTCGAAGGCGTTGTAGATCATCGCGCCGTCCATCGCGACGCCGATCGGCCCGCCCGAGGTGCAGCTCGGTGAGGATGCTGCAGTCGGATTTGCCGGCACGGTGAAACTGTACGTATGCAACTCGATCGAGTTGGGGTTGTGATCGTATTGATACGCGCTTGCGTCTGCCGGCGTGATCGGGAAATCTCCCGCCGTCACCGGTGAGATCGGCTCCGCGTCTCCGCTGATCGTTCGCGTCGTGCCGTTCGAGCTTTCGCGGAACTCGCCGCTGAAGCCGTTCGTTCCGGTCACCGAGACCTTGGTCGTCGAGTTCCACGTACCGGCCGCCGTATCGAGCCACGGAGCGGTGACGACGACGGGGCTGCCGTTGAGCGTCCGGCACTCGTACACGTAGCCGCTCTGCGGTCCGGCCGTCTTGTACTTCTGATCGCCGAGCGGCAATGCCGCACAGTTCAGCGTGCCGGAACTCGTCGGCGCGCCGTTCGGGCACGACTGTGGCGTCGCATTACCATAGCCGCTCGACGCGGTGGAGGCCGCGCTCGGGGTCGCCGCCGGAGTCGAACTCGGCGCCGCGGTGATCGAGGGGATGCCGCCTCCGCCGCCTCCACCGCCGCATGCGGCGAGTGTCAAGGCGAGAGCGAACATGGTGGCGAGAGCCGGACGTGATGCGTGCATGGGCAGAGCGTAGCCGCCGTTTTCCTGAAAAACGATGGGAGCCATCACAGATTTGCTCAAGAATCCGGGTATACGTACCGTGCAATGGTTCACTGGAATCCGCGCCTCGTCGACGTGGCCAGCGTTGCCGACGACGCCGTCGCGCAACTGCATGCACGCTACCCCGGTCGTCAGCTCACGCTGCGCTGCGAGAGCGCGATGGTCGCCGCCGATTATGGCGATCTGCAAGTAGCCGTGCGCCGCCTCGTGGAGAATGCGCTGCGGCACGCGCCGGAGTCGCCGGTCGAGGTCGCGGTTGCCGTGGCCTCTCGCGGGACGACGATCACCGTGAGCGACCACGACGGGCTGCATACCGCGCTCAGCCTCCCCCTCGCCGAGGAAGAGCCCTCCTGGTAGTTCGCCGGGTTACGGCGCGGGCGAGCGGCCCATGGCGTAAAATTCCGGATTCGGGCGCATGTCCATGAGGCCGGCCATGCGATTCGAGAAGCCGAAGAACGCGGCGATCGCCGCGATGTCCCAGACGTCGTCGTCCGAGAAACCGTGTTCGCGCATCTCCGCGACGTCTTCGTCGCTTGCGGCAAAACCGGGCTCGTTCACGTAGGATGCAAAGGCGAGGATCGCACGTAGACGCGGCGTGAGATCCGCGGTTTGCCAGTTGTTTGCGATCTGCTCCGCGAGGACCGGATCCTTGCCGAGGATGCGCAGCGCGGCGCCGTGGGCGGTCATGCAATACTGGCAGCGATTTTCACTCGAAACGGCGACGACGATCGCTTCGCGTTCGGCGCGCGAGAGATTGCTCTCGCCCTTCATCAAGACGTCGTGATAGGCCATGAAGGCGCGGAAGTGCTCCGCGCGCCGTGCATACGCGCGAAAGACGTTCGGCACGAAGCCGAGCTTCCGTTGATTCGTCTCGTAGATCTCGCGAATGTCATCGGGGAGCTCGCTCTGTGCGGGCTCCCCGAAACGCGATGCCGGTGAGGTGCGGCTCACGGCCGCCCGTGAGGATGCCCGCCGCCGTGCGGATGCCCGCCGCCGTGCGGATAATAGCCGCCTGCCGCACGCGGCGCCACGTATGCGCGTCCGTGGAAGGTGCCGTTGCGATAGACGCCGCGCACCGGTGCGGCATAGACGCGCGCGCCGCCGTAGTAGCGCACGGGTCCGCGGAAGTAACCGCCGTGCCACCACCCGGCGTTGCCGAAGAAGAAGCCGAGGCTGATCGTCGGACCCCAATAGAACCACGGATGTCCCGCGTAGTACGGAACGCCGCCGTAGAACGTATAGGGCGTGTCGACTTCGTTTGCCGCGAAGTAGCTGCCGGCGTTGTACCCGAGGATGCTGACCGTCATGCCCGGTTGGAGCGTGAGTCCGGTCGGATTGATGATCGTGCCGTCGTGGAGCTGCACGTTG
>DATJTD010000134.1:0-11445 GCA_035503775.1 Candidatus Acidiferrales bacterium
CCGCGATTGCGGCATCGATCGCGGCGCCTTGACGCGCCCCCTCGCGCGGTTCACCGACGAGATCGGCCGCCGGACCGGTCCCGCGGCCGAGCAACCGTCCGGCCTCATCACCGATGACGGCGATCGTCGACGTCTGGCCGCCATCGACCCCAGCGAAGAACGTCAACGCGCTAGCTCTTCTAGGATGCCCGACTCACAGCGGGCCGCTCGCATCGGGGCGCTGTGCATGATAGCTCTCGAGCGCGATGCCGAGGAAGCCATATTGCTCAACGAGGAGTGTCCGCACGCCACTGCCAGCGCGGCGGCGCAGCCGCTGTTTCCGCGCCAACCATCAACAACTCGCAGCACCGTGTCTTTTCCACTCTAACCCTTACGGCAACGGGGTCAAGGAGACCGGTCGGCTACGGTTTCGCGAGCGACGGTGGAACTCGTGGATTTTTCGGATGATCTGGAATCGGAGCCGCGGTCGACGTTGCTCTATGCTTTCCAGAGAGCGCCGGCGCCTCCTCAAAGGATTGCACCGACGCAGCGTAGCTACCGTCGTCCAACCCGCGAGCAATGGCGCGGCATGTTATGGGAACGGCTGAAGCCGCGTCACGGCGAACGTCACAGGAGCAACATGATACTGTTCGTTGATCCCGGCGTCGAGCCAAACATACCCCGCAGGGGGAGGGCCCGGGGCCTCTTCAAGGCCAACACCATAGAGTTTTCCATAATACTGCGTGCTTACCACGGCTCCGGCACCATATTCGCTGAAGAAATTGACGGCTTGCGGAGGCGGGTTGACGTTTCGAAAGATGAAGACGGCCTGCAGCGCCGCAACATGGACCCCCGGTAGCTTCGTCTGCGTTCCAGACGGCAAAGACGCGACCTTCGTAAGCGTTCCGTCCTGCGCTACCGAGTAGACGGTTTTTACGGCAGGCGTCTTATTCGTGTCGTTCAACGAGACGTACGCAACATTTTCTGAAAGCACCAATGTTGCGGAGACGTTCGCCAACTGTGCTAACGAATAACCTTGCGCCGACTGCCACGTGCCAAGTGTTTGCTCAAGAGCGAAGGCTTCGTAGCCGGACAATTGCTCAGAACTCGCCGCCTCGACCGGATACATCGAAATGACGATCAGGCCCAATATTGCTGCGAGAATCACCCTTGTCTGCTTTAGCACTTCAGGCCTCCGTCAGGTAGTTTCCCATGGAGCGTTTCCTTCCCGGTCGCCGGGTCCCAGGAGTACCAGTTCCGAACAAGAGTGCCATCCGACGATGTAACGTCCACTCCGACGTAGATGGGCACACCGTCGGCTTTTGCCAGATTTTCGTCAGCAACGCTGAAATGATTTAGCGTGTACTGATCAATAGCGTCTGAACCGCCCGGGTTGTCGTCGCCCACGTCGAAATCATCGTGCGTGTGAACGATCGCCACAAGTTGATATCCGGCCGGAGCGCTATACTGCGGGATCCCGAAATTCGGAGTCCCCGGTATGCTGGTGGCTGATACGCTTTGCGTAACGATGTTGCCCGCGGCGTTTTCGTATACGTACCCCGCGTACTCCATATTAGGAGCGTTGAAAGCATCGAAGTTGTTTCCCATTGCAACCTCTGCTGCTCTGTCGACGGATGGGCATGCAAGAGCGGCCGAAGAAGTCGGCGAGGGACTTGGCGAGGGCGAGGCGCTCGGGGATGCAGAGGCGCTCGGCGAGGGCGACGGGCTCGGCGGGTCCGACGGGCTTGGCGAGGGGCTCGGCGCTGCGACAACAATAAGACTCACGGAATATCCCGCCGGACCAAGCGACGGAGGCGTGTCGGTCCCGGGCACTTCAGCGTGCCAATCCGTCATTCCACTGCCGAGGGTGCACGGCGACGGGCCGCATTCGGGGACGTTGTAATAGAGGGCGCCGATACCATAACTCCCGACAACGTTTGACGTGAAGGTAAGCGTCATCGTTCTGGTCACGGTCGGAGGCCCCGCGCTCGTCACTCCGGCGGCCCCGGAGACTACGAGAGAATACGATGCCGTTGCGATGGGATCCCATACCGGCGAGCCGACGGTGTACGTCGGCGGACCATACAGGCCGCCAGTGATCACCGTATTGACGTTTGCAACCAAAGGCGTGCCTGCTACCATGGTGCAAGTCAAGTACATTCCTAGGGCGCTGACGTTGCCTTGATTGTCTGTCTGGACACAGCCGGTGGCAACGGGACTGGGAACTGCAGCGGATAACCTGCGGACGTCGTTTACTCGTATCTTGCCATTTGACAACGTCGCCAGAGTGCTGGGCAATGCGCCAGGCTCCGCACTCGAGATGGGCGGCGCCGAATGGTCTCCGCCGCACCCAATGACGGAGAGCGCGCTAAAGACACACACCAACACGAAGCACGAACGAAACGCTCGCGCGTTCATAGCCGACCCTCCGTTTCCGTTCCGGCACATCGCGTGAAATGTAGCAGCGATACCGGCATCGTGTCAATGATCATTTTTTATATACTGTGCTTATATGTTTACATGGATGATCGAATCGCGAAACGGCGAAGCGCACGCATGTGGCAAGAGCATCGCCGCGAATAAAGCGAGTGCGCGGCCAGAGCCCGAGTCTTCACCGCGATCCGCGCGGCGCATCGCCTGTGCCGCGGCACGGCGTGCGATCCAAAATGCGCTCCCCTTATCGCCGAAGGGAAATCCTCGGCCACCAACCCACACGCGGTTCCGCGACCGAACGAACGTCGTCTGGCCGCCGTCGACTCCAGCGAAGAACGTCAACGCGCTAGCTCTTCTAGGATGCGCGGCTCACAGCGGGCCTGTGCGCGCGCGAACGCGTGCGCGGCCGCTTCGCTCGCATCGGGGTGCTGTGTATGATAGCTCTCGTGGGCGATCGCGCAACGGACCAGGTCTTGCGCCGCCGACTCACCGTAGCGCACCCGAACGCGTTCGACGATGCGCGCGTTCACGCGGATCGTCTGCTGCTGCGCATCGTATTCCGCGATGAGCGGCGCCGCGCCCATCGGTTCGATGCAGACTTTCACGCGCTGCGCACCGCGCGGCGCAAATCGACACCATCGGCGATGAGCCGCTCGCGCAACGCGTGCGTCTCGATCGCACGCGGCTGCACCCCCGCCTCGACGGCAAGCGCCGCGGCCGTTCCCGCGGCTTGGCCGAGCGTCATCACCGTCGGCGTCAGGCGCGTCGAGGCGAGCGCTTCGTGCGTCGTCGAGATGCAACGGCCGGCAACCAGCAGCGCATCGACGGACTGTGGGACCAAGCAGCGGTAGGGAATCTCATAGCTTGCGCCCGGCGGCAAGCGATGCGTGACCGTCCCGCTGCCGGATGGATTGTGGATGTCGATCGGGTAGGCGCTGCGCGCAACGGCGTCGTCGAAGTGACGCCCTTGCAAGACGTCGTCGGCGGTGAGCGTGTAGACGCCGACGATCCGGCGCGACTCGCGAATGCCGATCTGCGTGGCGGTCGCGGCGATCCGCGCATCGGCAAATCCTGGGACGTCGCGCCGAAAGAACGCGAGCAATTCCATCACCTGCGCGCGCGCCTCGACTTCTGCGCGGGTCAGATCGTCCGGATCGAGCGGATCGATATCGGTCACACGCGTCATGTTGACGGTCACTTCGTCGGGATAGGGAGAGATGAAGAACGAGACGAGCTCGCGTGGCACGTGGACGCGCCCTTCGGTGCGCGCGCGCTCCCAAAGCTCGTAGAGGCCCGCGACGGCGCTCAGCGCATGCGCCGTGCGCGCCTGTGGCGGGAGGCTCGAACGCATCTGCTCGGGATGATCGCGCACATAGGCCGCCGTCTGCCCCAGATCGACGTGACTGAGACGGAACATGAGGCTCGCCGGCTGCACACGCCCGCGCGCATCGCCCTGCTGCACCGCCGCACCCGCCGAGGCCGCAACGAACGCGTCGGCCGAGGCGTCGATCGTCACCGGTGCGTAGTACGTACGCAAGCCGCCCACGGTCGCAACGCGCACTCCGCCCACCGGTGCAGATCCGCCACCCAACGCCTCCAAAAAATACGCGTGCAGCAGCAGCGAGACGCCGGCCTCCCCCATCATCTCGAAGAGGAGCGCTTTGTGTACTTCGGGGTCGAAGGGCGTGATCGTCGCGACGTAGTCGGAGGCGTCGGCGAGATGCCCGGGCGAACCGCCGCGCGCGACGAGCCGCTCCACGATCTCCTGAGCGATCCCACCGACGATCCGGTCGCTGCCTGAGTGGAACGTCATCCACGGCCCGACCATCGCTGCCGTCGCCGTCCCCCCCAAGAAGCCGTATCGCTCGATCAGCAGGGTGCGCGCGCCATGGCGCGCCGCAGCGAGTGCAGCGGCGCAACCGGCGTTTCCCCCACCGATCACGAGCACGTCGTAGCGCTGCGCTTTCTCCACTCCGGCTTCTTATCGTCCGGTCGGCCCGTGCCATGCTCTCCGGGCGCATTCCGAGGGGAGGACCACTGCTGCCCGGTACTTGACACTACGTACGACCTAACGGTCGCAAGATAACCAATCTTTATCATTTCTTAACGGATGATCGCACGCATCAGCGGCGAAGCGGCCGCCTCGATGATCCGATTGCGAACGTCGGTCGGCGTTGCCGTGCTGCTGTTCGCCGCCTGCGTTGCGGCGCTGCTGACGCACGTCGCGATCGACGTCGCCGGCGATTACTGGCTTGCGCGCGACGCCTACGATACGCTCGCGCATCATTCGCGCCTCGCTACCTTGATCGGCATCTCCGCCATCGCCGTCGCGCTCTTTGCCGCCATCGCAGCGCGCGCCATCGCCGACGTGCGCGGGAAGCGCGGCGCTCTGCGCGAGGCACTCGAGGCGCTCGTCGGCGGCTCCGCCACCCTCTTTTCCCTTCGCGTCGCCGTTCTTTCGCTCGCCGTCTTGATCGCGATGGAGACGCTCGACTCGCTCTTGGCCACCGGAACGATCGAAGATCTCCCCGACGCGTTCGGCGGTTCGATCGCCTTCGGACTCGCTTTTGCGCTCCCCATCTCGCTGACCGTTGCGTTTGGTACCTGGAAACTCGCGCGCTCGATGATTCGGCTCTTGCAGCCACTCCTACGGGTCGTCGGAGCGCTTCTCCAGTACCTCATTCGCACCGGCGATCGTGAGACGCCGCTCCTCGCGGCGATCGACACGACGCGGCGTGGCGTGCGCTCTTCTCTGCTCGCCCGATGCGCCGGCCTCCGTGCGCCGCCGCATCGGACGGCGCTGCAGACCGCACCCTAGCCCTCTCACAACTAACGTCGCTACGCGGCGCCGGACGGTGCTGCCTTGGGAGTCGATCATGCACGGGTCCATGCCGGCGCACGTACGCGCATGCCGGATTCTCCTCTTCTCTTTCGTCGTGCTCGCGAGCGCACTCGTCTGCGCCCCGGCGCCGGTGCGCGCACAGAGCGTGGCGATCGGCACGATCGCCGGAACGATCGTAGACGCGCAGACCGGCTTACCGGTCGCCGGAGCGATCATCCGCACTCCCGGCGGTGCGAGCGCCGTCTCGGACGAGCACGGCCACTTCCTTCTGCACAGCTCTGCGTCCGGAGCGCAGGCGCTTCACATCGAGCGGAGCGGATACCAGCCTGCCGATACGCGACCAGTCGATCCGCGAACGGCCCAAGCGTCGGCGTTGACCGTAAGCCTGCAGCGCGCACCGACGGCCGGCCCGCTTCACGTCGTCGGGTATACCTCCGTTCGCGCCGCCGAATCGTTGCAGCGAGCCAGCCGAATCTACCGCTCGCTCACGGCCGAGACGCTCATGACGGCGGGCGTCTATCGCGTGGGCGATGCACTGCGGCAGCTCCCGGCGCTCAACAACGGCATCACCGGAGATACGGCGTCGCTGGGCGACGATCTCGAACTGAACATTCGTGGTTTAGGCACGCTCGAGACCACCTCCACGCTCGACGGTCATCCGATCGGCCTCGGCATCCCCGGCGGCTACAACTACGAGCTCTCGCCGCTCTTCGGGTTGCGCAACGTCAACGTCACCTACGGCTCCGGCGGCAGCGATCTCTTCGGTGTCGACGCAATCGGCGGCGTCATCGACTTTCAGACGATCGATCCGACCCTCCAGCAGAGCTTGAAGTTCTCGCAAGGATACGGAACCTTCGATCGCAGCGCCACGATCGCGCAAGCCACCGGGACGGCCGGACGTTTTGGCTACGCATTTGCCGGCGGCGTGAGCGGCCTGGACGGACCGATCAAAGACGCATACATGTACCAACCCGGGGCGGCGTACGATCAGTCCGCAACGCTTCCCGCCGTCCGCGACCTGGCGATCTACAAGGACGATTCGTCGGCGGTCGCACACGGCGCGCTAGCAAAACTGCGCTACGACCTCAGCCCCGCCACCGACGTCACCTTCACGGGCGTGGCGAATTCGTATTGGGACGACAAGACCGGCAACGGTGACGGCGACTATCTTCCGGCCCCGACCGCGCTCGCAATCGGCAACCATCTCCTCGCCAAGAAATCGTCGAGCGATCCGTGCCCCGCGGGGACGTTCACGGCGACCAACGCGAACGGCGTCCCCAACGGTCAAGGGCCGGGCGGCGAACCCGACGGCGGGATGCAGTGCCAGACGCCACAAGAATATGCGTCCTTCAACACCGGTTGGGACGGAGCCGGACCCGCTTGGCAATCGTTCAATTTCGACGATGCTGACCTTCGCGTCGATTCGACCGGCACGACGCGGCAGACCACCCTCGACGCGTATACGAACCGCTATAAAAATACCGTCGACCGTACGTTCCAGCTGCCGTTCTACGACGTGCCCGGCGACAACGCCTCGACTCGTCTGGACCAAGTGAATGGGTCGGGCGTGATCCTCTCCGAGCGTTTCATCGGCCGTGCAAATGCGCTGACCGCCGGTGCGTCCTACCTCAACCTCGCCTACGACATCCAGTCGGACGGTGCGCTCAAGGGCGCGCCGATCGTCGACGAGACGGCGCTCTTCTTGCGCAATGCGTATCGCCCGCAAGCCTCGCCCTTGACGGTGTACACCGACGCATACTTCAAGCACTCGACCGTCACGCAAACCTCCTATGTCGACCCGCGTCTCTCGGCGGTCTACACCGCGGGCAGCAACAACGTCATTCGTCTCGCCGCGGGCGCGAACACGACGCAACCTTCGGCGAATCTGCTCGACCAGCGGTTCACCGAACAGACGCCCGGCGGCGCCGGCGGCGGAGCGACCATCTCATGCAGCAGCCTCAACTCCATCGGCAGTATCCCCTCCTCGCTCCTGCGCCCCGAACGCGGCGTCGATGAAGAGCTCTCCTTCGGCCATCGCTTTCGCGAGGATTCGCAGGCGCAGTTGACCTTCTACAGCGCCAATATCAACGACAAGATCTACTCTGCGATCGAACCACTCTCGACGACGGGAACGGCCTTCATCGATCCCGCCTTCCTGCAGTCGGTGACCCAACGCATCGCCGCTGTCTGCGGCGCGCAGGATGCACCGGAACTTCTCGGCGTCACGGGTTCGCTGAACGTCGGCCATCTGCTCGCACGCGGTGCAACCCTCAACGGACGGCTGCGCGTGAACGCGCGCTCCTTCATCGATTACGACTGGGCGCTCACCTCAACGGTCCTCGTCTCGGTTCCGACGACCTTACTGCGCTCGCAGCTCACGCTCGTCCCCGGAAGCCAGTTGCCGCACATCCCGCTGCACACGTTCGACGCCTCGTATGACGCCTTGCTCGGACGAGCGGTGGAAGCACGGTACACCGTTCACGCCGTCTCGGCAAACAACACCAAGAGCCTCCCGCCGTACAACTATAGCGATCTGCGGTTCGCGATCGCGCGCGGCCCCAACACCGTGGGAATCACGATCACCAACCTCTTCAATCAAGATGCCTTCATCGAGGGGCTGCGCGGCGAAGGCGTGCCGCTCCCGCTCAACCGGTACGCCACGGCGGCCAACTATGCGCCGCTGATCGGCACGAGCGCAACCGAAGAGTTCGGCCTTCCGTACCGCCAGATCGTCCTCACCTACAACCTGCAGATGCGCTGATCTCGCACATGGGCGTCGCAGTTCAAGCGGCGCGTCGTGAAGCAACGACGAGCACCGGCGTCGTCGCCTCGAGGCCGCGGAGTTCTTCGGATGCAAGCGCGATGACCTGATCGGCTTCCGCAAGCGCGCCGAGATCGGCGACGCGGCGACCGTAGGCGAGATGGATCTCCGGTAACGCACGGCCAACGTCCCCGAACGAGGTCGTCTCATCCAGCAGGCGGCGCAGCAGTTTTTCGAGATCGTCGACGAGACCGGAGCGCAGGCTCGCATCGCGCGCGATCAGCCGCACCACACCGGCGCCGTCGACGACGAATGCATCGGTTGCGCCGCGCCGCCGTGCCACGTAGGCGTCGAGCGAGCCGACGTGCGCAACGTGCGTGATCTCCTCGGCACGCACGTGCGCCGCACGTGCGGCGGCGGAGCGGCGTTCGGGCTCGCCGACGTCGCGCTCGGCGCCGTTTGCGCTCGCGGCAGTCGCGCCCGACGCGACAGCGCGCACCAGATTGCGCCGCGCATCGATCTCGACGACCACGTCGACGAGTTCCGGTGAGGCACCCGACGCGACGACCCGTTCGAAGGCTTCACGGCGCACGCGGACGATCTGCTCGGGCGTCGGGTTGACGATGTTGCGTTCGACCACGTCACGCGCAAGGGCCAGCGCGACCCCGATCGGCGAGATCACCTCTGCGTCGCGCGCGATGCGATGCTCGAAGCGCAGCATCTTGGCAGCAAACGGGACGATCGCAGCGGCTCCGCCGCCGCCGCCGACGAGTTCAACTGAGCGAACGTCGAGAGCGTAGTCGTCGATCATCTCGGCGATCGTCGCGTGAAGGCGGCGGGCGCACCGCGTGAGGATCGCTTCGGCCAGAACCTCTGGGCTCGTACCGAATCGGCGTCCGACGGTCTCAAACGCAATACGCGCGCTCTGTATGTCGCCGCGCGCGAACGCATCCGCAGGGACGAAACCCAACAGATTTGCAGCGCACGTCGGCGTAAGCGCTGCACGCGTCCCATCTGCGAGTTCCAGCACCAGGTAGTCGTCGGGATCGTGTTCCTGTGGACGGATGAACGCCACCGAGGCAGAGGCCACGAGCTGCGCCGGCGTAAACGACGCGTAGCGCAGACCGGCGATGTGCGCCGAGCGTGGGCCGACCTCGCGTAATGCCGGCGTTCCCTGCGCGCGCGGATCGAAGCGCGGAAGGCTGCCGCCGGCGACGGCGATCGTGCGCACGTCGAGTGTCCGCAGCATCGTGCGATGCTTCCCGATACGCGCCGGCCGCATCTGTGGAAGACCATGGCGGATGACGCTGAGATCCGAGCTCGTTCCGCCGACTTCGATGAAGATGCCGTCGCTCACGTTTTCGTGCAACAGCGCTCCCGCGACGCCGGCCGCAGGGCCGGAGAGCATCGTGAGGATCGGACGGCGCGCGACCTCGCGCACGTCCATCACCCCGCCGTCGCTGCGCATGATCATGAGCGGCGCGGCGATACCGGCAGCACCGACCGCTCCGGCGGTCATCTGCGAGGTACGCACCATCGTCGGTAAGATCGCGGCGTTGAGCACCGCGGTCCGCGTCCGCGCGCGCAGACCGTACAGCGACGCCACCTCATGGCCCGCCGTCGCCGGGAGGCCGCGCTCGCGCGCCAATGCAACGACCGTACGCTCGGCCTGCGGACGATCGACGCTGAAGGCTTGGCTCACGGCAATCGCCTCGACTCCGTGTGCAACGAGTTCGGCGATCGCGGACTGCGCACCGGCGTCGTCTCCAGCGCGCACGAATCGGGTCGCCGGCGCAAGGACGGCGCGCTCGGCAAGCGCCAGCGGCGCAAGTGCGATCTGCGAGCGCGCGAGAAAATCGAAGCGCCCGAGCAGTCCGATCACACCGACACGCGCGACGTCGCCTTCGAGAAGCGCGTTGGTCGCCTGCGTGGTGGAGTGCGCGATGAAGGCGATCTGCCGCGGGTCGATCTGCGGCAGTTGCAGCAGCCGCTGCAATCCGTCGACGATCCCGGCGGCGACGCCCTGCTCGGCCTGGTGCGTCGTCGGAACTTTGACGCGCGCGACGACGGTACGGTTCTGCGTCTCGATCGCTACGACGTCGGTGAAGGTGCCGCCGACATCGATTCCGATGCGAAGCATCTCTCCTCCCCTTAGGAGAACGGGGCGCCGAGCGTGATCGTGAGCGACTGCGAGCCGCGCGTCACCTCGAAGACGTGCGGCATACCGTCGTACGCGCGGCTCTGCGTCTGGAACGTCCCATACTCCCACCAGAACTTGCCGTCGAGCTTGGAGATGATGTCGTTGGTGCGCAGGCCCGCGCGATACGCCGGACCTCCGGGGCGGACGTAGGCGCGCATCTGCCCATCGTCGGTCTTGAACAGCGTATACAGATACGTGGGGCCGTTCGCCGGATCGTACGCGAGCCCGCGCGTGAGCAGATTCTGTGCTTGCGTCGGCTCTTCATACATCCACGTGCGCAGGCGCAGCAGCGCGGCCATACCGAGGTCTTCGAGCAGGTTTTGCTGCGCCTGTGCGTCGTGGGTGAGCGTTCCCTGTTCATGCCACTGGTCGACCGGCCACCCGGCACAGTCGAGAAGCTCGAGGCCGAGATCGATCTGATCGGGCTGGTATGTCCAATGATACACGGTGGTCGAGAGACGAAGGACGGCGACGTACGGTTTGGTTGCGCAATCGCTCGCAGCGGGATCGCCGACGAGCGGTGTGAGGTGGTAGTCGCTCCATCCGCCCGCGATCTGACGCTCGATCGCGTGCGCCGCAAAGACCGAAAGCGTCGGGTCCATGCTCTCGATCGCCAGCGTGTGCGCAGCCGACGCCGGCGCGTAGAGACCCGGCGGCGGGGGAGCCGGCGTCGCCGTGGGCGGCGCATACAGCACCGGGCTCGGTGACAGCAAGGTCTCGGCTTCCGCTTCAGGCAGCGCGAGCGGCGCGGTTCCGAAGAGCGCACTCCCGAAGAGCGCGACGCAGAGGGTTGCAAGCGTCGCGACGGCGACTTGGAAGGGCAGTGTGATGCGGGTGATCTCGTTGACCTGCACACCGGTGAAATTCGCGACCCAGACGTTCTGTGTATTCGTCGGGTCGCACGCGTTTTGCACTTGAACAACCGCCATCACCGCCGCCACGAGGACGACCGGCGGCAAGATGCCCAGCCCCGCCAGAACCGTGTACACACCGATGCCGACCCCATACGGATTGAGCGGACCGCGATAGAGCGCAAGCGGGCTCAAGAGTCCGAAGAGCACGACATAGCCCAGCGCGTTGCGCGGTGCGACGGCCGCCACGACGGGCGCAAGCGCCGCTTTGACCGGGAGCAGATCGGTCGCTGCGAGCAGCATCCCGATGCCCATGAAGAGCAGGATCGCCGGCGCGACGTCCTCGACGCCGCGGATTGCCGCTGCAACGAGCGTCGGC